>DCSM01000029.1:0-4676 GCA_002325605.1 Chloroflexaceae bacterium UBA1466
GCTCGGTTTTTTTCGTTTAAGCATCCTTCTTCTGGCAAAAACGTAAATTGGCAAAGGGGCTTTTACGCAACCCAGGGTAGGGCCCCTTCGCTTTCCGTGGGCTAAAAGCTGGCGGTCTGAGCAACGGCTAAAGCCGTTGATTCCAATGATTCCAAGCCTGCGGAGCGGTTGCAAACCAGAAAGGTTGCAGAAGAAAGCCCCCTCTGTTATAATGTAAATTCATTCTAGCCTTAATTTCGGCAGGCTTTGGGGCCCACTTGCAATCGCACCCACGAAGGAAGGAATTTGCATGGCTACATCGCGCCCGATCTTCTCCCGTACCCGAACCGATAACGTTAGACATGAAAGCGTTATTGATCTCGGTGGCAGCGCCTCCCAGGTTTTTCAATTTGCGGTCCCGCCCGCCCTCACGTATGAATACTTCAATAATATTCCAGCGGTTTTTCGGCTCCTCCCCGATACGCTTGATGTCAGTAGCTATGCGCCTGACCACTACCGATTAATTGTCGGCGCAGATGACGGGATGGGCCACACAATGGCGGCTACGTTTGACCTCCACGCCCAACATGCCCCTAACCAACATATTCGGCTTGTCCCAATCGAAAATGGCCCCGAAATTACGGCCAAAGGGTCAAGTTTTCGCGGGGAACTTTGGGCCGAATCGGTTTTTAAGCCGTCGTCTATTGGCACAACGGTTGAATACTCAATTGAAATTAAGCTTACCATTCCTTTGCCAGGCATTCTGGGGAAGATGCCGCAAGGTTTTTTGCAGAATTTGGGCGAGCGCGGAATGATTTTCAAGCTTTCGCATATGATCACTAACTTTACCCATGCGATAGAGCATGATTTTGCGCGGTGGTCCCGCGATTTCCAGACCTTGGCCCAACCCCACGCTAATAAACCTGAGTAGCCCGTAGGTAGTTTATGGCCGACAGCGAACTTATCCAATGTGTGCGAATTTATCTGAATGAAGATGATCTTTGGCGCGGCCAGGCGCTCTATCTGGCGGTTTTAGAGCGACTCCAGCGCGAAGGAGCGACGGGGGCGACGGTGCTTAAAGGTCAGGCAGGGTTTGGGCCAGGCCATCGGCCCCGTGCCGCCAGCTTCGTCGGGCTAAGTAGCCACGTACCTCTAGTGATCGAGTGGTTAGACCGCCCAGAGCGCATTAAAAGTCTTCTTCCTTTGTTAGATGAAATGTTGGGCCAAGCACTGATTGTGATTGAGGAAGTTCGGGCCTATCGGGCCAACCTGCGTTCGCAAGGGCCGCTCACGGGGGTTAGCAGTGTAGGCGATATAATGCAGACTAAACCCCAAACCACGCTGCCAACGGCGACTTTGGGCAGCGCAATGGCCCTGATGCTAAAGCATCGGCAAACCACTTTACCCGTCGTTGATGCCCAACATCATTTGTTGGGGGTGCTTACAGAGCAGGATATTGCGCGCCGCACGGGAATGTTGTTGTCCCTTCAGCTTATCCGTTTGCTAACCAATGAAGAAGGTAATTTGTTACTTTCAGCCCTCACCAGCCTCCCCGTTACGGAAGTAATGAATCCCGAACCCCGAACGGTCTTCGCGGGAGCTTCAATTCCTCGCGCCCTTACGCTGTTGGTTGAGTGGAATCATAAGCAGATTCCCGTGTTGGATCGGGAACGGGTCTTGGTGGGCCTTTTGGGGCGCGAAGATATTTTGCGGAGCGCGGTGGAGCAACTTACGGGGGCCGAAGATGAGGCAGACCAACCTGTGGCCAAACTGGGTACGGTAGGTATGATCATGCAGACGGTTGTTCCCCGCATTGAAAGCACCTATTCCTTAGCTGCCGCTTTGCAAGAAGTGTTGGCTTCCCCCCACCACTACTTAGTCGTTGTGGATGCGGAAGGGCAATTTCAGGGCGAGATTACAGCGCCTGAGGTCTTGAAACATCTGCAAGGGGAAGAGCGAGCTAGTTTCTTAGCAGCGCTCCAGCGCCCAACTTCTGTTGAAGCGCCAGAGCTACCTGGGAATAATCGGAAGCTGGAGGAAGTTCTCAAGCGCGATATTGTCAAGCTTGGGCCCACGGACAACCTCCTCAAAGCTACAAGTTTAATGCTGAAAAACCGCCTGGAGCAAGTTCCCATTGTGGATGCCAAAGGAACTTTGCTGGGGTTACTTACAAGAGGAGCTTTATTGCGGGCCTTGGTGCAAGAAGTCTGAGGGAAGAAGCAGGCAGAAGGTCAAAAGAGGTTAGAGGTTAGCAGATACCACAAGACGGGCTTCAAGCCCGTCATTTTGTTGCTTCAGAAGGGTTCGATCCCAGACTCGGCGATAAGGTCTACGAACCGCTCTAGCTCCCGGATGGTCTGGAGCTTAGGCAAAGACCCTATCAGCCGCTTCCGATCTGCCTCCCCTGTCATCACCGCCCGTTCCAAGTATTGCTGAAGATAGAGCCGCAAGGCCGCAAATTCTGTGGGGGATAAGTGTTCACCCCGCAGATAGACTTCCACTGCGTTTGCTAGGCTCCCTGTCTGCTCTGCCATCCAAAAATGTGGTGCTTTCGGTACGGGAAAGGGATAAGGATAGGCTGGATTGGTCTCGAAAACCAGAGTGCCAATGGTTTCTACTTCTTTGGTTAGGTCACTTTCAGACGCGGGAATGGTAGGCAACACAACCTAAAACCCTTCTGGCTTAATAGCGCGTGAGACCCAAGGAGTCGTAGAGCCGCTCATAGTTAAAGTTGTTGTCCATCATCTCAATGAAGCGTTGCAGCTTGACCCGTTGGCGAAACCGAATGCGCCCAAACAGTTGCGCGGCCCGCTCCACCGTGGTCAAGGTATCATCTGGTACGATGATAATGGGGACTTCCCGCTCCTCCGCCCGGTCAACCACCCGCAGCGAAGGGCGAATGTTGCCCGTCAGAATCAGCGCGTTGGTACTGGTCTCCATTGCTACTAGTTGCAAGTCAATCCGATCCCCCCCCGTCACCACAGCTTTATTAGCGTGCCGGCGGAAGAAGGATAGCCCCGCATCAGTCCCCATCGCCCCAATCATCAGCGTCTCGATCAGCTTATCGCTCCACTCAGGCCGCCCGATGTACTGTCCCCCCAGATGCTCCAGAAGCTCACTCACCGTTACACTCGCCAGCAAACGGTCATTTGGTAAAACCCCAAAGACTGGGATGTTGCGGGCTTCCAGGAACGGTTCGACGCGACTTCTAACGAACTCTAGCTGCGGATCCTCGACTTGGTTGAGTAAGACCCCTAGAAGCCGATTGCCAAAGTAGCGATGCACCGTCAGGATAGCATCTACCGCCCGCATGGTGCGGTAGCGGATGACTAGCAGCCCCGAAGCCCCTAGAAGGTCGATCACTTGGCCAGGGGTCAGGTCGATCAGGGCCCCTTCGGCCCAGTTATTAGTCCCCTCCAAGATCATCGCATCCTTCCCCCGTGCAACTAGCGGGTAGGCACTTTGAAGCTTGGCTGTGAAGTCCGGCGGCTGCCCTCGCAGGATGGCATCCGTGACACTGGGCGTAAGGAGGACCGGCGCAATCTGGTCGAGGGGTTCGGTCAGGCCAAGCGTTTCCCTAATCAAAGCGGCATCTTCATCTAGCACTGAGTCGGGCGTGTGCATCACCGAGACGCTCACCGGCTTCATGTAGCCGACGGTGAACCCGTCCCGTGCCATCCGACTCAGCAACCCCATGCAGACGGCGCTCTTGCCGACAAAGGTTTCAGTTGACGCAACATATAAGGTGGTCATGCAAACCTGCTACCTTTCCTGTACTCAAGAGTACTTTATCATCATTGCTTCTGCCTGCTTCTACCGCAAGCCCCAAATCTTAAACTTAGGCGAGCTAAAGCTTCTTACCCTTGCAGGATAATCCTCGCATCAACCACCACAGCCCCCTCCCCTTGCGGATGCACCACCAGAGGGTTAATGTCCATCTCTACGATCTCCGGGAAATCAGTCACGAGTTGGCTGACCCGCAGCAAGACCTCTTCTACGTAGTCCACGTCAGATGCGGCTTCGCCCCGCACTCCCTGCAACAACTTATAGGTGCGAATACCCCTGATCTGCGAGCGGGCTTCCTGCCGACTGATGGGCGCAAGCCTGAAGGCTACGTCCCGCAGAACCTCAACGTAAATCCCACCCATCCCAAAGACAATCAGGGGCCCAAACTGGGGGTCGCGGCTCACGCCTACCAACAACTCCCGCCCTTTGCGAACCATCTCCTGGATTAAAACCCCCCAGACCTGGGCATTTGGGCTATACTTCCGCGCCCGATACTCAATCAAATCAAACGAGTCGCGCACCGTCGTTGCGTCGCTCACCCCAACCTTTACCCCCCCAATGTCACTCTTGTGCAGGATGTCAGGGCTACTCACCTTCATCACGACAGGATAGCCTATCTCTTGCGCGAATTGCACAGCCTCTTCCGCAGACCGCGCCAGCTTACTCTTAGGGAGCCGCATCCCGTAGGCCTCGATCACCTCTCGCGCTTCGATCTCCCCTAGCTCCACCCGCCCAGCTTCCCTCACCCTGGCAAATAAGTCCTGAACCCGGGCCTTATCAACCTCAAATTCAACGTACTCTGGCAACGGCTGCTGCTTCCAATTTAGGTGAGCAGCCATCCCCCGTAACGCATTCACCGCCCGCTCTGGAAAAGCATAGTTGGGAATCTTGCCCGCTTGAAGGATCTCTAA
>DCSM01000029.1:4778-6201 GCA_002325605.1 Chloroflexaceae bacterium UBA1466
ACTGGCTGCCAGTTCGGTGATTAGCTGCGCGGTCAATTCAGTCTCGCTGCTGGCTTGGGGCGTGAAAAGCACGAGTAAGGCATCGACTCCAGGGTCTTTAAGCGCCGCATCAATCGCTATGCGATAGCGGTCACTGCGCGCATCCCCAATTACATCAATGGGATTAAAGACGTTGGCCATCGGGGGCAACTCGTGCTGAAGCCGCGAGATGGTCTCAGGCGTGAACTCCGCAATCTTCAGCAAGCCCGTGCGTTCAATCGCGTCAGTGGCGATGATGCCCGGCCCGCCCGCGTTGGTAACAATCGCTACATTGTTCCCTTTGAGCGGAGGCTGGTAGGCAAAGGCCAGCGCCAGGTCGAAGAGGTCTTCCATCGAGTGGGCCCTTAGGATCCCACACTGCGTAAAGGCCGCTTCATAAGCGTTCTCACTGCCCGTCAAGGAGCCCGTATGCGAGGAGACCGCTCGCGTTCCCGCTGCCGTCGTCCCGCTTTTGATCGCTATGACTGGCGTTTTAGCTGTGACCTCCCTAGCCGTGGCGATCAGACTGGGCCCGTCGCTGATCCCCTCTAGGTAAGCCAGGATCACCTTACTATAGGGGTCGTTGCCCCAGGCTTGGAGAAGCGTGACTTCATTCACATCCGCCTTATTGCCAAGGCTGACAAAGCGCGAGAAGCCAATCGCGTTCGCCTTGCTCCAGTCTAAGATTGCCGTGCATAACGCCCCAGACTGGGACATGAAGGCGATCTCGCCAGGATCGGCCATCAAAGCCGCAAAGGTGGCATTTAGGTTACAGGTAGTGTCTATTACGCCTAAACAGTTCGGCCCAATCATCCGCATCTGATAGCTTTGCACTACCTCTATTAACTGCTTCTCTAGCCGCTTGCCCTCGCCACCGACCTCCTTGAACCCCGCCGTGATGACAATCAGGCCCTGCACCCCTTTTTGCCCACATTCCTCAACGGCCCCTAAGACAAGTGCTGTCGGGATCACGATGACCGCCAGGTCAATCGGCTCTGGCACAGCTAGAACGCTGGGATATGCCAGCAAGCCTAGGATACTTGAGGCCTTGGGGTGAATCGGGTAGATACGGCCCTGGTAGCCATTTTGCACGATGTTTTTGAGTACCTGATGCCCCAGGCGCGTTGGCTCAGGCGAAGCCCCAATCACTGCGACTGCTTTGGGGGCGAAAATGGCCTCCAGCATCTTTACAGCTCCTTTTGCCTAAATGGGCTACCTCGCGCTCAACTTATGATACCGCAAATTGGCACTTTGGTCAAACTCAAATTGGCCACCAATATATGGTAGGCTCTGCCTTTAAGCAAACTGGATTATGCCATAGCCTAGACTTCCAGCATGTACTGGACAGGCAGGATGCCTATCCTACGCCGCTGGCTTTCTGACGTAGCACGAGCTTCCAGCCTGT
>DCSM01000108.1:0-1136 GCA_002325605.1 Chloroflexaceae bacterium UBA1466
CCATCCATTTCAGGCATCTGAACATCCATTAAAATCACATCGTAGCTTTGGCGGCTCAAAGCATCTAGCACTTCCAACCCGTTGGCCGCCACATCCGCCCGATAACCGATGCGCTCCAGGATTCGCAGCGCAACTTTTTGATTGACCGCATTGTCTTCGGCCAGCAAAATCCGCAAAGAATGGCGCTGCACGGAGCGAATCTCTTGCCGCAACTGCTCAACGGGTTGCTTTTCCCAAGTTGGTCTGATTTGCTCCGTAAAGATCGCTAAAAGGATGTTATGAAGCGAGGTTTGTTTGACGGGTTTGAAGAGAAAAGCGGCAAAGTTGACCGCCGCGATTTGTTCCCCTTCCAGCCGCTGGCCAATGGAAGTTAGCATCACAAGGGGCAAAGTGCCCAAATTTTGGTGGAGGCGGATTTCAGTGGCTAGACTAAGCCCATCCATTTCAGGCATATAAAAATCTAAGAGGCCCAGGTCAAAGGTCTCCCCCGCGCTAATCCAAGCCAAAGCTTCGGGGCCCGAATTGGCAGCACGGGGCAACATACCCCACGATTCAACTTGGCGCGTCAAAATCAAGCGATTGGTTTGATTATCATCCACAATCAAGACGCGCTTGCCTTGCAACAAGGGTTGCTCCGGAGACTCAGAGGGCCGAACTTGGCTGGCCGCCGCCGCCGCCAAAAAGCTAAAATGAAAGGTTGAACCTTTCCCTTCCTCACTTTCGACCCACATCGTCCCGCCCATGGCTTCCGCCAACCGCTTGCTAATCACCAAACCCAAACCGGTCCCCCCATATTTGCGCGTGGTCGAGCTATCCGCCTGACTAAAGGGTTGGAAAAGCCGATTCTGGCGGTTTGCCGGGATGCCGATCCCCGTATCCCACACGCTAATCAGGATTTCATACTCGGCTTTGGCCCCAGGTAAAGCTGCTTGAGCAACGAGCGGCTCAACCTCGGCTGGAGCCTCTTGCGCTTCAGAAAGCGTAAGTTTGCGGGAAGTAACCGCAATGACGGCCTCGCCCTCTGGGGTAAACTTGACCGCGTTGCTCAAGAGGTTGACCAAAATCTGGCGCAGCCGGGCAACATCGCCAATCAACATGCACGGCGTTTGATCATCAACGATGTAACCCAAATCAAG
>DCSM01000108.1:1175-15903 GCA_002325605.1 Chloroflexaceae bacterium UBA1466
GTAACCCAAATCAAGCTGCTTTTCGGCAGCCTTGGAAGCGATTAAATCTAAAGATTCTTCTAAACAATCCACTAAACTAAACGGGACATGTTCAAAATCTAAGTGACCTGCTTCGATTTTAGAGAAATCTAAAATATCATTGATGGTTGTCAGCAGCGCATCGCCACTGGTTCTGATGGTTTGGGCATAATCATATTGTTCAGGAGTTAGGTTGGTGTCAAGTAACAAATTGGTCATGCCGATGACCGCATTAAGCGGCGTGCGAATCTCATGGCTCATATTGGCCAAAAACTCAGATTTGGCTCTGGCCGCAGCTTCAGCGGCTTCTTTGGCCTCGCGTAACGCCTTTTCAGTTTGATTGCGCTCCGTGATGTCCCGTGCTAAAGCAATAA
Source organism: Chloroflexaceae bacterium UBA1466 (assembly GCA_002325605.1). Classification (GTDB taxonomy): domain Bacteria; phylum Chloroflexota; class Chloroflexia; order Chloroflexales; family Chloroflexaceae; genus UBA1466. Next base: position 1,568 of record DCSM01000108.1, read on the forward strand.
GCAACCATTTGGGGCCCGATTGCAACGAGCGGAAAAGGATTTCAACGGGAAATTGGCTGCCATCCTTCCGTTGATAGACAGTTTTGATCGAGCCGACACTATTTTCAGTGATGACTTGATCAAAGATTCGAGCTAATTCTTCTTTGGTAAAATGAGGTTTGATGTCATGAGGGCCCAGCTGCTCTAATTCAGCCCGACAATAACCGAGACTTTGACAAGCAGTTTGATTAAAATTAGCGAAACGCATCGCTTCGCGGTCAATCAGAAAGATATTGTCGGCAAGACTATCAAGCGCAAATTGAAATTGGTGCAAGGCTTCCTCGGCCTTTTTGCGCTCAGTAAGGTTGCGAATGAAGTTACAAAGATATTCTTGGCCATTGAAATTCAGGTAATTGGCCGTAATTTCCGTGGGAAAAGTCGTGCCATCTTTGCGCTGCTGGTGCGAAATTTCAAACGTATAGGAACCTTGGAGGCAGACGGTCTGCCAGAGCAGCGCCCATTTGGCGGCTGAAAAGTCGCGGCAAAGGTCGGCAAAAGTAAGCTTCAGCAATTCTTCCCGCGAATAACCGGTAGTCGTACAAGCAGCATCATTGACATAGATATGGCGGCCATCGGGGGCCAGCCAGACCACGCCATCCGCCGAGTGGTCAAGCGAAGCCTGGGTCAAAAGGAGCGCTTCTTCAGCGCGTTTGCGGGCCGTAATGTCCCGGCTGATCCCTTCAATCGCCAGCGGCAAGCCCTCTTCATTCTTGATGATCCAACTGCGTTGTTCCAGCCACACATCATGGCCATCTTTGTGGCAAACATGCAAAATGAGCGATTCTGCGTCATCCAAGTTGGCCCGCGAAAAACTAGCAAAAAGCGCTTGGCTTTCAGGGTGAATGATTTTGCAATGCAAATAGGGATCAGCGAGATATTCTTCGCAAGTGTAGCCCAAAAGCGTTGTTACTGAAGGACTGACATATTCATAACCTAGCGGTTCAATAATTCGATAGCGGAAAATAATGTCTTGGGCATTGTTGACCAGCAACCTAAAGCGCTCTTCGCTCTCGCGCAACTCTTCTTCCACTCGTTTGCGCTGAATAGCCAAAGCATATAAATCGGCCAACCGCTCGACCAAGACTAGATCATGGTTCGTGTAATCGCGCCGGGCATTGGCTAAGGCGATTTCGCCCACCAGGGCTTGGTCGGCTAAAGCGGGCGCGGCCAAAAAGCGGGCGATTGAAGCATGGCCCACCGGGATACCCTTTGCCCGGGGGGCGGTGGGGGGGTCATTGGTCAGCAAAGAGGTTCGGTTTTCCAAAACCCAGCCCCAAAGCCCGCCCCATTTTTTGAAAATAACCGTTTGGGTTTCCCTAGGGCTTTCATTCCAAACCCCTTTGGTCATCGTGGGCAAGATCAAATAGCCGGTTTGGGGGTCAATATAACCAACAAATCCATGGGGGCTATCGGTAAGTTCTAGGGCATAATTCAAAACTTCGGCTGAAATCTCTTCAAAAGAAGCCGAGGAAAGCAATTTTTTAGCCAATTCGGCAATCGCAGCATTGACTTTAGCTTCCCAGGCCAGGGCCTCATCCAGCCGCCGACTTTCAGTAACGTCGACAGCGATATTACAAATGGCATAAACGCTTGTGTCTGCATCTTGAAGGGGAAATTTGTAAGTAAGGTAGGTAGAAAAAGCATCGTCTAGGATAAAGGTAATCTCTTCTACGGTGGTTTTTTCCTCAAGATGTAAACTAATGGAGGATTCTGGAGCAAAAGAACTATGGAAAGAGGCAATTACATTTTGATTCTGGGGTAAAAGAAGGATTTTTTCGGCCAACCAATTGGTCAAAAGGCAATCGCCCTGGAGATTTTCGACAAAAATGGCAAAGGGGGCATGGTCAAAGATCGCCTGCAACAAGTTTTCGCGTTTGTGGAGCATCTCGCGCAGCGCCTCGCTCTCGCGGAGGGCTTTCTGAAGGGCCGTTGCGATCTGATTGCGTTCGCTAATCTCTTCTTTGAGCAGCTTATTCATTTGCAATAAATCAATTGTGCGGCGCTTGACGCGCTCTTCAAGCTCATTTTGGGCCTGTTTGAGCGCTTTTTCCCGCAACCATAAGACTTGAATCGTCGCCGCCAGTTGTTCGACCATTAGATTAAACGCGGCAGCCAAAGCCCCAAACTCATCTTTTTTAGGAATTTCAATGCGATAAGCAAAATTACGCTGGCTAAATTCAGCGACCCCTTGGTGTAAAAGCACCAGCGGACGGATAATGCTCTTTTGTAAAAAGCGAAAGATGCTCCAAATCAGTAAAACAATGATCAAAAACCAGATACCAAGAAGACTTAATGGAATAAAAAAAGTTTTGAGGGTTTCACTGATGGGTTGTTCCAGGACGATATACCAGGAAACGCCATTCAGAGCTACGCTGGAGGTTACGACAAAATCCTTCAAAACCCCTTGCTGAAGCTGGATGCTCAAATTACCCCTTGTTTCGGAGGCTATGCGCGCTGCAAAATCACGGAGCTGGGTCTCTGAGCGGGGTTTTTGCCAGTTTTGGGTCGCTAAAATTTTACCTTTCGTGTCCACAAGGTAGAGCGCCGCCGTTTGCACCGCTTGTTTTGGCTGGTCTAAAGGTTGCAAAGAAGCCAACTTAACCCAGGCGACTAAAGTCGTAGGTTTGGCCTCAGAGGTCGGGACAAGCACCGCCATGGCCACAAAAGGTTGTCCCGTTTTGGTGTATTGCACTGCGCTGAGGGCCATTTTGGGGGGCGGGCGGGCCAACCAAAACGGCTTCTGAAGCACTAAATGAGCCAAAGCTTGGCTTTCGCCGGCCCGCTGCGCGTGAGCTAAGACCTGGCCAGCGGAATCAACCAAAAACAATTCAACAATTGGGTTTTGGTGGGCCAAAAGAGCTTGAAAGGCTTTGCTAGGTTTTTCAGCCGCTGCCAGCCGCCCACTAGTAACCAAAAGGCTGTTGTGAACCTCAAAGAAGAAGTGGTCGAGCTTTTGGGCGATGGTCAGCCCAGTGTGATTGAGTTTTTGGTGGGCCCGCTGAAACGTACCCACCAAACCCACCAGCATGACCGCGATTAGCCCAAAAAGGGCAATAAAACTTAATAAACCAACCCGTTGGGCCAACTGTTGCCCAAGCTTGTGTTTGGTTTGAAGCATCGGCATCCTATCGCTCCTCATTGTGCCAGTTGAGCAAAAACCCCGTTGCGGGTGAACTGAGGTTTTGGCCCGCTTCACCCGTTAGGCTGCTTGAAGCTGATAGACCACTTGGCACTGCTTTTCGCCCACCGCTTGAACCGTAAGGGGAATTGTCAAGCGGACTTGGTCGAGCAAACAAACGCCTTCTTTGGCTCCCGCGCAATAGAAGAGGGTAAGATCACAGATCAGCTGGCCGGAGCCAGCCCTGAAAATTAAGGGCATTGAAAGCGTAGGTTGATTGAAAGAAAGATTAGCTTCAGTGGGTTGCAGGAGAAGGCCAGCGGTAGCTTGCCAAGTCAGCGCGTGAGTGGCGGCGGGGTTGAGTTTGTAGCCTTCTGGCAACCTTAGCTCTATTTCAAGGCTCCCTTCGCCCACCTCGACGGTTTGAGCAGCTAAGTGCAACATTTTTCCAGGGAATGCTTCGCTTTCTGGAGCCGGCATAAAGCGTTCAAGGCCCTTTAGGATGAGCGTCGTTGTATTTTTGGTCGAAAGATCAATTACGCGAATCGCGTGATTATTGGTATCCGCCACAAAAAGTTTCTTTTCAGCAGCGCTCAAGCCCCCAGGTTCAGCGAAAAGCGGCTCAATTCCATCGCGCCAACCGCTATTCTGGCCCAAAAAGGTTTGAACTGCGCCCGTTTTAGGCTCAATCTGCTTGATTTTATGGTTATAAGTGTCAGTGAGATAGAGCATGCCTGCTTGATAGGCAACCCCAAGCGGATGTTGAAAGCGGGCTTGGGGGCCCAGGCCATCCCGATCCCCAAAATCAAACAAACTTGAGCCACTTCCCGCCAAGGTGTGAACTTGCGGATTGGGGCCGTGAAGGTCGGCCCAACGAATTGAACTGCCCTCTGCATCGGCGAAATAGAGGCGCGCTTGGCCATCGAGCGCCAGGCCACTCGGTTGGGCTAATTCGGCGCTGGTGCAGAGCGAATCTACTGTCCCTTCGCGGCCACTGCCCGCAAAGGGGCGAAGAGCTTTGGTCACTAAATCAAGAAGCCAAATTTGGTGCATTCCCGCCATAGCGATATAGAGCTTTTGCCCTTCCAAAGCCAAATCCCAAGGCGAATTGAGCGCAAATGCGGGCGCTTTGCCGCCTCGTGGAGCAAATTGGCGACTTTGGTGGCCCGTGCCGACCAGTGTCGTTACCTGGCTTGTGGCCAGGTCGATTTCGCGCAGCGCGTGGTTTTCAGAATCAGCGACATACAAGGTTTGCCCATCAGGCGCGAGAACTAACCCTTGTGGGTGGGCAAAAGTAGCTGTGCCAAAATCACCATCTGTAAAGCCTTTGGCTCCCGAACCGATGAGGTCTAAGACTTCCCCCGTCTGCTGATGAGCAACGATCAGCCGATGATGATTGGTGTCGGCGATAAAGAGCCGCTCGCCACCTTGCTCCGCAAAGACTTTACCAGGGAAAGCCAACACGGGCTTGGGAAGGCCCGCTTTTTCGAGGCGCGGTTGGAAGGGCGTAAGGTCTAATTGCCCTTTGGCCGCAAAGCTTTCGACGAGCGAAGCAATTAAGGGTTTGAAAACTGCATAAAAACCCTCGCCACTATGCCGTTCTACGACTTTTCCCGCAGGATCAATCAGAAAGGCCGTTGGCCAGGCATGGACATCCCACCTTTGCCAGATGCGAAAATTGCGGTCATTGACTATTGGATGTTCCAACTCATAGCGGAGAATGATTTGCCGAATGTTCTCGGTTTCCCCTTCAGCATCAAATTTAGCAGAATGAATGCCAATAACTACTAATTCATTAGGATATTCGGCTTCTAATTGCTTTAGGTCGGGGATGACATGGATACAATTGATGCACCCATAAGTCCAGAAATCTAAGAGGACGATCTTGCCTTTGAGTTGGGCAAAGGTTAGAGGCTGGGCGGTGTTAAGCCAATCCAAGCCTGGCGGAAACTCACGGGCGGGAAGAAGATTGGGGGCCATAGATCTACCTTTCTACTACAAGTTAGGGGCAGTTAGACGGTGGGGTAGCGGTACAAAGCAATAAAGGCCACCAAAATTGTTTGGTGGCCCTTCCGCATCAATCAGAGAGCTAAAAAGTTGGGAGAAGCAGCTTAACGCTTAAAATCTACAGGACAGGCCATAATGTAGTTCTCAAGCTGCGAAATCATAAACTCCTGGTCCGAGACAACCTGGTTCACTACGTCGCGGATGGAAATAATACCCATCGGTTTGCCATTTTCCATGACTGGTAAGTGGCGGATCTGGTGATCAATCATCAAGGCCATACACCCATCAACGGTCTGGTCAGGGCTGACTGAAATGACTTTTTCGGTCATTATCTCGCGGATGCGGATGTCGTCGAGGTGGCGCTTACCTAATAAAACCTTGCGGATGTAGTCCCGCTCCGTGATAATCCCGACCATCTGACTGTCATTCATAACAACGAGGGCCCCGACATCATGGCTGACCATGATTTGGATGGCTTCATAGGCTGAACTTTCGGGTGAGATAGTCCAGAAACTCTTTTTTTTTCGTTGCAAGAGATTACGAACGTTTGCCATCAGCAGCTAATACCTTTCCCTCAGTGAAGATTTGGTAAGAAGAGCAACCCATTGGCGTGGGCGATCTTAGAAATTGAACAGAGTATAGCACTGCCTTACTTCTAAGTCAAGCATCAGGGGCGGGAGTTAAGCGGTGAAAAATATAATCTTCCACGGGCACACCATTGCGTAAATGCTCGTTGACAATCCGCTTCAAAGCTGCTTCATCCACTTTATGATACCAGACCCCTTCGGGGTAAACAACGAGGAGCGGGCCGCCCGTGCAAACCCCAAGGCAGGGCGTGATGCCCCGCTTGACGCGGACGGGGTTGTCGTAGCGGCCTAAGTCTCCAAGCAAGCGTGTCAGGAGGCCATAGAGTTCATCAGCCCGGCCTTCGGGGGCACAATAGCTGCCAGTACAGATGAAAACATGGTGAGCATAAGGAGCCATTGGCATTTTGGGTAACTTTCGTTTAGGGGGTTAAAAGGGAGTTCCAGCCAGGCTGGAACTCCCTTCTTGTAAAATTAGGCAGGTTTAGGGTATTGGTTCTTTCGCTGCGGTGAGATCGCCTGCAATAGGGCCACTTAAAGTCTTCATAAAGGCCACCAATTGGGCTTTCTCCTCCTTAGTCAAGCCCAAAGGTGGGGTTAAGGGGTTACCTTTGAAGCCTAGATCATAGTGTTCAACAACCTCTTCCAGTGTTTGCATCTTCCCATCGTGCATGTAAGGTGCAGTTTCTGCGATATTGCGTAAGGTCGTCGTGCGAAACTGCTCAAGCATGGTTGCTGTAAGGGCTTTGCTGGCTTCGAGGGCCTTGACTTTACAGGCTTCAGGGTTCTTTGCATCACTGTATTTGCCCAGGCAGTTAAACTCATCAGCTAAGACTTTCCCGACTCCACTCGCCCGCCCATCATCGATAGCCAGCTCAGGCATCGGCGTACCCTCCATTGCCTTCATTCCCGCGTGGGGGATCATCTTTTGCACCCCGATGTTATGGAAGGTGTTGTTGGTGAAAAGGGGCCCAGTATGGCAGCCTAAACATTTGCCCTTCCCAATGTAGACGCGCAAACCAGCCTCTTGGTCGGGCGTGTAGACCTTGGCCATGGTTTCAGAGTCGCCCGCCAGCACCGCTGCAACATAGGTATCAAAAGTGGCCGTCAGAGGCACAACAGGGCGTTCGGCAGCCGCGATGGCTTTCCCCATGTTCGCAAAGATGCGGTTAATGGTCTCCTGATCCTCAGCGGGCATCTTATCCCACGCAGCTTTGGCCTCTTTGTCCTCAACCGGGCCCGCTTTTGGGGGGAAACGTTTGGCATCACTCAGGTCAGGGAACTTCCCAAAGATTGCTTCATAAGCAGGTTTGTAGTTCGCTGCAAGCAGATGAGCATATTGAGTACGGGAACCACCATGCTCCACGGCACTCTCTAAGGGGCCCAGCGCCTGCGCCCAGACACTGTCCTTGCGCCCATCCAAAAACATCCAGGGGCTATAAGCGTTGCCAATGATAGTTGGGGCATTGCGCTCCGTCACGCCTACGCCATGCGAGAGCGACAGGCCATCGGTGAAGGACAATTCTAGCTTGTGACAAGTGGCACAGGAGACCTTCCCATTGATACTAAGGCGCTCATCAAAGAAGAGCTTTTTTCCTAGAGCGGCGGCCTTAGGGTTATCGGCAAAGGCATTCGAGGGGTCTGGCTCTGGAGTCGGCAGACTCGCCAACATGAGAGTCTTCAAAATGGCTTTTTCCTTCGCCGTCCAGCCTGTCTTTGCCCCTGCGCCAGCTGCGGTTGGGCTGACCTCAGAAGTGGCCTCCATCTCAGGCGTAGCCTCTGATTCGGTAGTCGCCTCCGCTTTAGGGGTCGCCTTCCCTGCTCCTGGACTGGCTTCATTTTTGGGAACCGACGGGCTATTGCCCTGCGTACAACCCCAAAGGGCAAGCACCATTAAGCTACTTAAACCAACTTTGAGACTTAGTTGACTCAACTTTGACCATGGGATCATAGGCTTCACATTCGCTCCTTTAATCTAAGGTAGCCTTTGACTATGATACCAAATGGTGGGGTTTCATGCAAGGCTGCCCAGACCATACCGTAGGACAGGCATCTTGCCTGTCTTAACCTGGAAAACATCTTGCCTGTCCCGATCTGACAGCTATGTGACCCATTAACTGACAGAAAAGTACCACATAATAAGGCATTTTATTCATTCTTACTTAACGAATGAAAGATGTTTTAATCAGCCTTTATATGAGACCGCTCCAGCTTTTATATGAGACTACTCTAGCATTTATATTACCCCTGACCCAGCTTTTAGGGAATCAAACTACTTTCATTTATACCATAAGAATCAACAGAGATAGGTTAGAATAGACTGCTAGATTTGATTAGGCTGCGACTTAGACTGGGGCACAGAATTAGGCTATAATGTAGAGCATTTAGGGGTAACCGCCTCTTTAAGATAGGGAAATCTGTATGTCAATGATTCCGCCAATCAGTTCAAATTCGGTCTTTGTAGTTAGTGGAGGAGGGCGCGGCATTACGGCTAAGTGTATCAGCACGCTGGCCCAGCAATATCCTGCTACCTTTCTGCTCTTAGGGCGCACGCCCCTCACGGAGGAGCCAGCTTGGGCCAATGGTTTGCCCGATGAAGCAGCGCTTAAACAGCATTGCTTTGCCCATTTGCAAGCTCAAGGGGTGAAGCCTACGCCGCGGAAGGTCAGTCAAGAAGTCAGCAAGGTGCTGGCGGGAAGGGAAATAAACCAGACGCTTCAAGCGCTTATGCAGGCAGGCGGTCAAGGTGAATATCTTAGTGCAGATGTTACTGATGTTGAGGCCGTAAGAACGGCTTTAGCGACAGTGACTCAGCGCACGGGGCCCATTACAGGGATTATTCATGGAGCGGGGAACTTAGCCGATAAGTTGATCGAACAGAAGACTTTAGAAGACTTTGATCTAGTCTTCAACGCGAAGATCAAAGGCCTTGAAAACCTCTTAACCTGCATTCCTCTCGCGCAACTCCAGCATTTAATCTTGTTTTCTTCGGCGGCTGGGTTCTATGGCAATGCAGGGCAGACTGATTATGCCTTAGCCAATGAGATTCTGAATAAGTTTGCCCACTTAGTCAAGCATTTACACCCGACTTGCCATGTGATTGCGTTTGATTGGGGGCCGTGGGATGGGGGAATGGTCACGCCAGCACTGCGGCAACACTTTGCTTCCCAAAACATTTCTGTGATTCCTTTAGAAGCTGGAGCGCAGGTTTTTGCTTCTGAGGTGGCGCGGTATGCAGCGGTGCAAGTCGTAGTCGGCAGCCCGATGGGGCCTATTGCGCCAAAGAAGCTTGAACCGACCCTTCGCAGCTATCGCATTCGGCGCAAACTGGTAGCCGAGGATAACCCTTTCCTTGAGGATCATGTGATTGGGGAGAATAAAGTCCTCCCAGCTGTCTTTGCGATAACCTGGATGATCAATGCTTGTGAACAGCTTTACCCTGGCTATACCTTTGCGAGCTATGAGCATTTTAAGGTCTTAAAAGGAATTATCTTTGATGCGACTTTAGCAAGCGAATATATCCTTGATCTGAAAGAGCTTAGGAAGACAGAAGAGGGAATTGACTTCGAAGCGATAGTTTGGAGCCTCACGCCTCAAGGGAAACCGCGCTATCACTATAGCCAACAAGTGAATCTGCTCCGAACAATCCCTGAAGCACCAATCTATCGGGGTTTTGACCTTAGTGAAACGCATGTAATCCCTGGCTCCCAGCTTTATCGGGACGGAACCCTCTTTCATGGCCCACGGTTTCAAGGGGTTGAGCGAGTCTTGAATCTCAGCCAGGAGCGCCTAACAATGCAATATATGCCACCCACCACTATTACTGCGAGTGATTATGGGCAATTTCCTTGTCAAACCCTTAATCCCCTTCTGGCGGATATTGAGTTTCAGAGCATTTTGATCTTGGTCAAGCATATTCATCAATCGGGGAGTCTGCCACTCTCAGCCCGCAAGGCCCAGTATTTCAAGCGACTTGCGCCCGATGAACGCTGCTTTGTCTCGGTTGAGGCGAAGGTCAATACGCCGATGAAGCTGCTTGCGGATGTCTTTATGCACACGGATAAGGGGCGGGTCTATGCTCATGTGACAGATGCTGAGGTCGCGGTAAGTCAAAATCTAAATAACATCTTTGCGAAGTCCATTCAACGCTAAGGTTGGCGGGCAATTTAGGTCCCACCATCCTTTAAGAAGGAGGGCTTTTAGGGCTTAGGGCGATGGGGCAACGGGGCTGCTTGGAGCTTTGTTGCCCCTTTCGCAAGCCAAATAGGGGTCTGATTTGATAATTAAGCTAATTTCAGTTATCATTGGATTAGGCGTGATCTTTACCAGAAGTTGGGGTAGATTAGCCCACGCTTAAATGCTGCTAAACCCTTAATTCAAAGTGTCTTTAAGCCTGAAGGATTTAAGTAAACGTCTTGGAAGTTAGAATAAGCATGACTGAAACGGTGAAAAAGTGGCTTGGCATTGGGGGGCGAGTTCTCCTTGATGGGATGATTGTCTTAGTAGCGCATACGCTTGCCTTTCAGCTGCGAGTCTTGGAATGGCAACCCCAAGACTATCGGTTTGCAATTATCGTAATGGCGCTTGTCTATATCGGCGTGGGGACTTTATTCGGAATCTATCAACGACTTTGGGAACATGCCAGTCTCTACGAAGTCTTTGTCATTGTGAAGACCATTGGGGTCTCCATCATGCTAATCCTCTTAGCAAACACCTTCTGGCCCGAAGCCCCTAGGCGGCTCTCGACTTTGGCGGTCATGCTTGGGGGGTTGTTTGCCATGATCGGGTTCATAGGAACCCGTTACCATTGGCGAGTCTTCAACCAAGTCCTGATGCGGTTACGGCCTCACCACGGGGATGCCCAGCGGATTCTAATCCTGGGGGCGGATGAGGCCGGGCAGTTTGTCGCCCAGCGCATCCGCGAATCCCGTAACCGCATTCAGTATAAGCTCTTAGGGTTTCTTGACGACAACCCCGCAAAGATAGATCGGGTCGTGTTGGGAATGCGCGTGCTGGGGCGCTGTGATGAGGTCGCCCATTGGGCAAGCCGCATGCAGGCCGACACCCTGATTATTGCGCTGCACGGGATAAAGCGTTCGCGCCTTCACGAAATCATTGCCAGTTGTCAAGAGACCTCAGCACGAGTGCAAATCAGCCCCGATGTCTTGCACTTCACAGAACCGCTCTCCATCCGCGACATCACGCTTGATGATATGATTGGGCGGCAGACGGTGGCGATCAATGATGAGGAATGTCGGAAGCTGATAAGCGGCAAAAAGGTTCTGGTGACGGGGGTTGGCGGCTCAATTGGCAGTGAATTAGCGCGGCAACTGAGCAAGTTTGCGCCGGCTCATCTCTTCCTCCTTGACAACAATGAGACCGCGCTTTACGATTTGAGCAATGAGTTGCGCTGGGCCGTCCCAGAGCTTCAGCAAACCCTGATTCTCTGTGATGTTACAGACCAACAGCGCGTCAAACGTTATTTCGCTCTTCACCAACCAGCTATTATCTTCCATGTTGCGGCCTACAAACATGTGCCAATCCTAGAGGAACATGTGAATGCGGCCATTAAGACCAATGTCTGGGGCACGATGGTCGTTTCACAAACCGCTTTGGAAGTTGGTGCAGAGTATTGTATCTTTGTCTCCACTGATAAAGCAGTTAATCCATCGAGCATAATGGGGATAACGAAGCGCTTAGGTGAGCTTTGGGTCGCTGCCCTAAGCGAAAGCGCAAAGGGCAAACCGATCTTTTCAGCAGTGCGGTTTGGGAACGTGATTGGCAGTCGGGGAAGCGTTGTTCCCCTCTTCTGGCAGCAGATAGATCGCGGGGGGCCCGTAACGGTCACGCATCCTGAAATGACCCGCTTCTTTATGAGTATCCCCGAAGCGGCCAGCCTGATTGTCCAAGCAGCAACCTTCGCCACGGGCCAAGATATTTTTATGCTGGATATGGGTGAGGAGGTTAAGATCAGCGACCTGGCGGCGCGAATGATTCGGCTCCGTGGGCTGCGCGTTGGTGAAGATGTAAAAATTGTGTATACTGGGGTGCGGCCTGGGGAAAAATTGCACGAAGAGTTGTTCCTCGGTGAAGAATTACAGCAACAAACGCCTCATCCTCGCATCTATCGGCTCCAGCGGTCTGCTAGTTGGCCCCAAGTAGATTCGCTGAAGCTCCTCTACACTGAATTGCTCCACATCAATGCCTACTCAGATAATGCCACAATGCACCAATTGCTGTTACTCTTTCTTCAAGCAGCAGAGGCAGGGTGTGGAAGTCTTAAAGCGCTCGATGCTTCGCTGTTGAGTGAGGGAACCCAGGTTTTCTTGAATGGGTACAGGAAGGAGAAGGTTGAGTATTCAGAAGAAAAATCTGAAATGACAAAGGACATCGGAGGCAAAGTTCAGATATGAAAGTACTTGTAACAGGTGGAGCAGGCTTCATTGGTTCACATTTGGTACGCTGGCTCTGTAGCCAAGGCCATAGGGTGCTAGTTTTGGATAATTTTAGTACAGGAAAACAAGAAAGACTTACATCATTTCAAGCAGAAGTCACCCTGATTGAAGGAGACATCTGTGATTTTGAAGTTGTTAAAGCAGCAATATCTGATGTTGATCTAGTTTTTCACCTCGCTGCGATGGTTTCTCTTACCCAATCGGTTGAAGAGCCACTTCTTGCTCATGCTATCAACACTACTGGTACGCTTCATATCCTAGAAGCAGCACGTGGAGCGGGGGTTAAGCGGGTTGTGCAGATGTCTTCTTGTTCCATCTATGGCGAAGTTGAGAAATTACCAATAAACGAGGCTGATTCTCCCAGGCCGCTTTCACCGTATGCACTTTCAAAGCTGGGGGCTGAACAATTAGGGCAATTATATTTTCGGCTTTATGGTTTGGAAACAGTGGCCCTGCGCGGTTTTAATATTTATGGGCCTGGTCAAGACCCCACATCACCTTACGCAGCAGTGATCCCACGCTTTATTGCTACCTTTCAAGCTGGCCAACAACCAATAATCTATGGAGATGGGCTTCAAACCCGCGATTTCATCTTTGTGGAAGATGTGGTACAAGCGTTGTGGTTAGCAGCTACAGCACCAAAAGCTGCTGGTGAGGTTTTCAATGTTGGTGCAGGGAAATCCCATTCTATCCTTTCCCTTGCCCAAATGATTGGAGATATGATGGAAATGCCTGTTCAACCGCAATTTGTTCCTCCCCGCTCTGGAGAAGTAAGAGATTCTTGTGCTGATATTTCACTTTTTACAGAATGTGCTGATTTTCAGCCACGTTTTGAATTGGCTGAGGGCCTGAAAAAGACAATTTCAGTGTAATGCGCTCGGCTAATAAAGAAAAGAGGAATAAAAATGCTTACGCTTGATCTTCACCCTTTGAACTTAACTGACCAGCAGTTTTATCAAATTTGCCAGATCAATCGTGATCTGCGCCTGGAGCGTACTGCTCAAGGAAAAATGATTGTGATGCCCCCAGCAGGGAGTGAAACAGGTAAACGAAATCTGAGTATCGGTGGACAAATCTGGCTTTGGAATCGGCAAAATAATTTGGGAGTGGTTTTTGATTCATCTGCGGGGTTTATGCTGCCCAATGGTGCTACTCGTTCCCCTGATGCTGCCTGGCTGCCCCGTTCGCGTTGGGATGCTCTGAGCGCGGAGGAAAAGAAGCGCTTTGCGCCTGTATGCCCCGACTTTGTGGTTGAACTCCGCTCGCCGAGTGATGATCTGAAAACGGTGCGCGAGAAGATGCAGGAGTATATGGAGAATGGCGCACGCCTGGGCTGGCTGATTGACCCCCAAGCGCGACGAGTCGAGCTTTATCGCCAAGGGTACGAAACAGAGATTCTTGAAAACCCTGCTACCGTGTCAGGTGAAGATGTGTTGCCAGGCTTCAGCCTAAATTTGGATGAAGTGTGGGCCTGAATCGCGTATCTGGGGCATGTCTGTCGCTGAATTAGGAGATTCTATATGGAAGAACTCTTAGAACTCCGCGCATGTCTTGAACAGCACCGTTATGCCGAGGCACTCAATCTCGTTGCTGCGATGGAAGAGATGAGTAGAGAAGATAAAATCAATAAAATTGGCAGTTTTATCAAAATCATGCTGTTGCATCTCATCAAACGTCATGCCGAACAACGCTCTACGCGCTCGTGGGATACATCTATAAAGAATGCAGTGTATGAAATCTACCGAACAAATCGCCGTAGAAAGACAAGTGGATTTTATGCTACAATGGAAGACGTTTGTGAATTGATCGACGAGGTCTATCCCTATGCGTTGAGCTATGCCGCCATCGAAGCGTTTGAAGGCCGCTACGAGGCTGAGGAACTGGAGGCGCTGGTTGACCCCAAAGCTGTTCGGCAGGAAGCGTATCAATTGCTTGTAGATCAGGGGGCGGTGTGAAGATGATCGAACAAGATTTCAAAACCATGTTGCTGCGGGAATTGCCTGCTGCGTTGGAAAGCGATGTGCAAGTCCGCGAGAGTATCTGGCGACTGATCTCGCCCTATTTTGCTCCCAAGCAGGAGACAGAAAGCCGCTTTGACCGTGTACTGGGTGAATTGCGCCAGATGCGCGAAGA
>DCSM01000025.1 GCA_002325605.1 Chloroflexaceae bacterium UBA1466
CCTTGGGCCAACGAAAGGAAAGTTAAATAGGTTGGGGCATTATCCAGAACCGAGGAAAGCCCGCCCGAAGCCCAGAAAAATTGCCAGGATTGAGTCAGGCCAAGTTTTACGCCTTCAGTCCGCAAAATCTCAAGCGCGGGAACCATCGCTAAGAAGATGCCGATGAAGAGAAAAGCCACTTCTTGAATGGGGCTGAAGGAAAAATTGTTTTTCTGGCGGGTTTCGGAACTCAGCGGCGCGGTTATGAAGGATAGCCCAGCCATTGCTAAGATGATGAACTCGCGCAAAAACTGCATTGGCCCATGCTCAAGGCCCCAAGTCGCCAGTTGATTAGGGGTGATAAAGACAACCGCCAGCAACACGCCCAAAAGCCACAAAAAGTTGAGGCCCCCACAAATTTTGAGAGGTTGTTGCGCTTTGGTATCGAGGGCAAGCTGATAGGCCGTTTCTTTCTGGTATTGCTTTTTATCCCAAAAATAAAAGACGCAGAACAAAAGACTTAGAGCTACAACCCATTCTGCGATCAGATTTAAGGTCCAAAAGAAGGGTACACCATTCAAATAGCCCAGAAAAAGCGGGGGATCACCGATAGGCAAAAGACACCCACCGATGTTGCTGACGGCAAAAATAAAGAAGACGGGGAGGTGATTAGTATGTTTTCGCTCAGAATTTGTTTTCAAAAAGGGGCGAATCAGTAACATACTCGCGCCTGTTGTGCCTACAAGATTAGCTAAAACTGCGCCGATGGCCAGAAAAGCCACATTGATGCTTGGCAAACCCCGCAGATCGCCCTCTAAATAGATTGCGCCAGAGATGACATAGAGCGCAAAAAGCAGACCAATGAAGGCGAAGTATTCTTCCAGGCTTTCAAAGAGCAAATTCTCGCTTTTGAGGCTAAAAACGAGAATAATCACGGGCAACGACCACAAAAGTGCAATGAAGAGTTTGTTCCAGTTGTTTTCCCAGAAATGCACAATCTTGCTCTGCCCAAAATTGGCGGCGATAAAGGACATAACTCCGATAGTGAGTAAGAGACCCGTAAAGGGTAGCACCGACCAAAGCGGAAAGAGCGAGACTTCAGCGGTCTTTTGAACGTTAGCTGTGAAGGAAAACATTGTGAGCTAAACTAACCTTTCGGTTAAACAGATAGAAGAGAGGAATCAAGAGCCGAACGCTAGTTTACCACACTTTAGCTTACTTGCCAAATAGTTTTGGGCTACTCTCACGCTAAAAAAATGACGAAAAGGTGCATCTTTGCAGCTTTTCGTCATTTCACACCAGATTGCGATTCGATGGTCTTCTTCACGTTGCCCTCTGTTGCTCGGTGGAAGAACCGTAACCTGGGGGGAGAAGATAGTTTTTTTGATTAAAAGGAGTTCGGGGCACTAATCTTAGGTTGCGCGGAATTCGCACAAATTCAACAAGTTGTTGCACCTCTTCTGGGGGTTTGGCGGTGAGGC
This sequence comes from Chloroflexaceae bacterium UBA1466, assembly GCA_002325605.1. Classification (GTDB taxonomy): domain Bacteria; phylum Chloroflexota; class Chloroflexia; order Chloroflexales; family Chloroflexaceae; genus UBA1466. The sequence continues at coordinate 1,461 of DCSM01000025.1, forward strand.
GGGAAACCCCAAAAGTCGTGATAAAATTGAGGAAGGCCCCAATTACGCCAATTCCTTCAGCACTAATGCCCCAAAAGTAGGGAGCAAGCGAAACTTTACAAAAATGCTCCAGTAGAATAAAGGTACTAGTAAAAACTAACCCAAGCACCATCCCGCTCATTGCTCCGACCTTTGTGGTTCGTTTGTCGAAAATCCCTAAGAAAATGATTGGAAAGAAACTCGCTGCCGCCAGCCCAAAAGTGAAGGTTACCATTTGGGCTACAAAGCCGAAGGGATTTACGCCAAAATAGCCTGCAATCAGGACGGTCAAGAAGATCACAAGCCGACTTACGAACAAGCGTTGCTTTTCGTTCGCTTGGGGGTTGAAAAGATGATAGTAAAGGTCGTGCGAAATGGAACTAGTGATTACCAACAAGAGGCCCGAAGCAGTTGAAAGGGCAGCGGCCAAGCCACCCGCCGCGACCAGCGCCGTCACGATAGTGGGCAGATGTGTCATTTCAGGGTTGGCTAACACGATAATGTCTTGCTCAATCCGAATGTCCGAGGTAGCCGAGTTTGGGCGGAGTTGCAACTTGCCATCTTGGTCTTTGTCCTGAAGGCCAAGGAGGCCCGTTTTTTGCCAACTAATCGCCCACGCAAGGTCGGGGTCAGATTGAATCTCGGTCAGAGTCTTACCATTGAGCGCATTCAGAATCGTATATTTGGCGAAAACTGCAATTGCAGGAGCGGTTGTATAGAGCAAACTGATGAAAACTAAGGCCCAAAAAGCTGAGTAACGAGCGGCTCTTACGCTGGGAACCGTATAAAAGCGCACAATGATGTGGGGCAAACCAGCCGTGCCAAGCATTAAAGTGCAAGTGATGGCCAACACATCAAGCAAAGGCTTATTTTGGAAAGGTGCAACATACTCTTGGAACCCAAGTTCAACTTGGAGGCGATTAAGCTTGGGGACAAGATCGCTAAAAGTAAAGCCCAATTGGGGGATTGGGTTGCCCGTTAATTGCAGCGAAAGCGCAATGGCTGGGACAAGATAGGCCGTAAGTAGAATCGCGCATTGAACTACTTGGGTCCAAGTAATGCCTTTCATGCCACCTAAGATCGCAAAAAAAGCGATCACGACCATGCCAATGCCGACTCCCCATTCGATTGGTAAATCCAAAAAGCGGCTGAAGATAATCCCAACGCCGCGCATTTGGCTGGCGATGTAGGTCAAGGAGATAAAAATGGTAACGCCTGCGGCCAAGGCGCGGGCCGCTTTAGAATAGTACCGTTCGCCCACAAAGTCGGGCAGGGTATATTTGCCAAATTTGCGGAGGTAGGGAGCCAGCAAAAGGGCCAATAAGACATAGCCGCCTGTCCAACCCAGCAGATAGATTGTGCCATCATAGCCCAAAAAAGCTACCGTCCCCGCCATTGAAAGAAAGGAAGCGGCGGACATCCAATCGGCGGCGGTAGCGGCTCCATTAGCAATCGCGGGGATTCCTTGCCCAGCCACATAGAACCCACGGGTATCTTTCACCTGCATCGCGTAGCCAATGGCAAAATAGAGGCCAAAGGTAAGAATTATGATGCTGATGGTTAGAGTTTCAACCCCCATGAGGCTCCACTTTACTCATGAACATCATAAGCTTTGTCAAGCACGTCCATAAGTAAACAATAGGCCAGTACAATGCCAATGAAAAAGAGTAAGGAGCCTTGTTGAGCAAACCAAAACCCCATTGGGAGTTGGCCAACTTTGAAGGCAGCTAAGGGGCGGGCGAGAAGAATGCTACAGCCATAGGAAACAAAAGCCCAAAGCGTTAAGAGCCCCCCAATCAGGAGGGTGTTTTTTTTCCAATATGCTGCGAGGCGTTCTTCCGACATTTAGTACCTAAACTAAGTTTCAACTTCCATTAAACCTAGTCTATTATAGGTTTTCAAAATCAGGAGAAAATAAGGGTTGTGTGAAATTTTGGTAAAAATATTTTTGGGCAATAGGCGCACAAATGCCTCTGGCTAGGCCCAGGAGCCAGATTTACACAGACTCAAGCAACCTAGAATGCTTGGGGTCTCAGGCCATGCCCGTTTTTAGCCCTCGCGGGAGGGTGATTTGGGGTCACAGCGATGCTGCATGACGGGAAATAATCTATCGAGAGCCAAAAGCGCCAACATCACAAGCGGGACTCGTAAGAGAATCAGGAAGGAAAGCCCGACCCAATCTAGCCCAAAAAGTGCTTGAAAGATGATCATAACCTGCACGGTGTTGATTTTTGGGCCCGCCGCGACCCAAAAACGCACCTATTCCTTTCTGCCACTAGCCATTTTGCGCCATCCGTCTACCCAACCAGCGATAAGGTTTGGCTTGGAGAATTTGCGCTTCTTATCTTCGGTCTGTCGGATTGGGACTCGAAGCTCCGGGGAAGTGGGGGCTTCGAGGGGCAAAGTAAAATAAAATTGCGTTCCGCACCCTGGCCCCTCACTTTCAGCCCAAATTTCACCGTGTTGAGCATAAACTAGATGGCAAGCAATGGTAAGCCCAATCCCACTGCCGCCGCTGACGCGGGCCCGCGATTTGTCTACCCGATAAAAACGTTCAAAAAGGTGGGGGAGATGTTCAGGCGCAACGCCGATTCCCGTATCCTCAACTGAAATCACGAGATGATCTTCAGCATCACGGGCCCGCAGCAGAACTTTTCCCTCTTTGGGCGTGTAGCGAAAAGCATTGGTCAATAAGTTGATTAAAATTTGATTGACGCGATCTGGGTCGGCCCAGACTTTGGGCAAAGTTGTCGGGGCCAGCACGAGGATTTCGATTTGGGAAGCTAAGGAATGAGGCTGAAATTGCAAAATTAGCGTTTCCAGAAGAGGTTGCAAATCAAAGAGGCGCAAGTTAAGCTGCACTCGCCCAGCTTCCACCCGTGAAAGGATTTCCAAATCCTCGATCAAGCGCAATAACCGCCCCGATTCGCGCTGAATGAGGGTGAAAGTTTGCCTATTGGGAGCGACCATGCCGTCTAAAAGGCCTTCCATATAACCTTCAATTGTGGCTAACGGCGTGCGTAATTCATGGGTAACATCAGCGAGGAGGGCCATTCGGTGCTGCTCAGTCTGTTCCAAAGCGGCAGCCAGTTGATTGATGCTGCGGCTCAGTTCGGCCAGTTCGTCGTCCGACGTAATCATGGTGCGTTCACGGTAAAAGCCTTGCGCCAGTCGCCGACTAACATTCGTGAGGGTTTGTAAAGGCTCTACAATGCGGCTAGAGACAAAAAGGCTCATGACCATCGCGGCCTCGATAGCCGCTAAAGCAGCCACCAACAGCGCTTCGCCCATTGCAAGTTGGAACCGCTGGAGCAAAAGTTCAGGGGACAAAGGGTGGATAGTCTTTTGCGGGCCCGTAGCATTTTCGTGTACCAGAAAATCGCGTTCCAAGCCGACATTGGTCATAAAGCGAACTGTGGCCAGCAAAACGATCACGGTAATCCCACCAATCACCAAGTGGGAAAGAAAGAGCTTCCACCGCAGTTGTTTTCGCCATTGCACGGCTATTTCCCCACAAATTTGTAGCCGACTCCACGAACGGTTTGAATCAGCAAAGGGGCCGCAGGGTTATCTTCCAACTTGCGGCGCAGCGTGCCGATGTGTACATCAACCACGCGATCAATCCCCAGAAAATCGCGCCCCCAGACGCGCTGCAACAATTCTTCGCGGGTAAAGACGCGCCCTGGCTGGCGAGCTAAAGCATAGAGCAGATCAAACTCCCGTGGCGTTAATTCAACCAAAGTTTCATTCCAACAGACTTCGCGCCGTTCAGAATCAATCACCAAAGCTTCAAATTGCAAAATGGGGCGGCAGGATGCTGTAAGCTCGGCGACGGGCCGGCTGCGGCGCAAAATGGCTTTCACGCGGGCCACCAGTTCGCGGGGGCTGAAGGGTTTGGTCATATAGTCGTCTGCGCCCACCGATAGCCCAATTAGTTTATCTACTTCTTCGGTACGAGCCGTCAGCATTATGACAAAGACATCGGTCTCTTGGTGCAAACGACGACAAACCTCAATGCCATCTAGGCCTGGCAACATGACATCTAAAATGACCAGATCGGGGCGAGCAGAACGGGCTAACGTGAGGGCTGTTGGGCCATCAAAGGCACAATAGACGCTGTAGCCCGCTGCCCGAAGGTAATTTGCTACCAGGTCTACGATAGGTTGCTCATCATCAACAACAAGGATCGTTATGGGTTCCACACAAGGGTCACTTCTATCAAGAGGGCAAACTGTAACTCTGTTGTAACTGTTGCTATCATACCACAGTTTGGCCCGTGCGTTACCAAAATAGCGCCTATTTTGCGCCTATTTTGGGCCCATTTTGGGGCCCAAAAAACCTTCCAGGCTTGGGAGATTTGGAAGTTTTGAGCTATCTTTTTTTGATTCTCTGGACCTTGCGTTCAGCAAAGAGAAGCATTCAAGCCTTTCCAAACGCAAATTGGGCCAATTGTGCAACTAATTTCACCGTTTCGACGCTTACGGTAATGACTTTTCCAATCAAACGCGCAATGTATTCAGGATCATCTTCTCGATTTGGGTCATTCGTGAGGCCGCTCTGTTTATCTGTTGTGATTTGATATTGATCTATAATCCATTCCAAAGCCGAACGACTGCCCAACTGATATTCAAAAGCCAGCGCAGGAATCCCTTTAAGCGTCAAGCTATGATTGACGATGATTGCATCTTGCTCTTTCGTCAGTTTCATCTTTTCTACGCGCCAAGACCAAGGAACTTGCTTGTTTTCAACCCATTCTAAGGGATATTCTTCAGCAGCTTCATAGTTCAAATGGAGATCAGCCAGCTTTTGGCCAATTGTAACTAAGGCCAAGAAGGTTTGGCGCTGACCGACCAAGGGTATGTGGGGCAAATCGCGCTTGAGATTCTCCTGATAGCGTTCACGGTAAAGTGGATGATGCAAAAGCGCATAGATGTAGAAGAAAATCGCTTTTTTTGAGCCATTGCCTTCGGCAAGCTCAGGCACCGGCCAGGCGCTGGTTGAGTTTGCCGAAACCTTGCCTTCGGCCCGCTCAGTCCCCGGCCCGCCCACCCCGCGGTTGAGGGGTGGTTGAGCTTGCCGAAACCCCGCAACCAGCAGGTCGGGGCCATAATGTGCTTCAAACTGATTGACGGCCCAATCCGTGATGTTTTCCTGGCGGTTACTACCATCTTCGGCGTAGGTGTAGAAGGGAAAACATTGCGCTTTCTCTATCATATCAAGACAAGGAATGGCATTGCTTACAAGACAATGGAAAGGTTTACTACTCCCTAATCCACTTAAACAGATAACCAGATTCTCTGTTTCGCTGGCAGGCGTGGGGAAGATTTCAGGAAAAAGTCCCCGCCGATGCGTCATTAGAGGATCA
>DCSM01000180.1:0-3503 GCA_002325605.1 Chloroflexaceae bacterium UBA1466
TTGACTTGGCCCGCGAACTCTGGCAGCAACGAAGGCAAAACATACTTTTTGTCGCCCCAAATTAAGCGATTGCGCCAGGCGCGAGTTTGCCCCGCATGAAAGAGAGCCAGTTGTTTCCCACGATCTATGGCACTTTCATTGACGGTTTCAACCTCTTGGAAGGGTAATTGGACGCGCAAAGGAGCCTTTTTACATCCTTTAGCATCAAACTTGCCTTCCCAAACAAGCTCTGTCGGCATGATCTTATTCATTCTATAAGTGGGCGTAAGACAGGCAGGATGCCTGTCCCTGAACAGACCCGCAGGCTGGAAGCCCGCGCTACGCCAAGTCACCCGCAGGCTGGAAGCCCGCGCTACGCCAAGTCACCCGCAGGCTGGAAGCCCGCGTTACGCCAAGTTGGGGGCGTAAGACAGGCATCCTGCCTGTCCCTGAACAGGCCCCCGCAGGCTGGAGAGCTTGCGCTACTTCAACCATTATCATTATAGCTTAAAACGATTCAGTTATTTTCGCAGCAGAAAGAGAGATTCATTAGCGAAAAGCCAGCGAAAAAAAGGGAAAAGACCTTTGTGGCTTGGTTAGGCACAAAGGTCTCGGTGCTGCGTATTAAAGCTCCGTTGGTTTAGTTGCGTTTAGCTTTGAACCCGAACGGTCATGGTCATCGTCCCTAAGCGGAGTTCATCGCCGTTCTGGAGGGGCTGTGGCGCTCTAGGGGCTAACCGAATCCCATTCAGAAAGCTACCATTAGTGCTATCTAAGTCTTCGGCTGAAAGTTGACTATTCAGGAGGAAAAGCCGAAGGTGGCGACGGCCAACCCCTTTTTCCAAAGCGCCATACGGGGTGAGGTCAATCTCTGGATAAAAGCTGCTGGCGGGGTCAGCGCGACCAATCGTAACTTGCAAGGCGGCGGGCAACGAGATGGTTGTATTTTCGGGCAAGATGATTAACTGGCCAGCGGCAAGGGTCGTATGGGTTCCACTGGGCGGGGGCGGGGCGGTTTGCGTGATTGGCAAGGGCCCAGGCGACGGAACCGACCCCACAGGCTGCGGAGCGGGGTATTGAGGCTGGGGCGGCGTACTCCCAAAAGGAGGGCTGGAAGTGACAGGGAGATTCGCCACAGGGGGGCTTGAAAGCAATGAAGCCCCACAATTATCACAAAAAGCTTCGCCAGGAATAACGGCCATGCCACACTGCGGGCACTTCGCCCCCGCCGCCCCCGCGTTGGCCGGAGCCGCTGCAACCTCGTTGCCCCCGCCTGCGGGCCCCGCAACGGGAATCAAGGTTGCCCCACACTGATCGCAATAACTGGCCGAGGAAGGATTTTCAGCACCACATTGAGGACAAAAGGGCACAAATCACCTGCTACTTTCTAAGTGAACAAAAAAAATCACCTAAAATCTTGCTTCAGCCTCGATTAAGTGGCGTTTCGGGCCCGCCAGAGCTTAACCGAAGCTGCGGGATGCCTCATCCCGAACGGTCTTCCATAAAGCAAAAAAATAACAAAGCCAACTGCTACTTTAAGGTAACTATCATAGCACGTTTTTCTTAGGTTTACAAACTTGGCCGTCTTCAAGCCTTGCTCACGGAGTCAGGCCCGTTTAACTATAACATAATTTGGAGGCTTGGGGGCCAACAAAGCGTTGCGCGTTCTATGTTAAAATAGCGCCACAATGTCTCTACCTATTTGAATCCAAAGTGGGAGTTTCAATGCCTACCGTGATAGTCAATGATCAGTCGTATGACGTTCAAATTGGCGAAGTTGTCCTTGATGTTGCTCGCCGCGAGGCGCTGCACATTGGGTTTGCCTGCGACGGAAATGGTCTCTGTCAGATGTGTGAATGCCGGGTCCTCAAAGGGGCGGAACATCTTAGCCCGCTGAATGAGGCCGAAAAAGCTTGGCTGACGGAAGCGCAACAAGCTCAGGGGCTGCGCTTGGCGTGCCAGACTTCAGTGCGGGGCGCGGGCCCCATCGAAATTTTGACGCGAGCCGAAGAACTCCGTCGCCTGGCGTGGGGGGTTTTACTAACTCCGCTTGGGGAAAGTCATCAAGCGAATTTAATCAAGCTCATCACCGCCGCTACCGAGAGCAATTTGGCCCATGTCAGCAAATTTCCTACAAATATGCTCTATTCCCTTGCGAATGTGGCTTCAGCTTCCTTTACTGTCAGCGGCTTTCAAAAGATTCTCGATGATGCCCAGCGGATAACGCAGCGGATGCTCCAAGACTCAGCTTTGCCAACAGCGAAGCCTTCACCTTCAACCGAAATTACCCAGCCGTTACTTATTGAAACTAAGCCCGCCGCTGAAGGGAAGCCAACTGCGCCCGTTGCGCTGCCTAAACCTGCGGCTGAAGTGAAACCTGCTGCGCCAGTTGAGCCGCCTAAGCCCGTCGCCGAAGTGAAACCTGCTGCGCCAGTTGAGCCGCCTAAGCCCGTCATCAAGCCTTTGCCATCGCAACTCAGGGCTACAACGCCCGAAAAGCAATCGCCACCATCGCGGGAGCCAAGTGGGCCCCGCAAACCACCTTCAGGGAAATAGCTTCCAACCAGCATGACCACAGCAGACTTGGAAAATTTTTAGGAAAGTTAGAATGCCTACTGTAATTGTCAATGATGAGGCTTTAGAGTACGAAGTCGGTGAACAACTGCTTGATGTTGCGCGACGCAATTCATCCCATATTGGCTTTTTATGTAGCGGAAAAGGGATTTGCCAAACCTGTACCTGCCGCGTTTTGGAAGGGCAAGAAAATCTCAGCCCGCCCAATGAGCTTGAACAAATTTTGATTAGCGAGGCTCGCCTGGAGCAAAATTATCGCCTAGCTTGCCAAACTAAGCTTCAAGGGACAGGTTCGGTCAAAATTTTGAGTCGGGCCGAAGAGATTCGGCGGCTGGCACTGGGAGTCGTGCAACCGCCACCAGGCACGAATCCTGGCGAAAACCTGGGGCGCTTTCTCAATCGTTTAACAGGCGTGCTACCTTCCAACCTGCCCGAAACCTTGAAGCGCTTGACTAAAATTCAGGTCAGCCCAAATGGGGTGCAACATTGGACTAGCGATTTGGGGCATGTGGTTGACCGCATGTTGAACACTGACTCTACAACTGCACTGCCTGTTCCTTCTGAGCAATCTAAACTTACTAAACAGTAAACTTAAACGCTTCTCAAAGAGAGATCGGTAGAAATAAAGAGATTTGTTTGCATTATCCGCAAGGATTTTTGTAAGCAAGTCTCTTTGTTCTTTACAATATGATTGGAGAATCAACAGCATTAGCTGGTGGGCCACTGCTAAAGCCGTGAATTCCGCGAGAGGAGTCACCTGGGCATGGCTAAAGCCGTGAATTCCGCGAGAGGAGCCGCCAGCTTTAGCTGTTGAGCCACGGCTAAAGCCGTGAATTCCGCGAGAGGAGCCGCCTGGGCCACTGCTAAAGCCGTGAATTCCGCGAGAGGAGTCACCTGGGCATGGCTAAAGCCGTGAATTCCGCGAGAGGAGCCGCCTGGGCCACGGCTAA
>DCSM01000180.1:3553-4799 GCA_002325605.1 Chloroflexaceae bacterium UBA1466
TGGGCCACGGCTAAAGCCGTGAATTCCGAGGGTGGAGCCGCCTGGGCCACGGCTAAAGCCGTGGATTCCTATGAAGGTAGGCAGTCTTGTTTGCTTTGAACCAAAAACTAAGTTTTCCCCAATTTGCTTTTTCCCTCAGATTTATGCTCATCCTCGCCTTCTTTCAAGGTTTGAGCTATCTCTTGTTACTTCCTCCCTGGCAACATTACGATGAACCCGCCCATTTTGAATATGTTTGGCTCACGGCCAACCGCCCATATCTCCCACGACCTGGCGACGAAGATCCAATTTTGCGGCGGGCCATGGCCGCTTCGATGCTCTCCCATAATTTCTATTGGAATCTGCCTAAGCCTGACCTCGATAATCCCCAAACGATTTGGCTTGGCTATTCAACTTTGCACAATCCACCAGGCTATTATCTTTTAGCCAGTCTGCCCTTACGCTTTTTGAAGTTCAAAGAAATCACAACGCAGCTTTACGTCGTGCGCTTTATTTCTCTATTGCTTTTTGTGGCAACAATTGGCATTTCTGTAGGGATAATGCGTGATCTTTTCCTTCAAAAACATCCATTTCAGCAGTTTATTCCTTTGGCAATTCTGCTTACGCCACCATTTGCTGACCTGATGACCGCCGTAAATAGCGATGTTGGTGCAGTGACTCTAGGAACTTTGCTGCTTTGGGGGCTAATTCGGTTGCTTAGGTTTGGGCTAAATTGGCGACGATTTGGCTGGGTGCTGCTAACCAGTTTGCTCATTCTTACGACCAAAAATACAGCAACAGTGCTAATTGTTCTGCTTCCCTTAACCTTCCTTTTGGGCCTTTGGCAACAAAAACGTTGGCTCTGGCGCTGGTTTTGGGTTAGTTTGGTGAGTGGAATTAGTTTTATACTTTTTTGCACTCTGAATTGGGGCGACTCGGCTTGTTGGTATCGTTGGCAAGGTGCTAATAATCAAGAACTTGCCACGCAAATTTCGCTCTCAGATGCGCCTTTTGGCAGCCACGCTTTTACTTTGACAGCCAAACCTGGCGATTCGCAGCGTTCGCTGCTCAATCCTTTGTTGACAGAGGATGTTTGGCGGTCTGCGGGGCAAACTGTAACGCTTGGCGGTTGGGTTTGGGCCAATCGCCCGACGCAAATTCCCGCGCTGGGGTTAGCGTGGGGCGATTCGTTGGCAATCATTTCGGGCCTTACGACGCAGCCGCTCACCCTTACGACAAAACCTACTTTTGTTGCTTGGCATTTTAA
>DCSM01000181.1:0-1167 GCA_002325605.1 Chloroflexaceae bacterium UBA1466
GCAGGGGCTTCGGCCAGCGCAGGCCCCGTCGGCACAGAAGGTACGCTAAAGTCTTCGGCATTGGCAGCATTCAAAGTTGCAATCTCAGCGTCGGTTAAGCCAAGTTCTTGTAAGGAGAAAGGGGTTAGCTCTGGCTCGGCTTCCGGCGCAGGGGCGGAGGGAACGCTAAAATCTTCAGGGTTCAACGCATCAATCTCAGCGTCGGTCAAACCAAGCTCCTGCAAAGAGAAAGGGGTAAGCTCTGGCTCTTTGTCGGTAGAGCCTAGCGGAGTTACAACGTTAGGTTGATCGGCTGAAGCTACTTGGGACTCTAAAGCATCAAAATCCTCAATGTAGGTTTCATCATCTTCCATGGGGATAATTTCATCACCATCTTGAATTTGAATGCCAGCGCGGTAAAGGGCCCGGCCAATCTCTTCAATTCTTTCTGATTCAGCAACAGGGTCTTCAAAAATGTTGATAATGTCGGTCAGATCAACAAAGCCTTGCTTTTGCCCTAATTCCAAAAGTTGGTCAAGGGCTACATCGTTACTCGGTGAGGAACGATTTATAGCTGAAAGGAGGTCGTCTGAAAGAGCACGGGTTTGGGGCTTAGTATGTTCTTCAAACTGGCCCAGGTCCATTCCTGCAAGCTCATCGGTGGTCAGGCCCAAACGGGAACTATCGGTTTCATCTTCGGGGTTGAGGACTTCGGCGCTAAAATTGAAGCCAAGGTCATCAATCGAAAAAGGCTCGACTCCTGCTTCAAGCCGCACCGTATCACGGGCGATAGTCCCTGACCCTGGGATACGATTTTTCGCAGGTGGTGGAGGGGTGGGTTTGGCTTCGGGTAGCCCAAAATCGTCGAAAGAGAAAGGAGTCAAACTCCCTTCATCATCATCATCAGAATCTGAAAGATCAGCGTTAAGGTTGACGGGAGGCTTAGGCTGGCTCTTGACTCGCAAGGTTGGCTGACTTTTGGTCTGAAGCCGAGGCTTGTCGGGGGGAGGCGAAGGAGGCGCTGTGGTCTCCAATTCGCCAAACCCAAAATCGTCAAAGGAGAAAGGCTCTAACTCTGAAGCGGAGGGTTCTCCTTCTTCTTTGGGCGGCGCTTGAACCTTGGCGCTGGCCGGCGGGGGGGAAGTGGTTTCTAGTTCGCCAAACCCAAAATCGTCAAAAGAGAAGGGT
>DCSM01000181.1:1259-1380 GCA_002325605.1 Chloroflexaceae bacterium UBA1466
TTCTGAAGCTGAAGGGGCTGGTTTTCCTTCTTCTTTGGGCGGCGCTTGAACCTTGGCGCTGGCCGGCGGGGGGGAAGAGGTTTCTAGTTCGCCTAACTCAAAATCGTCAAAAGAGAAGGGT
>DCSM01000181.1:1479-12201 GCA_002325605.1 Chloroflexaceae bacterium UBA1466
TTCTGAAGCTGAAGGGGCTGGTTCTCCTTCTTCTTTGGGCGGTAGAGAGGGAGCCGAATCAGGGTGGGGCAAAGCAAAGGTTTCGGCTGAGAAGGGGTCTAAGGCTGGCTCATCGGCAAACGCTTTGGGAGGCGAAGGGGGGCTTGAAATAGGCTTTGAAGCGCTAGGTTTTTTTGTTTCAGGGGGCGATGAGAACAGATCAAGGTTTTCCTCAGAGAGGCCCAGATCATCGAGGGAAAAAGGCGTAAAATCTAACTCATCGTTTTCCGTTGGTTCTGGCCGATAATCTTTTGACTCTGAGCCTTGACTAATCGAGCCTGTTGACAAGGATTCAATTTCTTCTGGAGTTAGCCCTAGGTCTTCTAAGGTAAAGGGGATTAACTCTGGCTCATAAGGCTCTTCTTCTTTAGGTGAGGGAGAAGAGAGCTTTGGGGCCGGCGCTAAAGTTTCGCTTGCAGGTAAATTGCGGGCGGGAATATTGAAAGAAGAGGGCGTTAAATCTAATGCAGCTTCTTCTGCCGCTTGCAAAGCATTGGCAGCCAGGTTGGGGGAACTTGCTTGGTCTGGAACAACTTGTTGCTCTTCATCCCAGAGATGAACATCATCATCGGAGAAAAAGCTAACCTCTTCATCTCCCTCATTCAAGGATGGAAGGGTAACTTCTTCTACTTCTTCTAAGACCAATTCCTCCCGTTGCTTTTGTAATTTGGCGAAGATGGAACCCTTCTGCTGGTCTGGAGGGGCGTTATCATGGAGAAAGTCGGTTCCAGGCTTAGAAGCAGGTACTTGCCAACTAAAAGCACCCCTCTCGGTAGTAATTTCATCAGCTTCAGGTAACGGTGCATTAGGTCGGGCTGGCCGCAAGGAAGCTTGATTAGGAAGGTCGCTTGACTCATCAAGGGAGAAGGGTTGCAAGGAGGGAGGGAGCGACCTTGAGTGGACATCAAGCGCCTTGCTCTCTTCAATGTCTAAATCATCTAAAGAGAAGGCAAAAGGTTGGAGATCATCTACGCCTTCATCACTGTCAAACCCATAATCTTCAACAACCCTACTCGGCTCTTTTGGCGGAGGTTCAACATCTTGCTGCGACCAGTCAAAAGCTTCAGCCGTGGGCAGATCATCGTCTGAACGCCCAATGACGGGGACAACACGGTTAGCTTCTTCGTGTAAGCTGATATCTTCCAAAGAGAAAGGTTCAAACCCTAAATCCTCATCTGAAGTATCACTAAAAGAAGGTTTAGAACTTGGAGTTCCTTTACTGGCGGGAGCAGGAGCGGGTTCAGCAACCTTTGGGGGGCTGGGGAGGGTAAAGTCTTCTTCGTCTAAAGCTAAATCCTCATCATCGGAGAAAGGTTCTTGGCCAAAGCCCATGCCAAAGGAAGCGGGCATATCTCCCCGCGGTTGGGAAGCGGGTTTACCTTTCCTTACGGCAGGAGCAGAAGGGGTTGCTTGTTTGCTGCTAGGCTCAAAATCATCAAAGGAGAAGGCCGCCATGCCGAAATCTTCTTCAAAAGCTGCATCAGCCCCAGGTGCTTCTTTTTGAGCAGCTTCTTTGGCTTGCCCAGCGTCAGGCAAGCTACCGGACTTACTACTAACAGGTAGGGAAGGCGAAGGAGCTTTAGCTGGGGGGGAATCATGCTGTGGAGGGGGGGAAGCTTCTTCAGCAGCCAAATCAAAGTCATCGAAGGAGAAGGGGGTCATCCCAAAATCCTCTTCAAAGGCCGATTCAGCTTTAACCTTTTCCGGGGTTGCACTCGGTGCAGGTTCAGCGGTGGCGGTGGTGGAAGGTTCAGTGAAAGATTTGATCTCATCCTCGGTTAGCCCTAGCTCTTCTAAGGAGAAAGGTCGCATTTCTGGCTCGGCTACTTCTGCCGGAGGTGAAGAGAGAGTTACAGGTACAGGGGCTGAAGGTTTAGAAGGCGCAGAAGGTTCCGAGGCCAAACTGGCTGCTCTGGGCGGAGCATGCTCCGCCGTGTCCCCAAAGTCATCAAAGGAGAAGGGCGAAAGCTCTAAGTCTGTTAAGAGGTCTTCTGGCTCATGCGGCGAAGGATGTTGGGTAGCTCCAGCCACGTTGACTTGCAAGAGGTTGGCCAAAAAAGCTTCGTCGGGAATCTCCGAAGGCTGTTGAGGCAAGGAAGGTGTTTCAGGTACGCCAAACCCAAAGTCAAATTCATCAGCAGGATGGTGGGATGCGGGGGATGCGGTGCTAGAGGGAGCTTCCTGGGGCGGGGGTGGCGCAGCGGCGAGCGCTTTAGCTGCCGCTTCTGCTTCTTGTTTGCGGGCTTCCTGGGCGACCTGTTCGCTCCAAGCAGCTTCATCCCAAGCGGGGAGCGTAGTCTTCGCTTCAACCGTGTTGGGGAGAACTTCAAAGATCGCTTGGGCTACATTTTGGTATGGATCAAGTTCTTGGGCTACCCGCCAATAGCGCTCCCCTTCATTATCCCCCGTGGCCAATTTGATGTACCCAAGAAGGAGGTTGGCTTTGAGGACATCTTTGCGCTCGGCCAAAATCTCTTTGCAAATTGCTTGCGCGTTCCGGTCTTGCCCATCGCGCCAAAGAACTTCAGCTAGGCCCACTCGCGCATCAAAGCGGTCTGGATGATCCGCAATGACACTCCGAAACTCTTGAATCGCTTGCAGAAGCATGTGCCCTTTGGCATAGAGGCGCGCCAGCCCCGCCCGACTAAGGCGCAACTGGGCCCCTTCTGGGCCCCAGGCATCGGTGTAGAGCCGCAGAAGCTGGCTCCGCAATTCGGGCATATCCGGCTTGATTTCAAGCGCCTGCTCAAATTCAGCGACGGCCTGTGGGGCTTTGCCCAAGCGTTCATAGATGATGCCCAAACCCACATGGGCCGGGATATTTTCGGGGTCGGCAGCAATCACGCGCTGAAGGAATTTCTGGGCTGTCTCAAATTGGCGCAGCGCAACATGCGCTTCGCCCAAAATGAGATGTGCTTCCAAATTGTCGGGGAAAGAGCTTAGAATGTGCTGGGCGACGGCGATTGCACGCTCGGTGTCATTGGTCTCCAGAAAATGCCGTGCCTGGTCATAAGCTGCTTGCAAATTTATCGTCATCATCCCTAGCTGCTACCTTTCGCGGAGGATAGACCGCCCCTAAAGTGACTACTTTTCTTAACTGGCTTGGCTTGGGTCGTTCGAAGCCGCTTGCCCAAAAGCGGCAGCTTCGAGGGGCAAAACTCAGGTGGGGGAAACCCCACAGCTTTCGCCTATTATAGCTTAAAACCATTCAGAAGACAAGTATTTCCATTCAACCCCAAGCCTGAAGCTGGCAGCTGGGGGGGCCGCTTCCCGGGCCCCAAGAGAGCCAACTCGGCAAACTAAGGTTAGCCCGAAACCTGGCAATAAAACTAAAAAGCCACCTTATTTTTTGAATAAGATGGCTTTAGACTTTGGTCGGGGCGACTGGATTTGAACCAGCGACCTCCTGAACCCCATTCAGGTGCGCTACCAGTCTGCGCTACGCCCCGTTAATTCGAGGACTCCAAAAATCAAGTTTTACGATCCGCAACTTTGCTGAGTATATCATAGGTCTGCCTTCTTGGCAAATGCGCTCTCCAAAAGCTTTTGGGCTTAGACCTGGTAGGTTTTGGTAACCCAACCAGGTCTTTTGCTTCCTAACAAACTGCCGGGCTTTTTAGCCTTCAGCCAATAACCCAGCGATGTAAATCAGGGTTGCACGGCGACCCTGGGGATGGAGTTTGTTCCAAAGGGACAAAAGGCGCTCCTCATCGTTGCCCTGATTTGCGGCGTTCAACAAGCGAGCCTCGTCGGAGCGATTCCCTAAGCCGGCGGCGGTGGCGTTAGGGTCGCCATCACCGGAGCCTGCGGTTGGGGAAAGGGTCTGCCCCCCAGAGCGTACTGTGTGATCGGCTACCAAAACTTGGGCCAATTCAAGGGATTCAATCTCTAAAACTTCGGCCAAGCGTTGGGACTGATCAGAATCGGGCAAGGTTTGGCCGGAGAGATAATTCCGCAAAGCCCCATCGCTGATGTGCGTTTCACGGGTCAATTTGGCCCGCGAAAAGTGTTTTTCTTTCATTTTGGCTTCAAGCCATTCATCAAAACGGGGGGCCGCCAAGGGGCGCAGGGTGGTGCGCTGGCGAACTTCATCTACAGTCATCGAAAGTTCTTTGGCCAGCAATTCCAAGGTGCGCCCTCTGGGGCGTTGCGTTTGGCCCGCAATGAATTGGCGCAACGAAAGGGCTCCGATGCCTAAACTTTTGGCAAATTCACTCAAAGCGACTTCTTGCTTCATTGCCGCATGGAACAACAAGACCGACAGGGGTTGTTCAGCTGATGCAACATCTTTCGCCGGATTTGTTACTACTTCGCTCATAGATTTTACGCACTTCCCCCGCCGCCTTTTGGCGAGCATGAGGAGAAAGAGTGCCATCCCTTTTCTATTCAATAATTCGAAAACCGACTCGATACAGAAGGTGTTTTTGGCTTCCGCCTGGTGAAACCACCAAACCAACCCGCCTTGGGGCGGTGCTGCCTCCCAGGGTTAAAGCTCCGGGATTCGACGGGCTATTTCCGTAATTTGTTCTTCAAACCTCCACCTCAACAGGCGGACTAGACCGGACTAATTTTGTGACCTTTCTTTTCTTTCCCTAAGCTAAAGGCATTCCTCAGTCAAACCCGCCTTCCGCCAGGCAACTCCTGGCCCAAAGGCAGCGGTTTTCGGCCCCAATTTCTCTAACCTAACAGGTTGTTGCTCTTGCATAGAGATTGAATAGTTTTCAAACAACGTTGAATGCACAAAGTATACGACTACTTTCACATTGTGTCAAGGCTCAAAATGATTCAAGACTGAATTTCCTTCGCTCTTGGTCGCTCGTTCGCAATTTCCCCTTGGGTTTGGGTAGAGTTAGCGCTTCGCCCGGCCATGCAGCCAGCGCTGCCTGAGGCTAATCTTACCCTTCCCTAAGCTAAAAGCGGGCCCAAAATTAGGCTTAGGGGTTCAAACAGGCTTTGCGCTTGTGGTACAATACTCTAAGGAACCAAGCTTTTCGGGGTCTGAGTTTTAAGTTCTGGGCCCTGAATTTAGCGAAATCGCCAACGCCAAATCTACGTGCCACGGAGATTCATGATGAGCGACAACCCGACCCGCCAGAGTTCCCAAACCCCTCACTCCTGGGAAAATCTGGCTCCCAAGCAAGTTTTGGAGACCCTGGTCTATGAGTTATACAATCCAGTTAGCACCCTTGGCAGTCTTATGAACCGCCTGAAGGGCGATCAAGACCTCTTGACCGAAGAGGAAACAGAGGATCTTTTAGAGCAAATGCAAACTGTTGTCCGTCAACTGAGCAAGATTGTGGTCAATCTGAAACGCTATACCCAAGATCAAGATCAAGATCATGCCCAAGAATCTAGTCCACCTTCGCAGGCTTAAAACCTGCGCTCCGCCTTTTGGCCCTCGCAGGCTCCACCTTTATGTTGTCGAATCGAAATCCAGTTTTTGGAGAAGTGCTTATGCAACCAATAAAACGCCTTGGGCTTTTGACCAGTGGAGGGGATTCGCCTGGCATGAATGCGGCAATTCGCGCTGTAGTGCGGACGGCCATTCATTTTGGGCTGGAAGTCTATGCGATTCACGAAGGCTATAAGGGGATGATCGCTGGCGGCTCCGCCATTCAAAAGTTGGCTTGGAACGCAGTTAGCGGGATTCTGCCCAAAGGCGGCACGATTATCGGGACCGCCCGCAGCCAGGATTTTCAGCAATCATTTGCGAAACGCTTAATGGCGGCCCAGAATCTCATAAACCACGAGATCAATGGGCTGGTTGTGATTGGCGGTGATGGCAGCCTGACAGGAGCCAATCTTCTGCGGACTGAATGGCCAAGCTATCTCGCGCAACTTGTGGAGCAGGGCGCAATTTCGCCTGAAAAAGCAGCGGCTTGCGCTTCGCTCTCCTTGGTAGGGCTTGTGGGTTCAATTGACAATGACATGGAAGGGACAGATATTACGATTGGGGCGGATACGGCGCTGCATCGCATCACCGAAGCCATTGACGCGATCAGCAGCACTGCGGCCAGTCATCAGCGCACATTTGTCGTCGAGGTGATGGGGCGACATTGCGGCTATCTGGCCCTTATGAGCGCTATCGCCACCGCTGCTGACTGGGTTTTTATCCCCGAAGACCCGCCTGGCGAAAATTGGGAAGCTGAAATGGGGGCCGTGTTGCGCGAAGGGCGCGACGCGGGCCGCCGGGACACGATTGTGATTCTGGCCGAAAAGATGTTTGACCGCCAAGGTCAGCCCTTGACCGTTGAACGGGTTTGCAAAGCCTTAGCCGCGCAACTCGACCCAGAAACAGAAGTGCGCCCAACGGTTTTAGGCTATGTGCAACGGGGCGGTTCGCCAAGTGCTTTTGACCGCAACATGAGTACTTTAGTGGGCCATGAAGCAGTCAAAACTTTGCTGGCGGCGACTCCCGAAACAGAAGCGCAACTCATCGGGATGCACAATAATGAAGTGGTAGCGTTGCCGCTCATGGCTTGTGTCCAGCAGACGGCGGCGGTAGCCAGCGCTTTGAAACAGCAAGCTTATGCGGAAGGGCTGGCCTTACGCGGGAGCGGTTTCAGCCAAAGCTATGAGTTGATGAAAACCCTGGTTCGGGCCGAAGCTTCGCGCCCCAAAGCGCAAACTGACTCCGCTCCTGTGCGTTTGGCGGTTCTCAATGCGGGCAGCCCCGCGCCTGGCATGAACACCGCGACTCGTGCGGCGGTGCGCCTCGCGCTGGACAAAGGGCATTTGATGTTGGGCATCGAGGATGGGTTTCAAGGCTTTGTTGAGGGCCACGTGAAGGAATTGGGCTGGATGGATGTAAGTGGCTGGGCCAGTTTAGGTGGTTCGGAGTTGGGGACGCGCCACAAAGTGCCCACGGGCAGCGACCTCTACGCGATTGCCCGCACCATTGAAACTCACAAGATTCAAGGGCTTTTGGTCATTGGGGGCTGGGCCGCTTACGAAGCTGCCGCGACGCTTTTCAATAAACGGGCTGATTTTCCCCTCTTCAAAATTCCTCTGATCTGCTTACCTGCGACAATCAACAATGATTTACCTGGCTCAGAGCTAAGTATTGGCACAGATACCGCGCTTAACAATATTATTCAAGTGATTGATAAGATCAAGCAATCGGCAATAGCTACCAGACGCTGTTTTATCGTCGAGGTAATGGGCTATTATTGTGGGTATCTGGCTCTAATGAGTGGTTTAGCTACGGGAGCCGAGCGGGTTTATCTTCACGAAGAAGGGATAACGCTCAAGAGCTTGCAGGATGATATTCTGAAGCTCAAGCACGGCCTGAGCCAAGGTAAACGGTTGGGCCTTTTGATTCGCAACGAAAAGGCCAATCACATCTATACGACGAGCTTTATGCGGGCTCTTTTTGAGGAGGAAAGCGAAGATGCCTTTGATGTGCGCCAAGCCATTTTAGGGCATCTTCAGGAAGGCGGCGACCCCAGCCCCTTTGACCGCATTCAAGCCACGCTTCTGGCGGCCCATTGCGTAAATTTTCTCCTGGAAGAAATCAGGAAAGGGACGGCGGGAGGTACTTTCATCGGCTACCAAAAGGGAGAAATTACTTTTTCAGACCTCAAGCAATTTCAAGAATTAGTTGAACTCAAATATCGGCGGGCCAAAGACCAATGGTGGCGCAAATTCAGCACGATTGCCCAGATTTTAGACCAGCCCGCGCCCTAGTTGGCGTAAGATAGGCATCTTTGCCTGTTCGCCCCACCCAAACTTTGGTACTATGGCTTAATAGTACCAGTTTTGGGAGAATAGGAAGAAGGAAGGATTGCTTTTGGCTCCCAAATAGCTTACACTATGAACCATAGAGAGGAGCATTTAACAGACCTAAATCTTCTGATTGAATCATCTTTTAGTTTCTGAGCAAAACTGAAAGAAAGTTCTTTCAAAATAAGTAGCCTTGAGCAGTTACAGAGGGCCGCCGTGTAGGAACTAAAACACGAGATATTTCGGAATAATTGGCAATTTTGGACGGTGCTGCGCGCCGATAAAGGAAAACAACATGGCTACGCTCCTCAAACTCGATAACACGTTTCTGAACTTAGATAACGTGACCAACATCCACAGCTATGAACTAAACGGTTGGAATGTGATTGTCTATTACAATACGCCCGTGCCAAATCTAGATAAAGATGGGATGTTAGAGCAAGACTTCGATCACTTCACGGGCAAAGATGCTGTCGCCTTACGCCTCTGGCTGGAAAAGCATTCAACGGATTTGTTGGCCTGGCATGGAACCGAAGTGCATCTCAACATCCTTCAGAACAATGAAGCCGAAATCGTCCCCGCCAACCGCAATGGGCGAGCCAAGAAGGAGATCGAGAGCTTGCCAAGCTACAACCTTTCTAGCTGTGTAATCCATAACTAAGCGCTCCTTTTGGGCCCCTAACCTCGCTTCTGTACTTAGACCTGCCAGAGTTTCAAAAACTGGCAGGTCTTTTGGCATCTTTTTGGAGGCAGAAAATAGTTAGGCCCCAGCCCCAGCATGTATAGGTTATAATAGGGGTTACAATTTTCAAGTTCTGGCCCCCCTGGCGAGGGAGGCTAGAGAGCTTACGCCAAAAAGCTGGCCTTTCTGTGCAGAGGATGTTATGTGGAATTTATGGAATTCAACGGCTTTAAGCCTTCCAAGTTGCCTCTTTTTCTGGCTTGAAGCTTTGCAACCAAAATCCGTCCAAGCTTCTGGCTTGCCGCCAAGTGAAGCGGGGTGGTTAGCCTGGCCGCCATTTCTTGGCCAACTGCAAACTCAAGCCGCCAACCCGTTTGACCTGCTGGGGCCAGCGCCCCTTTGGTTTGGCCTTTTGCTGTTGCTCAATGGTTTATTGATCTGGGCCCTGCTGCACTATTTTACTGCGCCGCTCAAGCAGCTAACCCAGGTTGCCCAACAACTTGGGACTGGCGACTTCACGCCGCGGGTTAAGCTTTTGCGAAAAGATGCGCTGGGCCTTTTAGGCCAGGCCATCAATCTGCTGGCCGATAAGCTTCAGGCCCAGCTTACCGAAGGGCAAACTTTGCTCCAAGAGAGCCAAGATCTGCATCAGACCGAAATCGCTAATCGTCAGCTTCTTGAACAAACTTTGCAAAGCTATTTGGATTTTGCTTTACTCGTGGCCCAGGGTGATTTGACCCAGCAATTACAAACCGAAGATGAAGGCCCCTTGGGTGATTTAGGGCGGGGTTTGAATAGCATGGTTGATGCGCTGCGCTCGCTCACCCACGATGTGCAACAAACCAGTGGCCATATCAAAGAGACTTCAACAGAGATTCTGGGCACAACTAGCTCTCAATCTTCCAGTGTAAACCGGCAATCGGCGGCAATTACCGAAACAACTGCCGCAATTGAGCAGATCAGGCAAATTGCAGCCCAAGTAAATGAGCAAGCCCAGCAAGCGGCCCAAAAGAGCGAAGTTGCCCTTCAAGTTGCGCTGCAAGGGGCTACCGCTGTGGAGGAAGCGACCAAGAGCATGGCCCAAATCCGCGCCCAGGTGCAGACCATTGCCCAAACGATTCAGGCTCTGGCCGAGCAGACTAAAGCCATCAATACGATTATTGCGGCAGTGAGCGAACTTGACGACCAAAGCAACCTGCTGGCCCTCAACGCCGCGATTGAAGCGGCCCGCGCGGGCGAGCAAGGGCGCAGTTTTGCGATTGTGGCCCAGAATGTCCGCGAATTATCTAACCGCTCTAAACTCGCTAATAAGCAAGTTCAGGAGATTTTGGGTGAGATTCAACGGACCGCCCAGACCGCCGTGGCTGTTTCAGCCGAGGGCGCAAAGTGTGTCGAGACAGGGGTGGCTTTAACGGGCCAGGTCGGGGTTTTGATTGTGGACATCACCAAGCATGTTGAACTTAACCTTCAAACCAATACCGAAATGGCCAGCGCCATCCAGCAACAATCTACAGGAATCGAGCAGATCAATCAAGCCATGGAATCTATTCAAGGCACGATCCAACAGACAGCACTGATTTTGCACCAGACTGAGCAGGCGGTGCAAGCTTTGAATAACTTAGCTGAGACTTTGGAAGAAGCTATCGACGTTACTTTCTATCATTACTGGGCTTAACGGCGAATAGGCCTCCGGCCTGTTGGGGTCTTCTTAACAACGGCGAATAGGCCTCCGGCCTGTTAGCACCGTGCCAGATTAGAAACTTGTGTCACAAAAGGGTGTTTTTCTTTTGAACTAATTCGGGGGCTAATGTCCCCTTTAGTAGTGAGATTTTCTATGAATGAGATCACTGATGTTTTACTCATCGAAGATAGTACCACCCAAGCCCTCCAACTTCGTTTGTTGCTCCAGCGCGTGGGCTATCATGTGCGGATTGCTACCGATGGCGCGGAGGGATGGCGGTTAGCTTGCTCTATCAACCCGCGCCTCATTTTGTTGGATGTCAATCTCCCGCTCCTCGATGGGTTTCAAGTTTTGACGCGCCTGAAGCGTGGGCGAAACACTGCACCCATCCCGATTGTGATGCTCACTAGTCGAGATAGTGTCTCGGATGTCGAGCGGGCAATTGCGCTGGGAGCCGACGACTATCTGTTCAAAGATGATTGTCTTTCGACTAGAGGCGAACCAGCTTTACTTTATACTGCTGTAGATCAAGTTTTACGCCCCAAAAACTAGCCGTTGGCCCCCAGCTAACCTTCGGCAAGCTCAGGTAACGGAGGCA
>DCSM01000171.1 GCA_002325605.1 Chloroflexaceae bacterium UBA1466
GATCTCGCTCACGGGGAGCTTGGCTTTGGCAGCAACCGTTTTGGGAAATGATTATCCTTCTTGGGTTAGCTACGAGGTTTCTAAGGACTCCAGCGGCTTCTCATACGGTTATGTTGATGGTTCAACCTTCTTTCCCAAGTACCCTGGTGTGGCCCTGATCACTGCTAACTTGGAACAACCAGGTGAATCTTTGAACGCAACCGCAACCATCACAATCCTCAATCCGCCAAACTACAAAGTAACAAAGGGGATTTTGAATGTAGAGAATGGCTACACCATTAAAGGAAATGCAGTTACATTGAGCGAAATCCCGACCCTTCAGCAATCTGGCACTGGGATGGCCTTTCCTGAAGGAACCGAAATAACACTTGAAGAGAGCTTAGGTTCACCCCTTTTTGGAAGTTGGAATGAGGCAGCTAGAGAGCCAGGCCGTGTTACACTTCCATACTATATTTCAATTGAGGCAACCCACCCTGCCTACGGTCAATTTCAAACAACCCAAGGTGGGCCCTATCAACTGACTCTTGACCTTGCTAAGGCTTTCAGTAGCACCGAAACGATCTCAGCTGTCCTCCAAGCTCTGACTAAGTATGTACCAAAGCCAAAGCTTGACCTTACTTCTCTCCATGTAGAGAATTACAGTCGTAATGATAATCTCTGGCGCAGAGCAATTACGGAACCTTTCAACACTGACGCTGACTATACTTATGGTTGGCAGACAACACCTTTTTCGCCTACCTTCAAAATAAACCTCACCCAGATTAACGATCTTTCTCTCTCGGTCCAGGAGCCAGCGCCTCAAATGGTCTACTTGCCCTTGGTCTTGCGGTAAAAAAGCGAGGCCCTTTGGGCTTTTCAAGCTCAAAGGGCCTCTGATAAGGATTACCCAGTTTATGCAACGAATTCTGCTTGGAATAGCACTGTTGGTGGCCTTGATTTTGTTAAGTACGGCCCAGGCCCAAACGCCCACGCCCCCAGCCAGCCTCACGATTATCAATGGCGAGACCGCCAAGGCTGGCGAATTCCCGGCGCTGGTCGCCCTCGTTTATCGAGAACCTGGGGAACTCTACCAAGTATGTGGAGGGACGCTCATCACTGAACGCTGGGTCCTTACGGCAGCCCATTGCGTACTTGATTATTATTCGGCTATCAGCCCCCAAAAATTTCGCGTTACCCTGGGCAGTCTAAGTGCGCTCAACGAAGATAACCAAGGCCAGATAGTCAAGGTTAGCGCGGTTATTCCCCACCCTGGCTACGATCATGATTCCATTACCAACGACGACATCGCGCTTGTAAGGTTGGCCGAACCTGTCGCTTTCTCAAAAACGAAGCTCGTTACCGCTACCTTGCTTTCCCTTGCCGAAGAAGCAACCTTAGCGGCCCCTGCCATGAAAGCCGTGGCAGTTGGGTGGGGCAACATTCTTACCGATACCTATCCTTCAAAAAACCCAGAACTGCTCCAGAAAGTAACACTTCCTCTTCTTTCCAATGCCGATTGCAACAAGCCTGAATTGTATAATGGTGACGTTAAGGAGAATATGCTCTGTGCAGGCCCCCTTGAAGGGGGCCAAGGGGTTTGCTATGGAGATAGCGGGGGTCCCTTGTTTGTCCCAAAGGGGAATGAGTTGGTCCAAGCGGGGATCACGAGTTGGGGAAATGAATGTGCCGCCCCCAATAGCCCTGGAGTCTTCACGCGGGTGGCCCGCTATCGGGATTGGCTTGAGAGCTACACAAGTGGGCGCATGCCCGCGCTTGTCTTAACCGCAAATAGCGTAGCCATCGGGGAGCCTGTTGGCTTCACCGCAATTGCCCAGCAAAGTCGGGCAGGAGACTTTTTCACCGTTTCCTTTGGCGATCAGAGTAGCTCTGAACGAAGTACTCCGCTGCCTGAAGCTTCTTCCCTTCTGACCGATGCACTCAAGACCCGTACTTTCACCCACACCTATAAGCACGCGGGAACTTACACCCTTACCGCCGATCTTGTCCCTGAGTTCAACCAAACCAGCCGAGCTACAACTACCGTGAATGTGAGAAGTACAGGTCTTAGGGTTCGGTTTGATCAGAAGATCGTCCTGCCAGGGAAAGAAGCATCCTTTGATGTCTTTGTTACTAATCCCCCCTTGCAGGATGGCAAAGCGACGGGTAAAGTGCAACTGGCCTTTAGTGATGGAGTCAAGGTCGAGCAGAATCTTCCATGGGAAGAATCTTTCTTCAACTATACCCGTACCTTTACCTATCCAGGGAGCTATGGAATAACCGCAACGGTGCTTTTAGGCATCTACAGCGACACGGTGGACGTGCTGTCAAATACGGTTGAGTTTGTAACAGATACCATTAAGGTTGTTCCTTCCGCAAGCCTCAAACTTGAACCTGCGAAAGCTACGATCTCGCTCACCGAAAGTTTGGCCCTAACAACGACTATTCTGCGGGGGACATCTCCGATCACTGACGTTCAGATCAACTACGAGGTTTCTAAGGACTTCATTGGCTCCTTTTATGGCTATGCTGATGGTTCAACCTTCTTTCCCAAGTACTCTGGTGTGGCCCTGATCACTGCTACAACCTACCTTCAGGAAACCGATGAGTACTTGACCGCAACCGCAACCATCACAATCCTCAATCCGCCTAACTACAAAGTGACAAAGGTTATTTTGAATGAAGAGAATGATACCGTTAAGGGGAATGCAATTTCACTGAGTGGGTTGTTGTGGTCTGCTTTTCCTGAAGGAACTGAAATAATACTCATTGAAAGCCTAGGTTCACCCATTGACTCAGCAATGATGGATGCAGGTCGAGAGCCAGGTCGCGTCCCCCTTCCATACTATCTTGAAATTCGAGCAATCGGATACTACGATGAACTTCAAACTGCGCCATACGGACCCTATCAACTTACCTTTGACCTTGCTAAGGTCTTTGATGCCACGGGAACGACCTCATCTGTTTCGCAAGCTCTGCCAAACACAACCTTTAACCTCGATTCTCTCCACATAGAGCATTATTCTGATAATCTCTGGCGCAGAGCAATTACGGAACCTTTCAACACCGATGCTGACTATACCTACGGTTGGAAGACCTTACCTACAGATACTACTTTCAGTGCAAGCTTATCCCAGCTAGGCAATTTTTCCCTCACGTCCCAGGGGCCAGCGCTTCAAACGGTCTACTTGCCCTTGGTCTTGCGGTAGAAAAGGGCCTCTGATTTGGTTAGCCCATAAATGTGGTATAATCGGGCCGGCCCAATCTAATTTGAAAGGAACTTGACCTTGGAAATTTATCTCGATACGGCAAATCTGGATGAGATTCGGGAAGCGGCCAGTTGGGGGATTTTAAGCGGAGTAACAACCAACCCTTCCCTCATGGCAAAGGAGAAAGGGGCGGATTTTCAGGCGACCATTAAGGAAATCGCGGACCTGGTAGACGGCCCCATTAGCGCGGAGACCATCGCTCTGGATGCTCCAGGAATGATCAAGGAGGGAATTGAGTACGCGGCTTGGCATCCCAACGTAATCATTAAGGTTCCCAGCACCACCGAGGGTTTGAAAGCGGTTGCGGCGCTGGCCAAGCAAGGGATCCGAACCAACGTAACCTTATGCTTCAATGCGGTGCAAGCGTTGTTAGCTGCGCGTGCAGGGGCCTTTGTGGTCAGCCCCTTTGTGGGAAGGGTTGATGATACGGGCGTTGACGGGATGCAACTGATCCGCGAGATCAGCGCGATCTATCTTCAAAGCGAAATTGAAACGCGCATCCTTTCAGCTTCCATTCGCCACCCCCGCCATATTGTAGATAGCGCTTTGGCTGGGGCCCATATTGCGACGTGCCCCTTTGCAGTGCTGAAGTTGGCCATGAAGCACCCTTTAACCGACATTGGGATTGAACGCTTCCTGGCCGATTGGCGCAGTCGGCAGTAAAAGCGAACCTTAAACCCTCAGACCTGTCAAGTTTTTCAGGCTTGGCAGGTCTGAAGAAATTGCTGCAAAATCAAATTTGTTTTTAGGAAAAAGCCAGGAAATGCAGAATCAACCTCACCCTCTCCTCCGTTTGAAGCAAGGAGTCACTCAACTTTCCCACCTCGACCTTCAAAATCCCACTCATGCAACATCGGTTGTGCTTCTTTTTCGGCTTATTTTAGCAGTTATAGCTCTGATTGTCAGTGCATTCTTTCCCTTTACCACTTTTGAAAAGCAGGTGAGCGTTTTCCCTGGACAAGCGCCAATTTTAGCTTGGCTCCAGCGCATTTTGGTCGCTCCCTGGACGCGCTACGATGCCGAACATTATCAGAAGATTGTCAACCACGGCTATCACTTTGCAGACGGGACGGGAGCCTTTCACCCTTTCTACCCTTTGCTGGCGCTCCCCTTGGCCCAGCTTTTGGGAGGGAACGAAGCTCTTGCCTTGTTGATCGTATCAACCCTTGCTACAATCGCTCTGCTTTGTCTCTTTACGCGCTACGTCGCCGAAACTCATGGCCCAGAGGTTGCTCAACCTGCGGCCTGGCTCCTCCTTTGCATGCCTCCCGCCTTCATTTTACTGGCCCCCTACACGGAAAGCACCTTTCTCTGCTTAGTCGTTGCAACTTTTCTGGCCCTGAAGCGCCAACGTTGGTGGTTAGCGGGCCTTTTTGGCGGGTTGGCCAGCCTTACGCGCCAGCAAGGTCTCGCTTTGATCTTGCCCTTGGCTTGGGAATTGTTTACAGAACTACGGGCCAAAAAACCTCGTTTTTGGGATATTGGCGCTCTCTTTCTTATTCCCCTTGGCTATGGTTTGTTCATAATTTATCGAGCGTTTACTTTGGGCGATCTGACTCTTTTGACGCACGGGCAAAGCCCCGCCCAATTTTTGCAAACCTTGCTGATTTCCCCTTCTCATGCCAAAATTATCACGGGGGAAAGAATCGCGTGGCCGTGGGAACCGCTCCAGGCTCAAATCGCTTTACTGGCCACTAAGCCAACCTATTACGTGGCCATTGATTTTTTGCTAGGTTGGCTGGGCGTGCTGATTTTGCTCAAAGCTATGCCAATCTTTACAAATGCTGAAAAATTCTATGTCAGTGCAATTATCCTTCTGACAACCTGTTATTTTATTGGTGATCTTAATCCCGCAATTGCTTTTCCGCGCCATATCTTGATTGCTTTTCCTCTTTTCATTGCTTTAGCTCGCTGGACAAAAGGTAAGGTCTGGTTTTGGATGCTGCTTGAAGTAGGTTTTAGTTTTAATTTTTATCTCGCAGGCCTCTACATTCGCCACGGCTGGGTTCCATGAGCAAAATTACGATGTTAGCGCCCTTTGGCATCCGCCCGAAAGGTACATTGTTAGCACGAATGTTGCCTCTTGCTCAGGCGCTGGTGCAACGCGGGCATCAAGTGCAAATTATTGCGCCTCCGCTTCAGAATCCTCAAGATGCGGGGCAAACCGTGAGCTATCAAGGGGTTCCCGTTACGCACACTCCTCGCCCTAATTTGCCTAGCTTTTTGGGCTTTTTGCAGCAGGTTAGATTTTTAACCGCGCAAACTGTAGCTACAAAGCCAGACCTTATTCATCTCTTCAAACCTAAAGGTTTTAGCGGTCTAGCAGCTTTATCTCTGAGGATTTCTCATCCTCAATTGCCTTTGGTCGTTGATACTGATGATTGGGAAGGCTGGGGTGGCTGGAATGATCTTCTCCCTTATCCGCACTGGGCTAAAACTTTGTTTGCTTGGCAAGAAAAAGATTTGCCTCGCCGCGCTGCTGCCGTAACGGTGGCCAGCCGCACCTTGGAAACCCAAGTTTGGGGTTTTGGGCTACCGTCAGAGCGCGTTTTCTATTTGCCAAATGGGATAAATTTCTCAGCAGAAAAGCAGCTTTTAGCCCCAAACCAGCCGCTTCCGCAGCAAAATGAAAATTTGCGCCTCTTACTTTACACTCGTTTTTGGGAATTTGATCTGCGCGATCTCATTTTGGCCCTCATAATAATTTGTCAGCAAGCCCCCAAAACGCAGTTAATGGTGATTGGGCGAGGCGAAAATGGCGAAGAAAGAGAATTATTCCGTTTAGCCCAGCGAGCAGGAATCGCTAAAGCGTTAGATTATCGCGGTTGGCAAGAGCCAAAGGCGATTGCGGCACTCTTGGCCGAGGCTGAGATTGCACTTATGCCCCTCAATGATTCGCTAATCAATCGGGCGCGCTGTTCAGCAAAGTTGTTAGAATTGATGGCTGCTGGGTTGCCCCTTGTAGCGACTCGCGTCGGGCAGGTCACGGAGTATTTGCATGAGCGAGAAAGCGGTTTGCTAGTGGCCCCAAACGATTCCGCAGGCCTGGCGCGAGCAGTTTTGTTGCTACATACCACGCCCCAATTGCGCCAGCAGTTAGGTGCGGGCGCTGTTCAGGCTGCCAAGCGGTATACTTGGGCCAAGTTGGCTCTGATTGCCGAACAAGCGTACCAATTCGCAAACCAAAAGTAAACTCAAAATCGTGCCCCACGCGGACTCTCTTTCCCGCCAAAAATAGAGTAGAATTAGTTGAGAATGTGCTATATTTGCCGAGCGCAGGCAGCCCTAGTAGACAGGTGCGCCCATGAAGCAGCAGCAACCACCTATCGTTTTTATCGCTGCCCGTTGTCAAGAAAGTCCTCAAAAACGACGCGGTTTTACTCTGCGGCTTGAAGAGCGGCAGCGAAATCAATGGTGGGTGGCCGAAGCAATTTTGTTAAACCGCGAAACCATCAATCATTCAACTTACCCGCTCATTGAAATCGTCGGAAACTTTGAAATAGACCCTCATTATGGAGGTTGTCCCCATTGTGAGTCGCTCGATTTTCTGCAATGTGATAGTTGTGGGCGCGTCTTTTGCTGGAATGGCACGCAGCCCGTTGTCACTTGTCCCTGGTGTTATCGGAAACTTGAAGTCCGCGCTTTCATTGAACGTTTGGCTGGAACGCTGAGAAACGAAAGTGGTAAGAAGCCGCAAACCCTGTTACAATAGGCCCAGCCCCCAACGAAAACTTCTTATTATGAGGTTGTCTTTATGCCGAGGCTTGCGAGCCAACAAAACGAAACCGATAGTCTAATTCCCCAGGCTACCGTACCAGAAATTGTCCCTTATCTTTCGGTTGTCGTCCCGATCTATAATGAAGCGGAGAGTATTCCTGCACTTTATCAGAATTTAACCACGAGTTTAGCAACTTTAACGCAGCCTTATGAAATTATTGCGATAGATGATGGCAGTAAAGACCAAAGTTTTACTCTTTTAAGTGCAATTGCGCTCACTGACCAGCGGTTTCGCGTGATTCGGTTTCGGCGCAACTTTGGCCAAACGGCGGCTTTTGCCGCGGGTTTTGCGCGTGCGCGTGGGGAAATCATTGCAACGCTTGATGCCGATTTACAAAATGATCCTGCGGACATCCCTTTGATGTTAGACAAACTTGCAGAAGGCTATGATGTCGTTAGTGGTTGGCGATCTGAGCGCCAAGATGAGTTTTTAAAACGTCGGCTACCTTCAATGATTGCTAATCGGCTTATTTCTTGGGCCACAGGCGTTTATCTCCACGATTATGGCTGTTCGCTTAAAGTCTATCGGACTGAAGTCTTACAAAATATTCGTCTCTATGGCGAATTACATCGTTTCATCCCTGCAATTGCAAGTTGGCAAGGCGTGGAAGTCGCTGAAATGTCAGTTCGCCATCACGCTCGCCAGTTTGGAACCTCAAAATATGGCCTCAATCGCACAGTGCGCGTCATTCTTGATCTCTTAACCGTGCGGTTTCTGTTGAGTTATGCAACGCGCCCCATGCAGATTTTTGGGCTTTTCGGCTTAGGTTCAATGCTTTTAGGCATTTTAATCAACATCTATCTCGTTGGTTTGAAATTCATAGCTGGCGAACAACTTTCCACGCGCCCTTTGCTTTGGTTAGGGATTTTGCTCCTTATCTTAGGCGTACAATTCATTAGCATCGGGCTAATTGGCGAATTGGTCGTTCGCACTTACTATGAAACGCAGCAAAAACCAATTTATGCTATTCGAGAAGAATTGAATTAAATTATTAGCGAGGTAAAGAGATGCATGAGAAGAAAAAAACCGCTTCGCTTGCTCTTTCCGTAATCATTCCAGCCTACAACGAAGCAGAAAACATTGGGCCAATCCATGCTCGCCTCACCGAAGTTTTGACTTCGGCTGCTTCGCCTTATGCCTCAAGCTATGAACTTATTTTTGTAGATGATGGCAGCAGCGATCACAGTTTTGCAATGGCCCAAAAACTACAGCAGCAAGATTTACGGCTAAAAGTTATTAAGTTTCGGCGTAATTTTGGGAAGACTGCGGCGCTTCACGCTGGTTTTAGCCTCGCAAAAGGCCAGCAAATTATCACAATTGATGCCGATATGCAGGAAGATCCTGCTGATCTCTTCAAATTGCTGGCTAAACTTAACGAAGGTTATGATTTGGTTTCGGCTTGGCGCGAACAACGGCATGATCCGACCTCAAAAACACTCCCTTCGCAAGTCTTTAATCGGGTTGTTTCGCAGCTTACGGGACTCCATTTGCACGATTTTAATTGTGGCTTCAAAGCCTATAGCTCTGAGCTTAAAGACGATTTGCAATTGCGGCTCTATGGCGAATTGCATCGTTTTATTCCCGTTCTTGCTTGGCAACGCGGTTTCAAAGTCACTGAAATCCCTGTAATTCATCGTCCCAGAAGGTTTGGGAAGAGCAAATTTGGCTCAAAACGCCTCTTAAATGGCTATCTTGACTTTATTCAAGTGCTTTTCCTGACAACCTATTTACAACGCCCCTTACGCCTTTTTGGCACAATTGGCACGATTTTCTTTGGTTTGGGCCTACTTATTGGCCTTCACATGTTCTGGCTGTGGCTCAATCATATTGGCATTGGCACAAGACCGCTCCTTTCTTTCGGGGTTTTATTGCTTATAACAGGGATTCAGTTCATTAGTATGGGCTTGGTCGGCGAGATGTTACGCAATTCAGCATTTCGGGCTGGCGACGAATACAGTATTCAGCAAATCATCGCAAGCGATTCAGAGGAATAAAGCTATGCAAATGCGAATTTGCTACTTTGGAACTTACGAAGAAGACTACCCCCGTAACGCGCTGCTTATTGCGGGCCTGCGCGAAAGTGGGGCCATAGTCTATGAATGTCATGAGTCGATTTGGCGCGGAAAACGAGATAAAAGCAAAGCTTATCGTGGTTTAACTGCTTTCATCTTGGTTTTTCGGGTTTTAATTGCTTATTTTAGGTTGACAATTCGCTATTTTCAGTTGCCCAATCATGATCTAGTGATTGTAGGCTATGTTGGACAACTAGACATGCTGTTGGCATGGTTGCTGACGCGCTTGCGAGGGTTTTCACTCGTTTTCAACCCTATGCTTTCCTTGTTTGATACGTTTTGTGCTGATCGCGCTCTAGTTCCAACGCAATCTTTCACGGGCCGCCTTCTCTGGCAATTGGATTCTTGGGCTTGCCAAGCCGCTGACCTTATTTTGCTGGATACGCAGGCCCATCTTGCTTATTTCACCCAGACTTTTCAATTGCCCCCCACCAAATTTCGGGTTGTGCCCATCGGCGCAGATGATCGGCTTTTCAAACCAAATGAAGTTGTTACAAACAGCAAAAAAGAATTTTGTGAAGTGCTTTTTGTAGGGAAATTTATCCCACTTCATGGTTGTAAAACGATTATTCAAGCCGCAGAAGAGTTACGTGATGAGCCAATTCATTTCACTTTGATTGGTTTGGGGCAAGAACAGCCAGAAATTAAGCGTTTAGTTACAGAAAAGCACTTAAAAAACGTTACCCTGATTGATTGGGTGGCTTACGAAGCCTTACCTGCTCAATATGCTCAGGCAGATCTTTGTTTGGGCATTTTTGGGGAGACGGCGAAGGCGCAGCGCGTTGTGCCCAATAAGGTCTATCAGGCCTTGGCGATGGGCAAACCAGTTCTGACAGCAGATACGCCAGCTTTACGCGCTGAATTAGCGCTTGGCAAAGAGATTTGGGTTTGTAAACCTGCTGATTCGCTAGACCTCGCAGCGCAAATCAGAAAATTAGCCAATGATTCAGGGCTAAGACAGCAATTAGCTCAAAATGGTTTGAATGCTTTTCAGCAACGCTATCGTTTAGCAGTTTTAGGAAACAACGTTTATCAGCATTTAAGCGAGCAAATCCCTGGGTTCGTGCCTGAAAGCCAGATGATCTGGGGCAGTCAACCTGAGCTTTATGGCCCGCGCCACCGTTTTCGGGAAGATTACCTGCTCCGGGCGGTGCAAACTTATGCGCCTGGCAAAAGGGTTTTAGATGTCGGTTGTGGGGCAGGCTCGATGTTGCAACGATTAGCTAAGGCTGGTTATCAACCGTTTGGCCTCGATATGGCGCTGCCATTCTTAATTTACCTTCAGCAAAAACTTCAGAATACCCAAATATCTCTCTTAAAAGGTGATCTTTTTCAGCTTCCGTGGGCTAATAATAAATTTGACGCAGTTGTGATTAGTGAAGTCTTAGAACATATTGAGGATGATGAGGCTGCTTTACGAGAAATTTGGCGAGTCTTGCGGCCAGGAGGAGTTTGTGTTCTTAGCGTGCCTGCGGACCCAGAGCAATATGATTGGTTTGACCGCTGGGTAGGCCATCTTCGACGTTATCAAAAAACTGAATTACAGCAAAGGCTAGAATCCCAAGGTTTCACGGTCAAATCCATTCATTTCTTTGGTTTTCCCTTAGTACGCCTTTTTCACCAATTTGTCTATTTACCCTATCTCCGCAAAGCACTTAAAAAGCCCCAGCAAAAGCGTTTGGTGCTTCAAACCTGGCGCAAATACTTCGTGGGAGAGCTTATCTGGCTGCTCTTTCACCTTGATCAACTCTTTGACGAGTCACCTTTGGGGATTGGGCTAATTGCCGTTGCCCAAAAACCCTTTTAACCTGCTACCAAAACTAAGCTCTTCGCTCTTCTTATGATTCGCAAACCAAAGATACTTGTGCAGGTAGCTGGAATTTTGTTGTTGACCCTTTCGCTTGGGCTGATTGGGCAGCAAATTTGGCTTTCCTGGCCCCAAATTAGCGCTCTGCGGCTTCAGCCTGGGCCGGCGGCTGGAGCTTTTCTGTTGACTTGCCTCAACCTTCTGCTAACAGCCCTTTTGTGGCACACCATCCTCGCGGGGCTAGGGACGACGCTCGCGTTGCGGGTTGCGCTGCCGATCTGGTTTGTGGCTCAAACGGCGCGGTATGTGCCAGGGAATGTGTGGCATCTTTTTGGGCGGGTCTACTTGATGCAACAAGTGGGAGTTGCTGCTCAAACGACGAGCCAGAGCCTTCTCATAGAGCTTCTG
Organism: Chloroflexaceae bacterium UBA1466; assembly: GCA_002325605.1. GTDB lineage: Bacteria > Chloroflexota > Chloroflexia > Chloroflexales > Chloroflexaceae > UBA1466. The sequence goes on from DCSM01000171.1 coordinate 11,311, forward strand.
CAAACCATTTTGACGGGGTTGGTCGTCGCGCTGCTTTCCCTCCCTTTCTGGCAAGCGCAGATGGATTGGGGGTGGTTTCTTCTGCTTTTCCCTTTGCTTCTTTGCGTACTTTGGCCTTCCCTCCTTCACCAACCGCTGGCGTGGGCTTCGCGCCTCTTTGGGCGAAAGCTTGAAATGGGAAAGATTGAAGGGCAAAAGCTTTCCCTTCTGCTGGCGGGTTATGGGTTTTCTTGGCTCTTGCACGGTGGAAGTATCTTCCTTTTAGCAATTGCGCTTCAACCGCTCCCCTTCACAACCTTCCCCGCTATAACGGGAATTTTTGCTCTAGCTTGGATTATTGGCTTTCTAAGTTTTATCACGCCGAGTGGTTTGGGCGTGCGGGAAGGGGCCCTAAGCTACCTTCTTAGCTCCGTAATGCCCCTTCCCCAGGCTCTTGCGCTGACCCTGCTCTCGCGGGTTTGGCTCACGGTTGCCGAACTTTGTTGCACAGCTTTTGCATTCTGTTGGAAAAAACGCTGACCCTATGTCGATCCTTCAAAACCCTTTAGCAGCGGCCAAAGGCCCAAAACTTGAATTTAATCTCCTGGCGCTAATTCTACTCTTCAGTGGGATGCTTGCTTGGCTGAGTGTAGCCCGCTATGAAGGTTATAATGCAGGAATTCTTGACCTGGGCGTGATGACCCAAGCGATCTGGTCAGGGACGCAAGGTTCGCCCTTACTTCTTACGGCCCCCGATGTTGGCCCCCGCAGCCGCCTCAACGTTCACGTCGAATTGATCTACTACCTTCTGGGCCCCTTCTACAACCTTTGGCCGGATCCGCGCACCCTTCTGATTATTCAAGCTCTTCTCTTTGGGCTAGGCGCATTCCCTGTTTACGCGCTCAGTCTGCGGCGGATTGCAAGCCCTTCTTGGGCCCTTTGCCTAACCTTGATCTACCTTCTCTACCCTACGGCCCAGACCAGCGTTTTGTACGACCTTCATGGAGATACGTTGGCCATGCCCCTTCTGCTCTTTGTGCTGGATGCGTTAGACCGGCAAGCTTGGCCTTCCTATGCGGTTTACGTCGCGCTGGCTTTAAGTTGCAAGTTCTACGTTGCGCTTCCCCTTTTAGGGATTGGGCTTTATGCGCTTCTGTGGGGAAAGCAGAAACAGGTAGGTTGGCTCACGATAGGGGTTGCGATATTCTACGGAGCCGGTGCTTTCTTTGGCATCCGCCCGCTTTTTGCACCTCCTTTTCCCGATGCCCCTTCCGTTTCAAGTGGCGGCTACTTAAAGCATTACTTTGGCAGCCTGGAAGGTTTTTGGGCGACCCTTCCCGCCCGTATCTTGCATGGAAGTATTGTCTTTGGGCCCCTTCTGCTCTTTCTTTGGCGCGGCTGGCGCTGGCTTCTTCCCGCTTTCCCAATTGCAGCGGCGGCCCTTATCTCAACGGCCCCTGGCCCTTCCTACGATTATCGCTATCACCACTATGCGTTGGTTGTCCCTTTCCTCTTAATGGCTACCATTGACGGGGTAGAAAAGCTGAAGGTGCAAGGGGAAAGAGAACGCGCCGAACTGAAAGTCCTCCCGGCGACCTTCTTAGCGCAGCAGAAGAAGTTGATGCTTACTTTGAGTAGCTCTAGGCAAAAGGTCTTGGAAGCAAAGGTCGTTCAGGATTTGAGGATTAAGACCCGCAATTGGCGCGGCGACTTGGGGTTGACTTTGGTTATCGTCATCCTTTGCAATATGGCGCTAGTTGATACACCCTTTAATCCCTTCTTTTGGATGAGCTTGCCAGGGCAAGGGTTAGATTCTTCAGCTTATGGCCATACTTCACGGGATGCAATGAAGGATCAATTTTTGGCTGCAAATGTTCCCCCTGTCGTTCCCTTAGCGGCTTCGAGCTTTCTCGCGCCTCACTTGGCAAACCGTGAAACCCTTTATGCGGTCCGGTATGGCGATGACCCTGGCGGGAAACGGTTTCCTGCGGTTCTCCCGCAAGTAAGCTACGTTTTGGCGGATGCGCTTTATGATTACCGTGTTCCGCTGAATGGGGGGTTTGCAGGGGGTGCAAATTATGAGCAGCGCGAGCTTGGGCAAGTAATGCGGGATCGGGCCTTCAGCCTGGTTGCGGCGCAAGATGGTCTCCTCCTTTTCAAGCGTGGAGCTACCGGTGAGGAAACGCTCCCTCAGCAAGTTGAAACGCTCCCGCCGAGTAAGGAAACGGCGATCTATACCTTTGGGAATGCAATTGAGCTTGTGGATTATCACCTTATCCCCTTGGGAAAAAGGCGGTTGCGAGCTTCCTTTACTTGGCGAGCTACGCGCCCAATCACGCAAACGACCTTGGCCGCGATAAGTCTGCTTGAAGGGCTAAAGGATGCGCGAGCCGTTCACTTGCCAACGTATGAGCTTCTTCCCCCTTCAACCTGGCAGCCAGGGCAACTAATCCGCGAGACCTTTGAAGTTGCAACCTCCTTTAGCATCCCCCCAGGGCACTATACTTGGCGCGTCGGCTGGTATGATCTGGGCTTGCCCAATAGCTTTCTGACCGATAAGCGCAGTCTCCTTCCTGGCAGTAGTCAAATTGCGGTTGGGACAATTGATGTTCCTGCTGCGCCCCCGCCTAAGTAACAAAACTAAACCCACCGTTCATGTTCCCTTAGGCAAGCTCAGGGAACATTCGTAGGACAGGCATCCTTGCCTGTCAAGCCCGCTCGATTACTTCAGACCTTTGTGGTCTTCGCAACCGCAAAGGTCTACCTTTGGCGAATAAACAAAATGGCTAAAGCTGAAGGGTAGCTCCAGACCTCCCAAGTCTTCGAGACCTGGGAGGTCTCTGAATGACCGCACTGAATGACCGCAAAGGTCTCCAGGCTTTAGCCAGCGGGCCACGGCTAAAGCCGTGGACTCCTCTCAGATTCTTCCCAATTCATGAACTTCGTAGGACAGGCATCCTTGCCTGTCAAGCCCGCTCGATTACTTCAGACCTTTGTGGTCTTCGCAACCGCAAAGGTCTACCAACCGCAGTGGGCCACGGCTAAAGCGAAGCCCGCGCTCCATGTTCCCTTCGGCAAGCTCAGGCAACGCGCCTTCGGCCCCTTCGGCAAGCTCAGGCAACGGAGCCGCTCGCTGGTTGAGCTTGCCGAAACTAGCTTGCCGAAACCAGGTCAAGCTCGCGCTCCAGTTTCCTCAAATCATAGACCTTTAGCACCTCATCGCCGAAGTGATTGATGACCTTCACCGCAAACCGCCCACTCTTAGGTTCGGGAAAGGGCAAGCTCACGGTGCTATAGACCTTGGCCCACGCTTCCTCAGATACTTCTGTTCGCAACGTGCGCTTCAATTTATCATACGGTGCATTTCCCCCCGTGAAGTAGGCCTGCCGCACGAAGAAACTTTCCTCATTGTAATCCGTATCAATGAACCAACAAACCAAATTGTCTTCGGGCGTGCTATGAATAATAAAGCCCCGCAGCGGGTTGTAAATATCTAAGCCCCGAATCGTGACCACGAGTTGCCCATCCGCCTGCCTGGTTAGCTCAAGATCTGGTTCCCCAAAGAGCAAAAACAAGTTCCCCGCCCCCGTCAGCTTTACTTCCCCCATCAGCAGTTCGGGGCTCATCTTCACGAGTAAGACCGGCAACCTTCCATACTTTTTCGTCTTCGTCTTATCTTGCATGTCCCCTTCAAAGGCAAACCCGCAAACCAACAAAAGGTCAAACCTTTGCCCATCTGTGGTTCCCTTGGCCGCTTCCTTCACCGCGGCCCAGACTAAATCGTCCCCAACCGTGCCATACTCTGGCCCCACACAAAGCGCAACCCGTTGGGTTTCCCCCGCCGCGTTAAGGTATTCCCCTTCCGCGTGAAGGTTGGGCCCTGCATATTCAGTCAAGCTCGTAAACTCAAGCCGTTGCCCTTGCTTCGTATTTTGCACCCCCGTGCGGCGCAAGTAGCCCAAAATAAAGCCGACAAACTTCTCTGCCGCCACCAACCCCGTTTGCCACTTCACTTCCTGCCCACAGGCAATCATGCGATGCGGCGAAATACTCTCCACCGTAAAGGGGCCGCTGACCCGCACCCGTTGCTTATCTTCATACGGTTGATCATAGAGTAGCTCGACGGTTGCGCTCCGGGCAATGGAAGCATCAATTTCGCGCTGCCGCTGGAGCCGCAAATCCCACCACTTTTGCAACTTCTCCTGCGCCCCTTGCGGCCATTTGGCCGCCCCTTCCCGCGGGATTTGCCACTCTTCCCATTTCTCCGCCAGCAAAGTATTCAACTCCGCCCGCAACGCTTCCAAAGGTTCTTGCCATTTGGCCCACAAGGTGTCGATTTCGGCATTATTCGCAATATCGCGCAACGTAATGTGCGGCACGCGCTTATAGACAAACCCCAGATGCAAGTTTCCGCTCGGTTCAGGGCGCGGGTTGGGCAACGGTTCACCCTTCAAGGCCGCTTCTTTGGCCAGCCCGTCCGCCGAATCCTGGAGCAAGTAGTAGGGAAAGACCGCCGTCATCAAGCGCGTCCGCGCTAAAGCTAAAGCGACCCGACTGGTATCAATGGTGATCCACCGTCGCCCCCACTGCTCCGCGACGTAAGCGGTTGTCCCGCTCCCGCATGTCGGGTCAAGCACCAGATCCCCAGGATCCGTCGTCATTAACATGCACCGTT
>DCSM01000046.1 GCA_002325605.1 Chloroflexaceae bacterium UBA1466
CCTTGAGGCCAATTGGCCCCATTTCCCCACGCGCAATAAAGGAGTCACGCGTGCGCGCATGCGCGACTCTTCCAGAGATAAAGATCAGACAAGATAAGATCAGACCTATCTTGTCTGGGTCGAGTTTTTCCACACAGCCACGCAGCCTAGAGGAAGTCCAGAGCCTTTATCCAAATTACTTTTCCCCACCAACAGACCCGAAGCCCGAAGAAACGGCCAGTGCGCGGGCGCGGGCTACTTTAGGGATAAAAACTACAACTTTTGAAGGACTGGTTGTTTGGTTTAAAATCTACGACCAAGACCCGTCTGAAAAGCCTTGCAACCTGGCCAAACTTTTTGCCCTCGTTGATGGGAAATACGGAAAAGAAGCGGGGCCCCAGGTTTTGAGCCTAATGACTGCCTACCTGACCTTGCTACATAACAAAGCGAAGAGCAAAAGAAGGAGAAAGCCACAAAACATTGAATACTGCTTTCCCTACCTCACGAAGGTAGTGGGGGAATGGGCAAAAGACGGCTCGCAGGAAGAAGATGCCATAACCGAATTGGAAACAGCGCACAAAAAAGAAAGGATCGCTAGTAATGGAGAACGACGAAACGACGTTCACGACAATCGGCCAAGCGATGACGGGGCTGAAGGAGAAACTTCCGCCACAGGCGACAAAATCGACTGGGCAGAATTGTTCAAGGCTGAATTTACAAGAATTCAAAACAAAACAGATTAAATGCAATGCCTGCAAAGATGCAGGGTGGGTGATTGCAAACAACGAACTCCGTAAATGTCCAGAGTGCCGGCCTTTGACTATCAAACCCAATCCATTTGGAAAGCACTCCCTTTACAACCTTCAGTTGTTTGCCACTACCACCTACACCAAAACTATCACTATACCATAATTTAGCCCTGGGGACCCACTAGAGTTTATAGGCCTTTGCGCTAGACCTTCTTTGTGGTAAAATTAAGCCAAGATCCTTCATTACATAAGGAGAAACCATGAAGAACGGGCCCCAACAAAAGCGCTTGTTTAAACTCACCTTGCTTGTCCTCTTGAGCTTGGGACTGGCAAGTTGTGGCTCAAATCCAGCCGCAAATTCGCCGCCTGCCGAACCCTCCGCTGCCCAAGCAACTCCCGCGCCCAAATTGCCTAAGAGCAAGGACCCAACCGCTGATTTACAAGTCTTTCATTATTTCAATGATAGCTTAGGGCAACAATCTATGGAAGATGTCATCCAACTCTTTCAGCAGGCTAACCCCAAGCTCAAAATCGCCAATAACCCCATGGATCACGAAACTTTCAAATTTGGCATTCCAGTGATGTTGCAAAGCGATGAGCCACCTGACGCATTTTCCTATTGGGCGGGAGCGAGAGTGCAGGCCGCCGTGGATGCTGGGGGCTTGCAGCCCCTTGACGAGCTTTGGGAACAGGAGAAACTGGAGAAGGTTTTCCCCAAAGTCATTGCGGCCAGTTCAACCTACAATGGGAAGAAGTATGTTGTCCCCATTGGCTACCACTACGTTGCCTTTTTCTACAATAAGAAACTCTTTACAACGGCGGGCGCAAAAGTGCCCCAAACTTGGGCCGAACTCAAAGCCCTCGCCGAAAAGTTCAAGCAAGCTGGGGTTCCCGCTTTTGCCCTGGGTTCACGGGAGCGCTGGCCGGCCCAGTTTTGGTTTGATTATCTGCTCCTGCGGACTGCGGGGCCCACTTATCGTGCCGAATTGATGGCCGGCCAACGTTCCTACACCGCCCCCGAAGTAAAGCGGGTCATGCAACTTTGGCAAGAACTGCTTGATGCGGGCTATTTCTATCCCGATGCAAATGCCTATAATTGGGAAGAAGCTGCGAAAATCACAGCGCAGGGCCAAGCCGCGATGACTTTAATAGGCACTTGGATTACAGGCTACTATAAAAACACGCTCAACCTTACGACAGATAAGGATTATGGCTATTTCACTTTTCCCCTAATTGACAAAGGAGTTCCCTTAGCTGGAGTCAGTGGGGTTGACTGTTTTATGATGGCCAAAAAAGCGCAGCATCCCACGGCGGCCCGCAAACTCCTGACCTTTTTGGCTTCCCCAGCGGCCCAAAAATCCTGGACCGTGGGCCAAGGGGCCTTACCGCCCAGCAAGCAGGTTTCGCCCAAAAGCTATGATCCCCTCATCCAGCGCCTTTTGCAAGAGACCAATTCAATGCCCTCGCTGGCTTTTAATTATGATCTAGCGACGACTCCTTTGATGGCCGAAGCGGGCTTAGAGGGTTTTTCGGCCTTTATCTCGCGCCCCTCCGACTATCTCCAAATCCTCCAGACAATGGAGAAACGGCGGCTAGAAGTCTTCAAAGCTAAACCGAAACCCTAAGAGACCGCCATATTTTTTCTTAGATCGGCAGGCCCGCAAACCTGAACAGGTTTGCGGGCCTTTGCGCTAGGCTTCGCTTGTGGTAAAATTAAGTTATCTCCTTGCACCTCCCGTCGCCAAAAGGATAAATCATGAAGAATGGGCCCTTGCCAAAAACCTTGCTCAACCTCACGCTATTCCTCCTCTGGAGCCTGGGGTTGGCAAATTGTGGCTCCAATCCAGCTGCAAATTCGCCAGCTGGGCCGCAACTTTTGCCCACACCCACGATCTCGATCCCAAAAGCGTTACAAAGTAATAATCCAAAGGCCGATTTGCAAATCTTTCATTATTTCAATGATAGTTTGGGGAAAAAATCGATGGAAGATCTCCTTCAACTCTTTCAGCAGGCTAATCCCAAACTCAAAATTGCCAATAACCCGATAGATCACGAAACTTTCAAATTCAGCATTCCGGTGATGTTGCGAAGTGCGGAACCGCCTGATACTTTTTCCTATTGGGCGGGCGCGAGGGTGCAAGCCGCCGTAGATGCTGATCTCTTGCAGCCGCTCGATACGCTTTGGTCGCAAGGAAAGCTCGACCAAGTTTTCTCCAAAGTTATTGCGGCCAGTTCAACCTACAACGCCCAAAAGTATGTTGTCCCGATTGGCTATCACTATGTCGCTTTTTTCTACAATAAGAAACTCTTTGCCACCGTGGGCGCAAAAGTACCCCAAACTTGGGCCGAACTCAAGGCTGTCGCCGAGAAATTCAAACAAGCGGGGGTTCGCGCTTTTGCCCTAGGTTCCCGTGATGCATGGCCGGCCCAGTTTTGGTTTGATTATCTGCTCTTGCGGACAGCAGGGCCCACTTATCGTGCCGAATTGATGGCCGGCAAACGGGCCTATACGGACCCTGAAGTTAAGCGAACGATGCAACTTTGGCAAGAACTCATTGATAAGGGCTATTTTTATCCCGAAGCCGAAGCCTATAATTGGGAAGAAGCTGCCAAAATTATGGCCCAAGACCAAGCCGCAATGACCTTGATGGGTACTTGGATTACAGGCTATTACAAAAACACCCTCAACCTTACGGCGGATGAGGATTATAGCTATTTCACGTTTCCCCAAATTGACAAAGGGGTTCCCTCAGTCGGAGTCGGTGGTTTTGACTGTTTTGTGATGGCCAAAAATGCGCGGCATCCCGCTGCTACCCAAAAACTGTTAGCCTTTTTGGCTTCCCCAGTCGCTCAAAAAGCCTGGACCGTGGGCCAAGGAGCCTTGCCGCCCAGCAAGCAAGTTGCATCAAAAGACTATCCGCCCCTCATCCAGCGTATTTTGCAGGAGGTTGATGCCATGCCCTCGTTGGCTTTCAATTATGACTTAGCGACCACGCCCCTGATGGCTGAAGCGGGCTTAGAGAGTTTTGCCGCTTTTATGGCCCATCAAGCCGATTATCCCCAGGTTCTCCAGAAAATGGAGAATCGGCGGCAAGAAATTTTCAAACCATAGGTGAAAAACGAAACAAGGGCTGGTTACGACCTTCAAGATAAGGGCTATCTTGGGGGTTTTTGTTTTTTGGGGCCAGGCCTGCGCTCCAGTTAAGGCTGGCCCCCTTTTTTGTTTTTGGTCTTTAAGAAGCCCCGGATGCTCTCTTCAAGACCATTCGGAACCATGAAATCCCCCTCGCGGAGGCCACCGCTTTAGCTCTTGGGGCACGGCTAAAGCCGGGGATTCCGTGGGAAAAGAGCTTGGGTTTCAGCCTATTTGATTCCAAAGCCAGGGGTTTCATAGTAGAAGTTATTTAAGCGAAGTATTCACTATGCAATTTTGGCAAAAAAGTTTAATGGCCCGCTTGGTCATCTATTTTCTCCTCCTTTCTGGGACCGTTGTGATTTTAGTCGGTTCAATTGCCCTTATTCAGGCCCGCGAAGCGTTGAAAGATTCGGTTTTTAATCGTTTGAACGCCGTAGCCACGCTTAAATCGAATGAAATTAACTCTTGGGTGCAAGATCAATTGCGCGATGTCTTGTTTCTGACGCAATTGCCCATCCTGCAAAATGAAGGAGCCACGTTGCTGCAAACGCCCCCCGCCGCTGCAAAACATAAAGCAGCGCAGAAGGCTCTCACCACCGAAATTGCGAACCTTCTGGCCAATCGGCCCGGCTTACAAGAAATTTTGCTCCTTAATCTGCAAGGCAAAGTGATCTTCTCTAGTGATCCCAAACATGTCGGGCGGAGTTTGGCTAAAGAAAATTACTTTTTACGGGGGCGCAAACTCCTTTTTCCCGCCAGTAGCTTTGTGCAAAATGTTTATGTTTCGGCTGAAACCAACCGCCCAGCCATGACCATCATTGCCCCTTTCTTTGATCAACAAGGCCAACGCAGCGGGCTAATCGTTGCCCATCTCTATCTGGAGCGCATGAATCGGATTATCTTAGATCGCACCGGGCTGGGGGAAAGTGGGGAAACCTATCTGGTTGATCCCGCGCATCAATTTGTCTCTGAGGCTCGGTTTCGCAAGCAAATCTTTCAACTTCCGCAAGGAATTCATACTGAAGGCGTTAAATTGGCTCTGAAACACCAAAATGGCTCAGGTTTATATGTCAATTATGAAGGTGTGCCCGTAATTGGGGTTTATCGCTGGCTTAATGAGCGCGAAATGGCTTTGTTGGCCGAAATCAGTCAAGCAGAAGCCTTTGCGCCTGCCCATCAACTAGTTCAAGTGATTTTGCTGATTGGTTTAATTTCCGTGTGCCTTTTAGCGATTGGGGTCTATTTTTTAGCTCGCCAGATCGCCCGCCCCATTTTGGCGGTCACCCATGCGGCGTTGCAAGTCGCGGCGGGCAATCTAAAGGCCCTTGTCCCCGTTTTGACAAAAGACGAGGTCGGCGTTTTGGCGCAGGTTTTTAATCAAATGACCCTCCAATTGCAGACTTTATATGTGGGTTTAGAAGAAAGTGAGAAAAAATATCGAACTATTTTTGAAGAAACCCGTGATACAATCTTTGTCTCCACACCCGAAGGCCGTATTCTCGATGTCAATTCGGCAGGTTTGCAGCTTTTTGGTTATACTATCGAAGATCTACCGAACATAAATGCCGCGAGTCTCTTTCTGGATCCTAAGGATCGGCTGCTCTTTAAGCAAGAATTGGAAAAACATGGCTCGATCCAGGATTTTGAAATTCGCTATAAACGGCCCGATAAGACCATTTTGGACTGTTTGATGACGGCCACGGTCCGGCGCAATGATGACGGCCAAGTTCTTTTTCAAGGCATTCTCCGCGACATCACCGAACAAAAACAGGCCCTCCGCGAACGGGAGCGGTTATCCGTAATTGATCATGAACTAAATATCGCCCGCAACATCCAGCAAAGCTTGCTCTTGAACCCCAAACCTAATTGGCAACACCTCGATGTCGTCTGTTATAACCAGCCTGCCCGCGAGATGAGTGGCGACTTCTATGCCTATTATGCGTTTAACCAAAACTTTGATCCCGCAAAACAAGAAGATTACGTTTCTGCTGTACCTCAATCTCGCTATGCTCTCGCAGTCGGTGATATTTCAGGCAAAGGGGTTCCCGCCGCGCTTCTGATGGGCATTAGTTTAGCGCTCTTTCAATCCTCTATTATCCATGGTTTTACCCCTGGGCCGCTTTTAGCTCACCTGAATCAAACGATTTTGCCCTATACAGAGACGACGCGCAATAATTGCGCTCTTTGTCTGGTAGAAATTATCTTTTCGCCCACCACCCAAGGGGCAAAGTTACGGATTGCGAATGCAGGCTGTGTGCCCCCGTTTCTCAAACGGGCCAATGGGGCGGTAGAAATGCTTGATATTGGGGGCTTGCCGCTGGGCACGCCGTTAGCAAATAAGTTGGGTTATGCCGAATTGACGCTCGATTTGCAGCCAGGCGACCTGCTCATCCTCTCCAGTGACGGCTTGGTCGAAGCCCAAAATGGGGCGAAAGACCTCTTTGGGTTTGAGCATTTGGAAGCCACCATCGCGGCTGCCCCGCCCACCAGTGCCCAAGTAACTTTGGACTATCTCAAAGCTGAACTTGATACTTTCGTGGCCCAGGCCGAACCCCACGACGACGTTACCCTTGTAGTTGTGCAAATGCCTCTTTGTCGTGGACAAAAGTAAGTTCCTTTTCCTTGGCCCATCCCCTTTTCGCCTCTTTGCTTTCATCGCTTGCTGTCTTGCCTCGCTGTGCAAAAATCCACCTCTGTGCTTAAAGGTTTTTTATACCTTAGATTTGCTTATGACCTCTTTACATTCCACTTTTTTCTGCTATAATAATGCTTGATTCTTTGTTTGGAAGCTCAAGAATAACTTTGTTAAAAGTAAGTTGAGCTTAACATTTCTACCCAAAAGGTTAGAAATTGGTTTAAGGGAAGTTTAACCTAAGCCAAAAATTAGCTTTCAAAGCAGATAAGCGCTTTAGTTGGTTTTCCTTAGCCCAAAATTCCTTTCGCAAGTAAAAAGTGGGGCGCGAATACGCTTTTTGTTGTTTGATCTTTTTGCTGAATTGTCGGCCCTCAAGCTCTCTTTCATAGCTAGGAGCGAGCGATGCTTTCCCCTCAAAGTGCCCAGGATCATAGCCCAAAAGGAATTATCTTTCTAGTTCATGTGGTTTCTCCCACTGTGGCCGAGTTGCTACAAGAGTTCGTGACCAAGCAAGATTATGAGGTTCAAGTTATAAACCAAGGTTGCTTCGTCCTTCTTTTGGCCCAAACGCTTGCCCCCATCCTCATCTTGCTTGACGAAGAACTGCCCGATGTGGCAGCGACGACGCTTTGTACGCAACTTAAAACGGATCCTGGGACCAAGGATATTCCGGTGGTTTTCTTTAATTCGGCGCATAAAATCCCCGATAGAGCTAAAATCTTTCAGGCTGGGGGCGCAGGTTATCTTCTGCAACCCTTTCAAGAAGCTGAAGTTAAGGTTTGTCTTGCAATTCACACTAATTTGAAATTGCTTCAAACCAAATTAGAGACTAAAGAAGTTCAATTAGCCCAAGAAATAGCGCATAAAAAGCGGATGAGTCTAGCTCTGATGCGCCTTTCTCGCGTTTTTGAACAAAGCCCAAGCTCGATTGTAATTGTGGACTTGGAGGGCCGCATGGAGTTTGTCAACCCCGCTTTTTCGTTGCAAACTGGCTATAGCCCCACGGAAGCGATTGGCGAAAACCCTCGAATTCTTCAATCGGGCTATCATTCGCCTGAATTCTATCTTAAACTCTGGCAAACCATTACCGAAGGGCAAGTTTGGCAAGGTGAATTTTGTAATAAGAAGAAGAATGGCGAAATCTGTTGGGAATCAGCCATCATTGCGCCCATCAAAGATCAGGAAGGCCAAACGCTTCATTATCTGGGGATTAAGGAAAATATCACGGCCCGCAAGCAGGCGGAGGAAGCCATCCGCCAAGCAAATGCTGAATTAGCGCTGCGCGTGGCCGAATTGACCATTTTGAACAAAGTTGCGCGGACTTTGGCGACAGAAAAAAGCCTCCAAACAGGCCTCAGTGAGATTGCCGAAGAAATCTGTAGCGGTTTTCATGCCCAAGGAACGCTGATCTTTCTCTTAAATGAGCGCCAAACCTCGCAAATCATGGTTGCTTCGGCTCCTAATGCGCTTGGCCCGCCGGCCAACACAAATCTTGGAGATCGGTTCCCCTTAGAAAATGATCTGATTGCGGCGAAAGTTATTAAGCACACGCGCTCGTTGATTATTCCCCAAGCCCAAACTAGCCCGTTGACCAGCCATCTTCACCCCTTGCTCCGCTCGCGGAACATTCATTGCATCATGGCCGTACCTTTGCGGGCCCGTGGGAAAGCGATTGGCATGATTATCGTTTTAACCAGTGAAGGAAAGCGCGTTTTTACCACAAAAGAAGTGACGTTGGCCGAAACTATAGCGCTTCAAGTGGCAAGTGTGATTGAAAATGCCCGCCTTTTCAGTGAGCAACAGCGGTCTTATAAGCGCATCAAGGCTCTCCATGACCAAATGCAAGCTGAAATGAGCTTGGCCCAGCACTTTCAAAAAAAATTGCTCCCGCCCCCGCGCCCCGCCTGGCCCGAACTCGATGTAATTTGCTACAGTGCCCCGGCCCGCGAAGTTGGCGGCGATCTCTATGCCTATCACGCCCTCGAAGGGGAAGCCGCCGGCAGCGGGGGCGAACCAAAGCGCAAATTTGCGCTGGCCGTGGGCGATGTCACAGGCAAAGGGATGCCCGCCGCGCTTTTAATGGCGGTAAGCCTCGCGCTCTTTAGCTCCGCCGTGCCCCAAGGGCTGGCTCCGCGTGATCTATTGCGACACCTCGATAGGTCAATTGGCATTTATACGAATACCGCCAAGATGAATTGTGCTTTATGCTATATGGAAATTACGCCTCCCGGCGAAAATGGCGAATTAGGTTGCGCCCGCATTGCTAATAGTGGTTCGATTCCGCCCTTTCTTAAACGGTTTAAGGGCCAAACCGAGTTAATCAATATCGGGGGAGCGCCTTTAGGTGCAGGGTTTGGCCAGTTGTTAGGCTATCCTGAATTAACGGTAGAAGTTGCGCCTGGCGACATGCTAATTCTTACCAGCGACGGGGTGGCCGAAGCTAAAAATGAAACAGGCGAAATGTTTGGGTTTGACCGCCTGGAAGCGGTGCTGGCCAAAGGGCCAAGCAGCAGTGCCCAAGCCTTACTTGACTATCTCAAAGCCGCTTTGAGCAATTTTGTTGGAGCCGCCGAACCCCACGATGATACGACCATTGTCGTGGTTCAAATGGGAATGCAAGTGATGAAAGAGCGCCAGGTTGGGCTTTAGTACCTTCTTGCTAACTTGACCCCGTTTATTATTTAATTCAAGCATTCTTTTTTTGCTTTTTGTCCCTTTGGTGGGCAAAAAGCACTTCTGTTTTTTAATTAGGAGGAAGTTATGGCGATTCGGGTAAGGCAAGATACGGAGCCGAAAAGCTGTCTTTTGCTGATTCAGCCTATCTCTAAAGAGCAAAGCTTCTTGCTGGATTTATTGACAGGCCTAAAATATGTTGTCTATTTTGTTGCCAGTAATTCCGTCACGGTCTCGCTTGTACAAGCTCTCGCGCCTGACCTTATTTTGCTCGATGCTAATGGGGCTAATAGCGCTCAGTTCTGTAAAGATTTGAAGCTGCATCATGAAACTAGCCCTATTCCGGTAATTTTCTGTGCGACCAGCGCTGAAATTCCTGATCGCGCTCAAATTTTTCAAGCGGGGGGCGCAGACTATCTGCTCCAGCCTTTTCAAGAAGCCGAAATTAGCGCTCGAATTGAGACCCAAATTAAGCTTCACCGCCTCCAAGCCCAGCTTGACAACCAGCAGACGCAGCTTCAGCAGCGCGCTAAGGAATATAAGCGCATGCGGTTGAGCCTGCTGCGGCTTTCGCGGGTTTTTGAACAAAGCCCCAGTTCAATTGTGATTACTGATTTAGAAGGCCGCATCGAGTTTGTCAACCCTGCTTTTACCGTTCAAACGGGTTATAGTCAGGCTGAAGCCTTGGGCCAAAACCCTAAAATTCTCAAGGCTGGGCATCATTCGCCCGCCTTTTATACTGAATTATGGGAAACCATTACGCAGGGCCAAGTTTGGCAAGGTGAATTCTGTAATCGCAAGAAAAATGGTGAATTATATTGGGAATCTGCCACCATTGCGCCCATTAAAGACCACGAAGGCGTTACGATTCACTATTTAGCGATTAAAGAAAATATCTCGCAGCACAAGCAAGCAGCCGAGGCTTTGCAAAAAAGTCAAGCGCTCTTTCAGAGTGCTTTTCATCATGCCAGCGTTGGGATGACCCTGACCGATGCCCTAACGTTAATTTTTCTGGAGGTCAACCAAGCTTTCTGTGAACTTTTTGGCTATCCCCGCGAAGAGTTATTGCAGAAATCAGCCAATGATCTTGCCTATCCCCCAGATAAATATATTGGGATGCTTGAGGTTCAGGAGATTTTGGCAGGCAAACAAGAGGCTTTGCGGATCGAAAAACGCTATCTGCACAAGAGTGGTCAAATAATCTCAATCTTTTTGTGTGCTTCGGTGGTCTGCGACGCAGAGGGCCAACCACGCTACTTTGTGAGCCACTATCAGGACATCACCGAACGCAAAGAGACCGAAAAGGCGCTAAAGCAAGCCAACTATACCCTGAAAATCACCACGCAATGTCGGCGAGTTCTGCTTCATACCGAAGATGAAGCCACGCTTTTAAATGATATTTGCCAAATCTTAGTGCAAACGGTAGGTTATCGATTAGTTTGGATCGGGTTTGCCGAAAATGATGAACAAAAAACGGTGCGCCCTGTGGCGCAAGTGGGCTATGAAGAAGATTATCTGCGGATGGTTACCTTTAGTTGGGGCGCAGAAACCTGGCAGCAAGGCCCCCCAGGCCAGGCCATTCGCGCTGGCAAATCCGTCTTAGTCCGCGAACTTCCCGCTACGGAGCCTTGGGCCGCCAAGGCCCTCAAATTGGGCTATGCGTCGACCATCGCTGTGCCGCTCCTCTTTCAAGGCCAGGCGCTTGGGATGCTCAACATCTATGCCGCTTTGCCCACGGCCTTTGAACCGGTGGAAGTGCGCTTGCTGGAAGATTTAGCTGCCGATCTGGTCTACGGGCTGGAGGTTTTGCGGACGCGGGCGAAGCGCCAGCAGGCCGAAGAAGCGATTCTGCAAATCAATGCGGAGTTAGCGCGGCGCGTGGGCGAACTGACCGTCCTCTATAAAATTGCTCGCATGGTGGCGACCATCCAAAATATGCAAACGGCGCTGGGGGCAGTGGCCAAAGAGCTAACGAAAGTCTTTCATGCCCAGGGAACGCTGATTTTGCTTTTGGATAGCCAGCGCACGGCCTTGTTGATTGCTGCCGTAGCTATTAGCGACCCGAATTTACCCCAGTTGCTTAAAGTCGGGGAGCTTTTTCCCTTGTTTGACTATCCAATCAGCGCTCATGTCATCAAGAATGCTGAATCAGTGATTATCGCGGATGTGCAAACTAATCCTTCGACCAGACATATTCGCCATTTATTGCAAGAATATGCAGTCCATGGCTTATTAGTTATCCCTTTAAGCTCACGGGGGAAAGTAATTGGCTCCATAGTTATTGCTACTGCCGAAAAAGGGCGCAAAATTAGCTCTAAAGAAGTGGCCTTGGCCGAAACGATTGCGACCCAAGTTGCCAGCGCGATTGAGAATACGCACCTTCTGAGCGAACAACAGAAAGCCTACCAGCACGTTAAGACCCTTCATGATCGGTTGCAAGCTGAAATGAGTCTGGCCCATGAGATTCAGAAGAGTTTGTTGCCCCCTCCTTCCCCCACCTGGGAAGCCTTAGAGGTAATCTGCTATAGCATCCCCGCCCGCGAGGTTGGGGGCGATTTGTATGCTTATCACAAGCTGGAAGCGCGAGCTACGGTTGCCCAAGACCGCTATGCCATCGCGGTGGGAGATGTCACGGGCAAAGGGATGCCGGCGGCCCTTCTGATGGCGGTGAGTCTGGCTCTGTTTCGCTCGGTGGTCGAGCAAGGGTTAGCTCCCCGTGAACTTTTAACGTTGCTCGACAAAGCGATTGAACCTTATACCAACAATGAGCAGATGCACTGTGCTTTGTGCTACCTTGAGATCACGCCGCCCACCTGCAAGGGGGAGAAAGGTCTGATCCGCATTGCGAATAGCGGCTTAATTCCCCCCTTTCTCAAGCAGTTTACGGGGCCAACCACCGAGACGAAAGTTGGTGGCCCCCCGTTAGGGGCAGGCTTAGGAGACCTTCTGGGTTATCCCGAACTGGCGCTGGAAGTTACGGCTGGGGATCTGCTCATCATTACTAGCGACGGGGTGGCTGAAGCAGCGAACTTTGCAGACGAGATGTTTGGGTTTGAACGGTTGAAGGAAACGATTGCTCAAGGGCCAACCACCAGTGCCCAGGCCATGCTTGACTACCTTAAAGCGACCTTAGCGGCTTTTGTGGGCGCAGCCGAGCCACGGGATGATGTAACCATTGTGGTACTTCAAATAGGTTGTCAAGCTTCGGTTGAAAAGCAACTTCAACCTTTGGAAATCGAAACTCTGGCTTGATTTTAGCAAATTGAAAGGTATGGAACAATGCGACCTTCACCGTTTTCTCCTAAACCTGGAAGCCCAAAAGAGGGCGAAACTTGGCCTCAACGCTGGCAGACCGTTCAAATCGCAATGCGAAATATCCCCAAAGCGTTTCGCTTAGTTTGGCAAGCTGCTCCTTGGAGTACCGTCGGGATGGCTTGCGTAACGTTGTTGGCAGCGGGCCTTCCCGCCACGCAAGCGTGGGTTGGCAAGTTGATTGTAGACAGCGTCGTCGATTCCCTCCGCCAAGCTTCACCGCCCTCCGTAGGGTTGCGGGCGACCTTACCCTTCCTCTTTTGGGAGTTTGGGCTAATCGTTTTAGCGGCCATCCTTAGTCAAACGCGGACCCTGCTGGAGCATCTACTCAACTCGGCCCTGACGCATACCGTCAATTCCGCGATTATCCGCAAAGCTCTGGCCCTTGACCTGCATTATTTTGAAGATGCAGAGTTTTACGACAAATTGCAAAATGCGCGGCGACAAGCCGATTTTCGGGCGGTTGGGATTGTCAACACCAATTTTTTGCTCATCCAGGGCATGATCACGCTTCTTTCGATAGTTTTTTTGCTCCTAAGCTTCAGCCCCCTCATCACGCTGATTCTTTTTGGCGCTACGCTTCCCTCCTTTATCGTCCAAACGCGCTATAGCCATCTCTATTTTCGCCTTTTGACCTGGCGGGCTCCCGAATTTCGCCGTATGATGTATCTTGAATATCTCTTAACGGCAGATGTTAGCATCAAAGAAGTAAAGCTCTTTGGGTTAGGCGAACCTTTGATGGAGCGGTATGAAAAGACCTTCTGGCAATTTCACCACGAAGATGCGACCCTTGCCCAGCGCCGCAGCCTTTTGAGCGTCTTGTGGGGACTTTTGGCGACAACCAGTTATTACGGCGCATACCTTTGGATTGTCTGGCGCACCATAGCAAGAACTATCTCTCTCGGCGATATGACCCTCTATTTAGCGCTTTTTCGCCAAAGCCAAATGACCTTTCAAGGCATTATCTATAACTTAAACCAACTCTATGAGAGTGGCCTCTTCATGGATAACCTTTTTGGCTTCCTTGATTTGCAACCCCAAATGCCTCTAAGCGCTCAACCGCAACCGCTTCCGCGCCCGATCAAGCAGGGAATTACGTTTCAAAATGTCTCTTTTCGCTATCCTGAGACTACTGAATGGGCGTTGCACAATGTTTCCCTGCATATTCCACCTGGCCAAAAGATCGCGCTGGTCGGCACAAATGGCGCAGGGAAGACCACTCTGGTTAAATTACTTACCAGGCTTTATGACCCGCTTGAAGGGCAGATTCTCTTTGATGGAATTGATATTCGGGAGTTTGAACTTGCAGATCTTCGCGCTTCGATTGGGGTGATCTTCCAGGATTTCGTGCATTATCAAACAACGGCCCGCGAAAATATCGGGTTTGGCCAGATTGATGCCTTAGCCGATGATGCCAAAATCAAAGAAGCGGCCAAACGGGGGGGGGCGGATGAGCTTATTACGGCTTTGCCCGAACAATATGAGACGATGTTGGGCAAACAATTTCATCAAGGCCATGAATTGTCGGGCGGCCAATGGCAGAAAATCGCTCTAAGTCGAGCTTTCATGCGCGAAGGCGAGATTCTAATCCTTGATGAACCGACGGCAGCCCTGGATGCCGAGCGCGAATATGAGATTTTTCAACGCTTTCGAGAGCTAACGCAAGGTAAAATGGCTCTTTTGATTAGTCATCGGTTTAGTACAGTCCGGATGGCAGATCGAATTGCAGTTTTGGAAGGGGGCAAACTCACTGAATTGGGAACCCATGAGGAATTAGTGGCCTTGGGCCAAACTTATGCGCGGCTTTTTCAACTTCAAGCTGAAGGCTATCGCTGACCCTTGGTTTTGCCCATTTTGCAGTCTTCTAGTATGAACCTCTCCTCTGGAATCAACGGCTTTAGCCGTTGCTGTCTAAAGCCAGCAGAAAGGGTTTCATTGCTACGGGTGGCTCTCTTCAAGAGCCATCTTGGGCTACTTCTGCACCAGGAGGCCAAAGGCTTTAGCTTTTGGGGGCCAAGGGCTAAAGCCAGCCGCTTCCAATTGCCTTGGTTTTGCCCATTTTGCAATCTTCTACTAAACTTAGTTTGAGAAGGGAGCGAGGAGGAACAACTTAGTTTGTAGAATCGGTAGCCAAGCAACCATTTGGAAAGGTTTAAAGTCATGTCACGCAGCTGGCAAAGGATTCTCTTCCTCCTCCTCTTTCTCATCCCACTCGTGGCCCTAAGTAGCCCAAAGGTCGCCCAAGCCCAAGGCCCGCTCACGCTGACGGATCGGCAAGGGGAATACAAGGTCGGCCAGTATTTAGCCTATTTGGAAGACCCGACGGGCAACCTGACGATAGAAGATATTGCTTCTCCGGAGTATGCTGCTCATTTTCGCCCCAGCCAAGCTGAAATTCCCAACTTTGGCTTTACCAAATCGGCCTATTGGGTGCGGTTTGAGGTTCGCAATCAAGCCAGTTTGGCAACCCCGTGGCTCCTAGAACAGGCCTTTGGGAACACCCATCGAATTGACCTCTACTTCCTCACCCCCGACCAACGGGGGTTTGTGGTCAAAAGTTCGGGCAACATGCTCCCCTTCAATTCCCACGAATTTGCCTATCATAATCCTGTTTTCAAACTGCCCTTGCCGCTAAATCAGACCCAAACGATCTATCTGCGGGCCAAGAACGGGTCCGCGACCTTCTTTCCCCTTACTCTTTGGGCGCTAGAGACCTTTGCCCAAAAGCGAGCCACAGCCGACCTTGGCTGGGGCATTTTTGCGGGGTTCCTCATGCTGATGCTGATCTACAACTTTTTGCTTTTTTTCTTCCTCCGCGATAAAGCTTGTCTCTCTTTGGCCGCTTTCATTGGGAGTCACCTCTTCTTATATCTGACGACGTATGGCTTCGCCGCCCAATACCTTTGGCCTTCCATGGGGGGGTGGGATTCCTGCACCGTCATCTGGGCCATTGCGCTTTGCATTGGCACGGGGCTTCATTTTACCATGGCCACCTTGTCCACCAAAACTAATGCTCCCACCCTCCACAAAATCGTCCCAGTCCTCGAATGGTTGGCCTGGCTGTTTATTGGCTTAGTGCCCTTTGTCAAATATGAAGATTTGATCAAACCGATCTCGGCGTACACCATTTTTATTTGTTTATTCATTATCTGGACCAGTTTGCATGTCATTTTACGCGGCTATCGGCCCGCCCGCTACTTTAGCTTAGGCATTTCCATAATCGGAATCTATGAAATATTGTTTGTCTTTGTGCGTTTTGGGTTCATTTCTACTAACACTTCGCTAGAACGGTTTTATGTAGTTGCGATCATGCTCCAGTTGCTGTTATTCTCGCTAACTCTATTAGATCGCATCAATCTCTTGAAAGCAAAGACCGAAGAAGCTCATCGGCAATTGCAGGAAAATGAGCAGCGCATGACCCAATTCCTCGAAGCCATGCCCATTGGGGTGATCGTGCAAGATCGGCAAGAAGTTACCAAGTTTATCAATCATCACGCCCGCCAAATCTTTGACCTTCCCCATTACTCCGCGCAGTTGCCCAATATAAACTCGACGACGGTGCAGTTTATAAGCTCCAATAGCGGCAAACCCTATCCACTTGAGCAGTTACCCTCTCAACGGGCCTTGCAAGGCGAATGGGTCTTTGCTGATGACTTAGAGGTTGTGTTCGTGGGGAAGTCTATTCCTCTTGAAATTTGGGCTAGTCCCATTTTTGATGAACAGGGAACCATTCTCTATGCGATTTCAGCTTTTCAAGACACGGTGGAGCGCCGCAAAGCTGAACGGGAACGGCTCGTTTTGTCCGCCATCCAACAGGAGTTGTCCCTCGCGCAGATGATCCAAGAAAGTCTCCTCCCTCTCGCTTACCCCAATTGGCCAAAGCTGAACGTCGCTTGTTACGGTCAGCCTGCGAAAGAGGTTGGGGGCAGTTTTTACGACTATTATGCTTTTCCCCCAACAGAGGGTGAGCAGAAGTATGCTTTTGCCATTGGGGATGTTACGGGAAGGGGCATTCCCGCCGCCTTATTGATGGCCGTTAGTATTGCGCTTCTGCGGGCCGTAGTCACGCAAGTTGCGCTCCCGCCGAGCCTTCTGCTGAGTCTCCTTGACGAGATGTTAGAGCATTATACCCAAAGAAGTAAGATGAACTGTGCTTTGTGCTATGTTGAGCTTACCGTTTCAGCGGCGGGCGAGACCGTGGCAAAGGTTGCCAATGGGGATTTGATACCGCCGATTATTAAACGCCGATCAGGGCAAGTTGAATTGTTGGAAGTAGCAGGGCCACCACTGGGGGCTGGGCTGGGCAAATTGCTAGGCTTCGCGGAACGGGTCACTACTTTGGCTCCAGGGGATTTCCTCATTCTGCTCAATGATGGGGTAGTGCGCGCCTGGAATACCCAAGGTGAAGGAATGTCGGGTTTTGAACGGGCCTTAGCCATGGTAAAAGCCGGCCCCTCGGATAGCGCGGATGCGCTGATCTTCCATTTGAAACAAGAAACCCTCTACCTGATGGTCGGAAGTAAACAGGATGATGATCTAACCATCATCATTGTCCAAGTCTAAAGCAAAGTCTAAGTGAAAGGTTTTGAAGTAATGAATCTCATGCAGCGCAAGATGCTCTTTCTCATCTTGCTCCTCCCGTTCGTGGCCCTAAGTAGCCCAAAGGTCGCCCAAGCCCAAGGCCCCCTCATCCTCACGGAGCGCCAAGGGGAATACAAGGTCGGCCAGTATTTAGCTTATTTGGAAGACCCGTCGGGGAATCTGACTATAGAAGATGTTACTTCCCCAAAGTATGTCGCGCAGTTTCGCCCCAGCGCGGAGGAAATTCCCAACTTTGGCTTTACCAAGGCGGCCTATTGGGTACGGTTTGAGGTTCGCAATCAAGCCAGTTCGCCAACCTTGTGGCTCCTAGAACAGGCCTTTGGGAACACTCATCGAATTGATCTCTACTTCCCTACGCCCGACCAGCGCGGTTTTTTGGTCAAACATGCTGGCAATACGCTCCCCTTCAATTCCCGTGAATTCGCTTATCATAATCCCGTTTTTAAACTTCCCTTGCCGCTAAACCAGACCCAAACGATCTATCTGCGGGCCAAGAACAGTTCCGCGACCTTCTTTCCCCTGACCCTTTGGGCGCTGGAGACCTTTGCCCAAGCGCGAGCCACAGCCGACCTTGGCTGGGGCCTTTTCGCGGGGTTCCTCCTCCTGATGCTGATCCATAACTTCTTACTCTTTTTCTCCCTCCGTGATAAAGCTTGCCTCTCGCTGACCGCTTTCATTGGGAGTCAACTCTTTTTATATCTGACGACGTATGGCTTCGCCGCCCAATACCTTTGGCCTACCGTCGGTGGGTGGGATTCCTTCGCCGTCCTCTTTGCCATTGGGCTTTGCCTGCTCACGGGCCTCAAGTTTACCATGGACACCTTGTCCACCCAAACTTATGCTCCCACCATCCACAAAATATTCATCTTCCTCGAAAAGCTAACGTGGCTGTTTATCGGCTTAGTGCCCTTTGTCAAATATGAGGATTTGATCAAGCCAATCTCTGCTTACATCGTTTTTGGTTGTTTATTCGCTGTCTGGACCAGTTTGCGCGTCGCTTTGCGCGGCTATCGGCCCGCCCGCTACTTTATCTTGGGTATTTTCTTCGTCGGAATATATCAAGCGGTCATTAATCTGATCCGTTTTGGCTTTCTTCCTGCTAATAACTCCCTAGAACAACTTTATATAGTCGTGATCATCCTGCAATTGCTGTTATTCTCGCTAACTTTGTTAGATCGGGTTAGCCTTCTGCGCCATGAGAAACAGCAAGCCCAGGCCGAAGAAGCTACTTTGCGCGAGCAGTCCGCGCTTTTTCGTGGCATGTTTGAAAACCATAGCGCGGTGATGCTCTTGCTCAATCCTGAAAATGGCCAGATCGTTGAGGCTAATCAAGCCGCCGTAGCTTATTACGGCTATGCTTTGGCAGACCTCAAGAAGCTGACCATCCACGCGCTCAACCAATTTAGCCCTGCCGAAGTTCAGTTGGAAATGACGCGAGCCCAAGCTGAAAAGCGGAAGTACTTTCATTTTCCCCACCGTTTAGCGCAAGGGGAAATTCGCATGGTAGAAGTCTATTCTTCCCCTGTTACCTTTAAGCAGCAAGACCTCCTCTTCTCGATTGTCCATGACATCACGGAACGCAAGCAGGCGGATGAAGCCCTCAAAGTAAGTGAGGAGCATTATCGGCTCTTAGCGGATAATAGCACCGATGTGATCTGGGTGCTGAATCTGGCCGGGAAATTTACTTACGTTAGCCCTTCTGTCGAGAAGTTGCGCGGGTATACGCCCCAGGAAGTGTTGCAACAAACGATGGCCGAAGTCATGACCCCTGCTTCTCTGGCCTTGGTTACGAAAGAACTTGAGCTTTGCATTTCAAACCTTCAGGATTCTCACAAACCCTCTGGCTCAGGCATCTTTGAAATTGAGCAACCGTGCAAAGATGGGAGTACCATTTGGACGGAGGCTGGCGTAACCCTTCTGTTTGATGAAGCAGGCGCATTGACTGGCTTCCTGGGGATTTCGCGGGACATCAGTCAGCGCAAGCAGGCGGAGGAAGCGTTGCGGGAAAGCGAGATGAAGTTCAAAGTCATGAGTACTTCAGCCCAAGACGCAATCATCATGATGGATCATCAAGGTTACATCTCCTTTTGGAACGAAGCGGCCAGTCGCATCTTTGGCTATGCTCCAGAAGAAGTGCTGGGGCAACACCTTCACAACTTGCTGGCTCCTTCGGCCTACCTTCCAGCCCATCAAAAGAAGATCACCCAGTTTTGGGCGACGGGGCAAGGGCAAGTGGTTGGGAAAACCGTTGAGTTTGAAGCCCTCCGCAAAGGGGGCGAAGTTTTCCCCATCGAGGTCTCCATGTCAGCCCTTCAAATCAAAGGGGGGTGGCACGCGCTGGGGATTTTACGCGACATCACCGAGCGCAAGCAATTGGAAACCGAATTGCAGCAAATCGTGGCCCAACAAGCCATCATCTTGGAACGATCCGTTATGGGGATTGCGCTAGTCCGGGAGCGGGTGATGATCTGGGCTAACCGACGCTTTGCGGAGATGTTTGGCTACACGCTGGCTGAAGTAACAGGCCTTCCCTCAACCGTCCTTTATCGGTCCCGCGAAGATTATGCACAACTGGGGCAGGAAGCGTATGCCCAATTGAAGATCGGGAGGGCCTATCGGGGCGAGTGGAACCTGCAACAAAAGGATGGAACCCCCTTGTGGTGTAGTATGAATGCCAAAGCCATTGATCCTACCAACATGGCCCTCGGCTCAATTTGGCTCCTTGAAGATATTACCGAACTCAAAGAACAAGAAGCTAGTTTGCGGAAGTATGAACGGATCGTGGCCGCCACCACCGACCAGATCGCGCTCGTTGCCCGGTCTTACGCCTGTGAGCTAGTCAATGAAGCTTGCTCCCTTGCCAGTGGGAAGGGCAAAGCAGAACTGGTAGGGCAACCTTTAGCCGAAATCTGGGGCACGGAGGCCTTTCAAACCTTTATCAAAAGTTCCTTTGACCTTTGCTTAGAAGGTCAGATTGTTCACAGTCAGTCCTGGCTGACCTACGAAAAGTTGGGGCGACGCTTTATGGATGTGACCTACGCGCCCTACTTAGAACTTGATAACACGATTTCGGGCGTAGTAATGAGTGGCCGGGACATCACCGACCTGAAGGAAATTGAGCAACAGCTTCAGGAAGTCAATAACCGTTTTCGGGCCGAATTGGCCTTTGCCCGCAAAATCCAACAAAGTCTCCTTCAGCCCCCTTCACCCACTTGGCTGGGGCCGAAAGTTCTCTGTTTCAACATGCCCGCACGGGAAGTAGGGGGCGATTTCTATAACTACCTAGCTTTCCCCGCCAATGCACAGGAAGCTAAGTATATGTTTGCGGTGGGCGATGTTACGGGGAAAGGGATGCCCGCCGCCTTGTTTATGGCCGTGAGCATTGCTTTGCTACGTTCTGTGGCCCCCCAAGAACTTTCGCCCAGCCTTCTGCTGACCAACCTTGACAAGCAGCTTGAAAGCTATGCAAAGGAAGATCGGATGAATTGCGCCCTTTGTTACATCGAAGTTACTTTACCCACGACGGGGACTGAAGGGGGTGTGGCCCGCATCGCCAACGGAGGCTTGATTCCCCCCTTCCTCAAACCCCGCACGGGGCAAGCTGAATTGTTAGACGTTGTTGGGCCACCGCTGGGGGCAGGGTTTGGCAAGTTTCTCGGCTACCCGGAGAAGACCATTGAGCTTGCGCCCGGCGAAATGCTCATCCTTACCAGTGACGGTCTGGTCGAAGCCCATAATCTTCAGGGCGAAATGCTCGGTTTTGACCGAACCTTAGCTCTGATTCAAGCGGGCCCGAACGAGGCCGAAGCCATGTTAGGCTATTTGCGAAAGGAAATCCTCACCTTTATGAACGAAGCCGAACTTCATGATGATATAACGATTGTCGTTATTCAACTCTGACTTACAGGAGAATGACTCATGTTTGCGTTTTGTGTTGAACAATCCATGCTTACTTATGGAATCCAAATTCTTTTGGCTTTGCTTCTTTCTAGCTACCTTCTAAGCCTAAAGAATAAAACTACCGCTAACCCTTCCTTATTCGGTTTTGCGCTAAGTTTAGCCGTTGGCGTTAGCTTCTATGCTGTGATCCAGCATGGCCAAGGGGGTTTTGAGCTTGTGATCATGCTCCAGTTGCTCTTCTTCTTGCTAACCTTAGGTGAGCGGGT
>DCSM01000192.1 GCA_002325605.1 Chloroflexaceae bacterium UBA1466
CGCTTCGGCGGGCACGCCCGCGCTGCGTAAAGCCGCCGCGATGAGCCGCGCATTGCAACGCTCGCCCTGCCCGCTAATCAGGTCGAGAGCGCGAGGCGTTAGTTCGCCCAAAATGGCAATACTCGTCGCCAAATTGCTCACATGTTCAAACATCGGGCGAAGTTGCCTTTCGAGCGCTTGACATTCGCTGGGGCTGGCTAATTCAACCGCCGTTTTCAAATGCAAGTGCAGCAACTGGGGCGCAATAGTGGCCGCCACAGAGCTATCGCCCTTCTCCGCCGCCCGTGCGGCCTCAATCAGCGCGTCAGTTGTCCGCAAATCTGGGGCATTCATCGCCGAAACGACGACGACCACTTCCTTTGTTTGGGCCAGATCGCGGACAATTTCAACGACCTGGCGCAGCGCAGCGGCACTTCCCACTGAAGTGCCGCCAAATTTCAGCACCACTCGCATCGGCATTTCCTTTCAAAAGCTCGGCAAAGCAAGCTTTTCTAATCTTGGTGAAAGAGTTTTTGTAAAGATTCCTTGTATAAGCGCGTCGATTCAGCAATATTTTCGACCAAAGCCATATATTGTTTTTCGGCCCGCTCGCGCTCCACAATATCTTGAACGCGCAATTTGATTTGAAGCAACATTTGGCGAACCGCTAAACCAAGTGTCGTAACCTCATCGTTAAAGGGGTATTTCGTAAAATGGTCGAATTTGGCGAGATCAATCGATTCTAAATCGCTATTCGGTTGTCCGCCCTGGAAGATAAGTCCATTAGTCAAATTATTGACCTGATTCACAATGGCGGTCAAAGCAATGAGGGGGTCAGTAATCGTGCGTGAAATGATGTAGGCTACACCTAAAAGCGAGAAATAGATCAGTATAAAGGTAAAAGCGACTTGATTACGGATCATTGCCTGGAGGTCTAACAAACGTCCAGCGCGAAAATCCATTTTAATGCCGCCAATGACTTGCTGTTGCTTATTTCTGAGGGGCGTAACCGACGAAACCCATGTCCCTTCGGCATCGGTAAAAGGGGTAAGAAACAAGGTGGGCCCCAAAAGCCCTTGTGCCAAACGTTGGGCCTTGGCTTCATTAACTGGCTCAAAAAAAGCAGGCGTTGGGGCTTTGGTTGCCGAAAGCGTGCTGCTGCCAATATAGACCAGTTTGCTTGATTTTCCATCTCGTACAAAAGTCTCAATCCGAATGCGTGGCTCCATCCGTTCCACGACTTTCAGCCAGGCCAAATGGCGCTGATAGCGGGGGTCATTGCGATAAGCCGCAGGTTTGAGACTCCCTTCTTGGGCTAAAGCCGCAAATTCCTCCACTTCAATCCCCGTTGCGGCTCCATTAAGGGCACTGACCATATCAATTTCAAGCTCGCGTTGAACGGCATTAGCCACAAAATCATAAAACCACAGGAAAGTTCCAATGAAATAGCAACTAAACAAAATGGTGAAACTCACCAAAAGTTTGAGGTGTAAACTAATAAAAAACTTAGGTTTGAGCGTAATTTGCTGACTCATAGCTGAGTAATTAATCTCTGGTTGGGGTTACACAGCAGTTGTGAGCTGCAAACCCCAACCTAATCAGAATAGATAGCAGTTTTGGGTAAAGCCGTTGTCGCTAAAGGAGAGCGCCATAGTTCAATTGCCAGCCTGAGCCTTCGCCGACCAAAGTTGCGGCATAGCCTGAAGCCAGATTTAGGGCTTGAAAAGTCCAGCGGGTTGGCTCGGCTGGTTCACCTTCGACGCTCAAAAGGCGGGCAGGTTCGGTTGGCCCCACCGCGACGGCAAAACGATTTAAGGGTAAAGCTAACCCTGTCCCTCGCGCTTTGAGATAGGCTTCCTTGCGCGTCCAGCAGGTAAAAAAAGCCTCAGCTTGGAGAGGAGGAGGCAAATTCTGCAAAGCTAGTTGCTCGCTAGGGGCCAAAAACCGCTCTGCCAAGCGCAAAACGGGCGTAGCATTGTTTATCTGTTCAAGATCTACACCGATAGCCCGTTGTAAAGTAAAGGCATAGAGGGCTAAAGTATTGGAATGAGACAGATTGAAGGTCAGATTAGTTGGGGGCCAGCTGACAAAAGGTTTGCCATGGGGGCTGTAGGCAAACTTCAGGCGCTGCGGCTCAATGGTCAGATAATGCCCCAGCAAGGTTCGCAAAAGCCCCCGCCCCACGACAAAGCGGCGCTGGTGGTCGGGCCTGAGAAAGCGCTGGGCCCTAGCTTGTTCCTCCGGAGCCAGCAGTGAATTTAGGTGGGCAACTTCCCCAGGTTGGTCAAGCGGCAGCAGCCAAAGCTGAACCTCGTTTGGCAAGAGCATTAAGGGCCTAGCGAGCTTAGGATTAAGGGAAAACTGCGTGATTACTTAGCTCGTGCTTACAGGTGAGGCTAGGATGTAAGCGGCATGGGTTGGTACTGAGCATAGAACGGTGGCAGGTAAACCCCTTGCAGCCGCAGACTTTGCACGCGATAGAGCAAAGCCGCACCCGTCAAAATGTGGTGCGCGACCTCGACCACATGCCGATTTTCAGGTTGCGCTAAATACGAGTTGCGAACCCAAGCATTGAACGCGCCCAGCGCTGGCCCCGCCCAGATTTGATAATCCATCTCGCGGCCCTTTTCGCCCGTATTCGACCAGCGCGAGGATAAGCCCAAATACCACCGAAAAACTAAAGCCATTTTGCGCTTAGGGTTTTCTTGGGCCCGCTGAATCTGCTCTGGGTCGCGCTCCTTGAAGTAAGCTACCGTATCTTCCCAAACGACATCCAAATTGCGGCGGAAAAGCTGGCGTTCCAATTTTTCGCGCTCATCTTTGGGCAAAGTCTCAAGCGAATCGTAGCGCTGATAAAGTTCGTATAATTTTTGGGCCCGCATGGGGAACAAAGTACCCTTTTTGAGAACCTGGAGCTTAACACCCATCTCAAACATATCGGCGGCGGGAGCCATCATCACATCCGCCATGCCCGCTTCGGCCAGAAGTTTTCGCGTATGCTCGGAAGCGCCCGCTTCAGTACAGGCTTGGTTGAC
This sequence comes from Chloroflexaceae bacterium UBA1466, assembly GCA_002325605.1. Taxonomy (GTDB): domain Bacteria; phylum Chloroflexota; class Chloroflexia; order Chloroflexales; family Chloroflexaceae; genus UBA1466. The sequence goes on from DCSM01000192.1 coordinate 3,015, forward strand.
CGAACCCGTGACCAAATAGGCTGCGCCCATCATGAAGGCTCCGAGCGCCGCCGCTGGCGTACTGATGCCTCCGCCTGCGCCGACCCGCACAGGTTGGGCAAACTGATACTTCGCCTGAAGCTCGTCCCGCAGCGCCAGAATCGCAGGCAAAAGCGAAACAAGTGGGCGATTATCTGTATGGCCGCCCGAATCAGCTTCCGCTGTTACGTCGTCGGCGACAGGGACATGCTCGGCTAATTCGGCCTGTTGGGCGGTGATCAAGCCTGCCGCCACCAAAGGCTGCAAAAGCTTGGCCGGCGCAGGCTGGAGAAATTGGCTGGCTACTTCAGTCCGCGAGATTTTGGCGATGATGCGGTTTTGAATTTCGATCTGATTCTGCTGATTCAGCCTAAGTCCAGCGGCCCGATAACGGACAATATGCGGAGTCAAAGCCAAAAAAGCTGAAGCCTCAACTGTTTGCACCTGATGTTTAAGATAGAGTTCAACCGCGTTTTGCTCTAAAGCTTCTTCGCTGGGGCTGTGAATCAGATTAAAAGCATAAGGCCCATTTGGCAGAGCCTGTTGAATGCGTTGAATCGCTGCGGTGAGGCGGGTTGGAACGAGACCCGCTGCCCCAAAGGAGCAAAGCATTCCCGCTCGCCCGAACGCAATGACCATTTCTTCGGAAGAAATTGCGTTGGCCATTGCGCCCCCAGTATAGGCATAGCGCACGCCATGGGCTTGCAGAAAGGTCGGGTCACCAAATTGATGCAGCGCAAGCGGCGCGACCATGGCTCTTGTTTCGCCTTGGGGGGCCGCTTGATAATTTTCCCAAACTGGGGCCACGTTGGTAGCTCCCGTTTGGCCCGCTCGCTCGACGATATAGCACGGTTGCTCAAGATTGGTCAAACATGCTTTGATCTCTTGGCCCGTGAAGGCCAAGGCTTCAACGGAGCCATGCCAAGGTTGACTAATTGCTGTTGGGGAAAGCCGAAGACCATTGTCTGGTTGTAACACAAAAAACTCCAAATCAGGGGAAGGATGAATATTAGCTTTGGCGCTTTTTATTATACCGCAGAAATGCGAAGATTAGAAAGATAGAGCAGTCCTTTTTGCCTAACCCTAAGTAATGAAAACCCCCTCATCCCTGAATCAATGAGGGGGTTAGCGGGCGACAGGCAGGATGCCTGTTCTACATTTAAAGCGGCAGCGGAAACGAAGATCGGTTAGCTGCCGACAACTACTCCGCGCATGTGCTGAATGATTTGGGCCAGCGAGCGCAATTCAGCCAACTCATCGGGCTTGAATTTGGGGAGGCTGGGGAAAAGGTCTTGCAACGCGCCCAAAATCTCGACTCGCTTAATCGAGTCAATCCCCAGATCAGCTTCCATATCCATTTCAGGCTCTAGCATTTCGACAGGATAACCCGTCTTATCGCTGACCACCTGGAGCAAGGATTCCTGCAAAGCATCGCTGTTGGCACTCGAAACTACAGGCACAGGTGCGGCTGGCGGCAGGCTGACGGGAGCAGGGCTGGCAATTGGGCTTTGGCTCTGTTGCATGTGCTGCATAATTTGGGCCAGAGTCCGCAATTCAGCCAATTCATCGGGCTTGAATTTGGGGAGGTTGGGGAAAAGGTCTTGCAACGCGCCCAGAATCTCGACTCGTTTGATCGAGTCAATCCCCAAATCAGCTTCCATATCCATTTCAGGCTCCAGCATCTCGACAGGATAACCTGTTTTTTCGCTGACCACCTGGAGTAAAGCAATTTGGATTTTATCGTTTTGAACATTTGAAACAACTGGACTCACCACAGTTGCTACAATAAGTGGCTCAGGGCTGGGCACAGGCACGGGCACAAAGGTCGGTGCGGGCGGTGGCGTTACCACGGGCGCGGGTGCTGGCGTTCCCTGAGCTTGCCGAAGGGAAGGCGTTACCACGGGCGCAGGTGCAGCCACAAAGGTCGGCACAGGTGGTGGCATTACCACGGGCGCAGGCGGTGGCGTTCCCTGAGCTTGCCGAAGGGAAGGCGTTACCACGGGCGCAGGCGCTGGCACAAAGGTTGGCACAGGTGGTGGCGGCAATGCCATCGGCACAGAAGGCATCGGCACAAGGTTCACCATCGGATTTAGGGCTACAGAACGCTCTGCATTTCCCCCATTTGTCAGGCTGTATTGTTGCTGAAGCACCTGGAAAAACATCTTTGAGAAGTCAGCTTGCCCTTCCACATGGCGCTGATGCACCCGCAAACCTTCTAATTGTTGCTCTTGCAAAGCCAGCAAATTGCGCGATAAGGTCTCGACCACGCTGGGAGCCGCTCCCTGTTGAATGAGCGTTTGCTGCTGTTGCATCAAGTGGAAGAAAGTCTTGAGAAATTCGGTTTGATAGCCCAAGTGCTGCTCGTGGATGCGTTGCGAATCGCGCTGCTGCTCACTCAACTGGGCCAAACCACGCTCAAGAACATCCCCAAAATTTTGCGAAACCACTTGCGGTTGGGGCATTTGGGTTTGTGGCACAGGAGCTACCACCGCTAAAGTTTGAGCGGGCACAGGCAGCGGCGCGCCGGGTTGCGCGTAGGCAACGGTTTGCCCTGGCTTGATGGCATCCTCGAAGGCTTGCTGGCGTTTTTCACTTACAAAATTGGAGCCGTTTAAGCTCACACTTAACCTCCTTGGTTTATTAGCACTCTGAACGGTTGGTTCATTAAGATAATAAGGATCAAAAGCTTGCAAAGGCAAGCCGATGACTTGTAATTGCACGACAGCTTCGCGTAATTGGTAATCACTATCCTTTTGGCGACTGGGATTAAGGGCAATTGTTACGTGAGGCTTCGAGCCTAAAATACTTTTCACCAAGAGCGAGAGGATATTGCGCGGCCCAAATTCAACGAAAATCGAGCCTCCCGCTTGATAAATCGTTTCAATTGCCTTTTGAAACTGGACAGGCTGGAGAATCTGTTGGGCCAACAGCTCTTGAATCGCCTGCGGTTCAGTAGGATAGGGTTTCGCCGTCGCATTGGCATAGACTGGAAGCTTGGGGCTTTGGAAAGCCACTTGCTGAATCGTTTGGGCAAAAGGTCGTTGGGCATGGCCGACAAGCGGCGTGTGAAAAGCCGCCGCTACTGGCAAATTCACGACATTGTAGCCCTTCGCGGTTAAGGCGGGCTGGGCCGCCGCCAACGCCGCTTTTGGCCCCGCAATAACGATTTGATTAGGCGCATTCAAGTTGGCCAGCGTGATCTGGGGGAATGCTTGCAGGTCAGCCTGGAGATTCTGTAAATTGCCTGAAACTGCTAACATCGAGCCAGCATCGAAGTCTGGCTGGTGCGGAGGCGGAGCCATGGCTTTGCCCCGCGCTTTGATCAAGGTGAAATAGGCTTGATCTTCCAAAACCCCAGCGGCCCAAAGGGCGGTCAATTCGCCAAAACTGTGCCCTAAAGTGAAATCGGGCTGAAACCCCGCTTGCTGCAAAATTTTGTACATGCCCGC
>DCSM01000065.1:0-2870 GCA_002325605.1 Chloroflexaceae bacterium UBA1466
CAGGGAATGATTAGGGCCATATCAAAACAGCTTATTGATTGGCTTCCCGATCTACAAAAAGTTATTTCTGGTGCTAATCCTGAAGAAGTCAGTTCTCCGCCCGAAGTTGATCTAGAAGCCCAGCGGAAACAACTTGCTGAATTTGCCAAATCCCTCATCTATGCAGAGGGTGGGATTGAGGACGACTTTTTAGTGACTTCTCCCTTACGAAACTTGGCCACGAATTTCGCAAACAAAGTGCCTATCGCGGTTGTGGTCGGCGCAAAGGGTTCAGGGAAAACCTTTTCCTTTTTGCAACTTATGCGCTTACAAACTTGGCAGAATTTTACTAAGTATGTAGGGGTTTCAGTGGTTTCATTTGACGCACCCTTGTATCCTGTATTTCAAACAGCAGACCTAAACCCTAGAGCAGTTGAAAAGGTAAATGAGGCTAAGAATGGGGCCATAAAAATACTTGGGCTTGCAAATGCGGCCTCGCGTGAAGATTTGGAAGATTACATCCGAAATAATTTAAGCAAGAATCTCCACGAAGGTTTATGGCGCGAATGCTGGCTCAATTGCCTAGCTTGGGCCGCAGGGTTTGAAAAGGGTAAGGAAGGGGCAGGAAGAAACTTTGTTGCTTACCTGCGCGAAAATAATAAACGAATTATTGCAGTTATTGATGGCTTGGAAACCCTTTTTCGTAATTTCTTGACTGATGAGAGTCAACAATGTGCTTTGCGCTCCCTTTTTCAAGATGTCCCAAATTGGTTATTGCAACAACCCTCCCAGCAAATTGGTCTTGTAATCTTTGTCCGTCAGGATGTAGCCAGGCATGCGATTCGCCAAAACATTGGTCAATTTATGTCCTTATATGAAACTTATGCCCTTCGTTGGGATATGGTTGAGGCATTAAGGTTAGTTGCCTGGATTACAAAACAAGCAGGAATTTTACCTGATGTACAAAATACTAATCTCGAAAGAATGCGCTGGGATGATTTTACCAAGCAACTCATTCCTCTGTGGGGTTATACTCTCGGTACAAAAGAAAAATCTAAAGAACCTCGCTCTGCTGAATGGGTTATCACTGTCCTTTGTGATCTCAAAGGCCAGATTCAAGCACGGGATTTAGTACGCTTTCTATATGAAGCTGCCCAAGGTTCATTAGAAGATTCCCTGAAAGATCGAATTCTTGTTCCTAAAGCAATCAGAGAAGCAATAAAGCCTTGTAGTAAAGAGAAGATCGAAGAGATTAAAGCAGAAAACCCAACCTTAAAGCCCATTTTGAATAAACTTGCCTCTCTATCAAGAACAGCTAGAAGAATTCCATTTATACCAACTAATTTCAGGCTCAGTAACAAAGAAATAACCATCCTAGAAGAAAATGGAGTTATTTTGCGTGTCGACGAGCGATATGAGATGCCAGAGATCTTTCGGCTTGGGCTGGAATTCATAAGAGAAAAGGGACGATCTCCTGTTCTGTCACTCTTCCAAAAAGCCAAGAAAAACTTGTAAGCGAATCCCTCATGCGCCTTTGGACCTTGCACCCCCGCTACTTAGATGCGAAAGGCTTAGTCGCGGTCTGGCGGGAAGGTTTGTTAGCCCAAAAAGTCTTGCAGGGCAAAACTCGCGGCTATCATCACCACCCGCAACTTCTGCGCTTTCGCCAGCAATCTGCGCCGTTAGGGGCTTTGGCGACCTATCTTTTTGCAATCGCCACCGAAGCCCAGGAGCGCGGTTACAACTTTGACCGCACGAAAATTGGCGCGGGGCTGACCGCGCAGCTAATTGAAGAGACCGAAGGGCAATTGCGCTATGAATGGGCCCATCTCTTAGGCAAATTGCAGCAGCGTGACCCGCAGCGTTATCAACAAGGACAGACTCTCCTGCGCCCCGAACCGCATCCCCTTTTTACAATTGTATCTGGGCCCATCCGCGAGTGGGAAAAAGTTAAAGCTGTTGAAAACTTGGCAAAAGCAGGAAAAGTGCTATAATCTGCTTTGGCGGGCCGAAGTGTGAGGGTTATCTGGTAAGAAGCTAAAACTTCAAGTGGGTTCGATCCCCATCCGCATTTTTGCCTTTGGGTGGAAATGCCTCAGCCCTTGTGCATCCCTTGCCCGCCTTTTAGCTTTTGCACTTTTCAAACGCATAAACTTCGAATCGAAAAAGGGGTAGCCAAATTGGCCACCCCTTTCGTGATTCTTAGCTGGTTAGCTGCGTTTTTAGATGCGCCCCGCTGCAAAATCGCTAATTAGTTGGGGCGTGTTCGTATCAAAGCCGACTAAATCTAGCATTCCTGCATCTTCGGGGTCGGCAATGCTAAATTTATTGGCTTGCATTCCTACAATCACAAACTTAGCCGCGATTTGCTTCTTTTCTCGATATTGCTGCAAAGCCTGTGCGGGATGAATCTGCCCAAACCAAGTTTCACTATCGGTCAAAACAATGAAACCATCAACATTGAGATTCTTTTCCTGAGCATAGATCATCGGTAAAGCACAATCTGTCCCGCCGAAAGGCAATTTATCCATTGTTTTGATCACAGCATCCAGGCGTTGACGCGGCGAAATCTTGAGTGGAATCATCTTTTCGCTAAAGGCTGTAATCTCAGCATCTTTTTCTGTCGCGGCGGTGATAAGGGCCAGCGCGGCGGCTCCTGTGCGCGGCGTAAGCCCTGGCGTGCCCGCAATCGTGCCCCAATTCATCGAGCCGCTCACATCCACCGCCAGCAGTAGGCGCTTCCCGCTTGGCTCCACATTCCCAAAGCTGCGATAAAAAGCGGCATCCAGCGCATCCAGCACTTTGGGCAACGGCGACCACGTCCCGCTTCCTCGCACACCATGGCCACTTTGGTAAGTCAAGAGAGCCGCCAAAACTTTAATCGGATGGAT
>DCSM01000065.1:2994-16759 GCA_002325605.1 Chloroflexaceae bacterium UBA1466
GCCTCAAGCGGCATCTTTTCCAACAGCGCCGCCCAAACCGCTTTTTCGTGCAAAAACAGCGTCGGAATCGCCTCACGCGGCAAATCGTAGTCGGTGATCAATTGCACGATCTCTTGCGCTTTAGTCGCTCGTTTGGCCCGTTCAAAAGCCCAGATTAAGCCCAAAACCTCGTCAGGATGCGGCTCGGTCCCGACATCGGGCCAACCTTTGACAATCCAGTGATAAAGAGCATTGCGCTGCCCATCCACTGTTTTGGGGTGGGCCAGGCGGAGCGCATCACGGTGGCTCCAGCCGTCGCGCTGCTGATATTTCACCGCCTGATAAGCCAGCTTTGCCGCAGGCAAATCCTGATACCAAGCGGCTACACCTTTACGTAAAGATCGGCCCCAGCCGCGAAACTCTTGAGCGTAAGCGAGAAAATGAAAGAGATGGGTTCCAATTCGGGCCACTTTGGGCAAAGCGGCCAAAGCTGCTTGGCGCGTTTGCTGATCACCCCAACTCGCGCAGAGCGCCAGCCCAAAAAGGGCTGGATCATTCTTTGGGGCCCGCCCCGCCGTGCTAATCTCAACAATGCGCTTGACAACGCGCAGCCCATCTTCGGCAATACAAGCCTCAATCCCGCTGATGTTGGCTGCCGTTAATTTGCGTTCAGCGACATAATATGAGCCACCTTCGGTTCCCAAAACCAAAAAGCGGTCCAGGCGCGTCCAAGGAGTAACTTCCCAAGCGAAACCACCTGCATTATTAGCAACTTGGTTGCTCCCAGGGAGCGGCTGACTTTGGGGTGTTTGCGTCGCCCGTGGCCCGTGGCCCTTCAGATAATCGCTCATTCAAAACCCCCTTATGAGCCAAAAACGGGCAAAAGAGGACCCGACGAGGTTCTTGGACTTTGGTTGAGAAAGTAAAGATAATCGTCGGGCAGCGGCCCGTTAATTCATAAGATAACATGATTGAGCAAAAAGTCAAGGCTTTTTTGGGAAAAGCAAAACGGGCAAGTCAACGCCTGACGGAGGAATCTTTGGAGAGATAACCGGCAGGCAACGGCCCGTTGCAGCAATTGTACCACTTTCTGCCATCTTTGGCAATTAGGCGGCGCGGACTGCAAGGTATGAATTTTTTTCAAAAACGATTATAATAAGCGGAAGCAATGGGTCACCCAAAAGTCTCTTGGAACATCTGAATGATGTTGCTTTAATGGTTTAACTAGGCAAGTTGCCCGTCATACGCTCTACGCGGCCACGGAGAAAGCATTTCTGTGTTAGGAAAACGAGTCGAGGCGCTCTCAGCTTTTGTGCCTACCCCCATCGCGCTGAATCTTTCCAATCAAGCGCTGCATAACCGCCTCGCGGCTTTTTCCCAGGCCTCCGCGCCCCAGCCCCACGTGGCCCGCCTTCCTGCGGCGGTCCTCTTTGCCGACATTAGCGGCTTCACTATTTTGGCCGAAGCCTTTGCCCACCAAAGCTCCGAAGGCAGCGAAGAGCTAACGGCGCTCCTCAATCGCTATTTCACGCGGATGATCAGCCTCCTTGAAGCCTATCAGGGCCAAGTTGTCAAGTTTAGCGGCGATGCCATCACTGCCTTTTTTGGCGTAAATCCACTAAACTCAACACAGGCCAAGCATGAGGCCCGGCATCCGCTGCAAGAATCTTCCCCTTCTAATCTTGAAGCCTATCAGCTTCCTTCCCTCTTCGAAGCCACGCTTCACGCGGCCCACGCCGCTTTGGCCATGCAAGCCGCCATGCAAGATTTTCAGACTCAAACCACCAGCATTGGCCAAACCAAGCTCGCGCTCAAGATCGGCCTTGGCGCAGGCAACATTTTAGCCCTTCAAGTGGGCGGCTGTTTAGATCGCTGGGAATACGCTATCGCGGGCGATGCCGTCGCGCAAGCCGCTGCAGCCGAACAGCATGCCGAACCGGGCATGGTTATTCTGGCTCCTCAAGCCACCAGCATCCTTGGCTTTAAAACCCCCACTCCGTCCTTCCCTGAGCTTCTCAAAGATGAAGCCTTTGGCCCTGGGAGGTTGGGCATCTTGCTGGGCCTGGAAAAGCTTGCTGAAGGGCCAGCGGGAAGGGAGACCGTCCCCCCGCCCCCCCCCAGGGAAGCTTTCGCCGAGCTTGAGGGCCTGGATCTCTCTTTTTCGCCCCCTCTTTGCCAGCCACTCCCTGGGCCGCGGCCAAACTTTGCCCCAAGTCCAACCTCCGTGCAACACCTTCCGCTCACCTTAGGCCCTTTGCCCAAACCTCTGCACCCCAACCTTCCCCCCTTTGATTGGCAAAGCCTTTCCACCGAAACCCTTAAACAAGCCGAAAAAATCCTCCGCTCTTATGTCCCTGCGGTTGTGACCACGCGGCTGGCGGCGGGCCAATCCGGCTGGCTGGCCGAACTCCGCCGCATGACCATCATGTTTGTTGGGGTTGGGGGCTTTGTCTATGAAGATGAAAGGGCCCTGGAACCCCTCCAGGCTTTCGTCGCCGCTTCCCAGGAAATCATTGCTCAATATGAGGGGACTTTCAGTAAAGTCGCGGTGGACGACAAAGGGACGGTCATGTTAGTCCTCTTTGGCGCACCCCCTTTATCCCATGAAGATGACCCCCAACGCGCCCTTGGCTGCGCCCACGAAATTCAAGCCATGGCCCCGCGTGGCCAAACAGACAGGCAAAGACAGGCAAAGATGCCTGTTCTACAGGTCGCCATTGGAATCACTACTGACACCGTCTTCACAGGCCCTGTGGGCAGCCCTACCCGCCGCGAATATACCGTCATGGGCGATGGGGTCAATCTCGCCTCCCGCTTGATGCAAGCCGCCGGGGCGGGGCAAACTCTTTGCGACCATCCCACCTACCTCGCCGCCGCCGAACATTGGAACTTGGAACCTTTGCTCCCGCTCAACCTCAAAGGGAAAGCCCAACCCGTGCAAGCCTATCGCTTTACGGGCCAGCGGGCGAATGGAACCCCAACGAGAGCGCGCCCTTTGGTCGGGCGCGAGTCTGAATTGGCGACGCTCCATGCCTATCTGACCGAAGTTAAAGCCGGCTTGGGGGTTGTCGTCTCGCTGATTGGCGAAGGGGGAATTGGTAAAACTCACTTGCTCCACGAATTTTTGGCCCAAGTACGGCAGCAAAAAGGGATTATGCCGCCCCTTCAAGGCACGGCCCGCAGCATTGGCCAACAAACCCCTTATCTCGTCTGGCGCGAAGTTTTGACCAGTTACTTTGGCTTAGAACCCAGCCAAGATGAGCCGCAACGGATGCAAATCATCCGCCAGCAAGTGCAAGCCTTTGACCCCGACATCGAAGAACGGCTCCCCCTTCTCAATGATATTTTGGAGGTTCGCTTCCCTGAAACCCAGCTTACGCGCAGTCTCGACCCTCGCCAGCGCCGCGATAATTTGGCTTTTTTAGTCATTGAACTCTTATTGGCTTGGACAAAAATTAGTCCCCAGACCACTTCCAATACTGAATTTACCCTGGAAGATGAGCTCGTTTCGACTCAAACCTTGCTGGTCGTCTTAGATGATTTGCATTGGGCCGATTCGCTTTCATGGGAACTAGCTTTGGATATGGCGCGGATGGTTTTATTTCGCCCCGTCTTGCTGATTTTAAGCTGTCGCCCCATTGACCAAGACGATGGCTCCCATCTTTTAGCTCCTTTGCGGGCCCTTAATCTCTTGGATCAACATCGCAACCTCCCCTTGGTTGGCTTGGAAAGCGAGGCCATTGCCCAGCTTACGGCGACCTACCTTGGCGGCAAGCCCGTGACGGAAGAATTGGCCCTCTGGCTCACCGAACGCAGCCAAGGCAACCCTTACTTTGTTGAAGAAACGATTCGGATGTTGCACGAGCAAGAGGCGCTGGGCTTGAATGCCAATGGCCACTGGGCTTTGCGCGATAAACAACGTTTAACCGCTGTGCCCCCAACTCTTAAAGGAGTTATTCAAGCTCGGCTTGACCAGCTTAAAGTCAATTTACAGCTGACTTGTAAAGTTGCCTCGGTTGTTGGGAGGGTTTTTCCCGCCAAAGCCGTCGCTGGCATCTATCCCGTTGCCCGCGAAGTTACAAATTTAGCCGAACATCTCAAGATTTTAGCTTCAAAAGATATTACGCCTCTTGAATCTTATGACCCCGACCCGCGCTATCAGTTCAAAAGTAGCTTAACTCAAGAGGTTGCCTACACTAGCCTCCTTTTAGTCCAGCGCCAAGCCCTTCATCAAGCGGTAGCCGAGTGGTATGAGAAAGAATATGCGGATAACCTTGAGCCGTATGTCCCTTTGCTGGCCGACCACTATAGTCATACGGAGCAATGGCAAAGGCGGTTAGAATTTGCTGAACGCGCCGCAAACTTAGCTCTCAAAAGCTATGCAACGACTGAAGCGCTGCTTTATCTCACGCAGTCGATTGATTTATTACGCGATCATCCCGAACTTTTAGTTCCTGAAAAGAGTCAAAATCATCTCTTTCAACTTTTGATTATGCGGGCTGAGGTTCATGAGCAGCGCAGTAATTATTCCCAAGAAGAAAAAGATTTAACAGCCCTGACCGCAATTGCCACAGAAATGGCCGATAAGCAAGCAATGACTACGGTTAAGGTTCACTGGGCGCGGTTCTATCAAATCACGAATGCCTATAAGCAAGCTGAAGATCTTGCTTTAGCCTCGCTTAAAGAAGCGAGGCAGTTGGGTTATCGCCAATTGATGGGTGATTGTCTGAATATCTTAGCCCAAAACGCGGTTTTACAAGGCAATTATCATCGGGTGCAATGGTGGGGTTTTCATGGGCTAGAAAACTGCCAATCAACGGGGGATCGCGCCGGCGAAGCGCAAAGTCTCAATCTGCTGGGCATGGCGGGAGTGGAATTGGGCGATTATGATCAAGCAGCAACCTACTATCAACAAGCGTTGACCATTCACCGCACGATTGAAAATCGGTGGGGCGAAGCGGCTTGCCTCGCGCAGTTGGGGAATTTGACCCAGCGGTTGGGCAGCCCCCGTGAGGCCCTTAACTTTTACAACGAAGCCCTCAAGCTCAGTCACCGCATCGGGGACCGCAATGGTGAAGCGGGCAATCTTCTCAATATCAGCAAGGCCTATCAATCTTTGGGCGATCTGAGCGCGGCCCAGCTTCAACATCAAGCGGCTTTGACCATCTGGCGAGCGATTGGCAACCAACGTGGCGAAGCCGAGCTTTTGGTCAGTATGAGCAGTAGCGCGGTCATTTTGGGCGACTTTGAGGCCGCTCAGACGTATGCCACAGATGGTTTGCGCCTAGCGCAAAAGTTGGGCAATCGCCAGTTAGAAGTTCACGCCCTGGATATTTTAGGCAAAGCCAGTCGGGGCCTAGCCAAGACCGCCCATCTTTGGCGGCGCTTGTATCCTGCGCTCTCTGCTGCCTGGGAAAAAAACCCTCCACCGCCCGAAAACCCCAACCTCAACCCTGCTTCCTTATGTGATGTCGCCTACACTGAACATCGGGCCGCTTATGAGTTAGCCCACGAACTGGGGATGCGCCGCGCCGAAGCCTATGCTTGTCATCACCTTGGCGAATGGTTTTGGGAATATGGGCATTTCGATAATGAAGAAATTTTATTCTATGTAAACCAAACGATTCACAAACGCATTGCCACCAAACGGGCGGCTTATCATTGGGCTGCTGCCGCCGCGTTGCGGGAAGAGATGGGCGAAGTTGAGTTCGCACGCGCCAGCCGCACGCGCCAAGCTCATGCGCTGGCTCTTTTGGGCGACCTGGCCCAAGCACGGGCCTTGGCCGAAAGTGTTTGGGCCTTTTGGGGCCAAAAGCCCCCGATTGGCGAAGATAGCGATGAACTCCGCGAAGCCTATTTTGCCTTCTACGAAATCTGGCTTTTACTCGGTGAAAAAGTCCACTCGACTACCGCTTTGGCTTGGGCTTATCAGGCCGTCCAAGATCGCGCCATCCGCTTGAGTAATTCCAATTTACGCCATATCTTTCTCTCACGGGTGGCGATCAACTGCGCCATTATCACGGCTTGGCGCGAGATAGTTGGCGACTAATGCAGAACAGGCAGCTTGCCTGTCTCGCCCCTTTGTAGGATAGGATAGGCAGCTTGCCTGTCTCGCCCACGGCAGGGAACTTAGATGGAAGAAGAAGCAGAGTCAAGTCGCCCAAAAGAGCCGCAGCAAGAACCTTTAGTTTGGTGGCACAGGCCCAAAGTCTGGGTAGTAGTTTTTCTGGGAGTCGCAGGCGCAGCGCTTTTAGCTCTCAGCTTTTGGCTTCCGCTTCCCAGCCCCGCCCAGGAGATTGAACAGCCCAGCCCCGCCGAAGCAGACCTCTTAGCTGCCAACCCAGATCCGCCCCAAGAATCGCCATCCCCAAGTGCTACAACTCACGCTTCACCTTTGCCCAATTTGCCTTTGCCCTCAACGACTCCCTCGCCTGGCAGACTCATTGTGGTCCATATCTTGGGCGCAGTTTTGCACCCCGATGCCTACACGCTCGCGCCCGATGCCAGAGTGAAAGATGCCGTTTTAGCGGCGGGAGGCTTGATTACCGACGCAGATGATACTAGCATCAATTTAGCGGCGCGGCTGCAAGACGAGGAGCAAATTTGGGTTGCTTACCTTAACCAAACTTCGCCACCATCTTTCCTTAGGAATGCGAATGTTACCCCGCTCAAAACGATGGATCCTACAGCCAAGCCTAATTCGCAGCTTTCCTCTGGTTCAAATCCCGCTTCGACCACCTCTTTGGTCAATCTGAATACTGCAAATCTGACTGAATTAGGTTCTTTGGAAGGCATTGGCCCAGCTTTAGGGCAGCGAATTATAGATTATCGAGAGGCTAATGGGCCTTTTTCAACGGTTTCAGACCTTCAGAAAGTAAAAGGCATTGGTTCAAAAGTCTTTGAAAAGATTGAAAGCCGCTTGACTGTGGGGGATTAGAGATCTCCGCCAGGCAAGCGGCCTAACCTCCAGATCCCAGGAATCCACGGCTTTAGCCGGGGGAACGGTTGGGATTTTAGCGGCCACGGCTTTAGCCGTGGCCTCCTTCCAGATCTCATGACCCAGGCAACCAAACTTCCGCCTTATTGGACAAGATTGTCCAGGTTGTGTATAATTTTGAAACTGCTGTTAGTTTGGCGAGGTCGCATTCGTTTTTGCCAGCGCGCTGGGGGTTGAGTTTATCGAAACCCGAACCGCGAGAGGGCATTTGAACGCATTGAATCTTTGTGTTACAATAAGGCCGATAGCTATCAGCAAAGTGTCTTGCGTTCTGGGCCTGAGGGTAGCTTGAGTGTGCAAGATAGCCAGATTCTAAGGAAGGCTAACGAAGGCACCCGAAGCTCTAAGGCAAATCTTTAGTAATGACAGTAGGCCAGGATATTGGATAAAAAAAGTGGCCCAATCAAAAATCGGTTTCGTCTCAACAACCGTATTCGGGCCCGTGAAGTGCGGCTCATCGACGAGGAAGGTGCTCAAGTTGGCATTGTCTCGCTCCGAGATGCGCTTCAGCGGGCCGAAGATCGTGGGATTGATTTGGTGGAAGTCGCGCCGAACGCTGTGCCCCCCGTTTGTCGGTTGATGGACTACGGGAAGTTTCGCTATGAGCAGAGCAAAAAAGAGCGGGAAGCACGCAAAAACCAAAAGCAGACCGAACTCAAAGAAGTACGGTTGCGTCCTAAAACCGATGATCACGATCTTGATGTCAAAGCCAGTCAAGCTCGCCGTTTTCTACTAGTCGGGGATAAAGTCAAGTTCACCGTTCGCTTTCGGGGGCGCGAGTTGGCTCACCCCGATATTGGGCGGGAAATGTTGGAACAGCTGGTTGAAAAACTGCGCGACGTGGCGGTGGTTGAGCAGAAGCCGCTAATGGAAAGTCGGGCACTTTTCTTGGTCTTGTCGCCCAACCCCAAGGTTTTAAAAGCTTTACAAAAGGCTCAACGAGCGGCTCAAGCGGCAGCCAGCCTAAAGGAAAAAGCCTCGCGGCAGGCCCTCACCGAAAGCGAGACCAGCGAAACTCACGAAACTCACGAAACTCACGAAGATGCAGCGATGGTTGAAGAAGTGCAACAAGCGCTTGCTTTGGCCGAAACAGAAGCGCAGGACCAGGACTTTGAAGCCGATTCCCAGGATTTTGAGGATGAGGATGATGAAGACCATGAGTCTGAAGCTGATCTACAAGAGTCTGAAGCTGAAGAAGATAAAGCAACAATATAGCAAGGAAGTGAAGTAAGCGATGCCTAAAATGAAAACTCATAAGGGAGCGAAACGGCGCTTCAAAATTACGGGGAGCGGCAAAATTTTGCAAGCCAAACAAGGGCGCGGAGTCAAGCGTAACCGTTCGAAGCGGGCTCAACGGATGTATGGCAAAATGTTAGCCTCTTCACCGGCCAACACTGAACATTTCAGCGTTGCCTTACCTTATGGGTTGAAATAGTTTTCCTAAATTAAGAAGAACTGGCGAATCAGCTTGATTCGCTGTTTTAGGGCCTTTACAAATGGAGGTTTGATGACTCGTGTCAAGCGCGGCGTGATGGTCAAGAAACGCCACAAGAAAGTTTTAGAACAAGCTAAAGGATTTCGGGGCGCGACGGGGCGACGGTTTAAGGCGGCGAATGAAGCCGTTTTACATGCGCTGTCCTATGCCTATCGAGATCGGCGGGTGCGGAAACGAGATTTCCGCCGCCTTTGGATTCAACGGATCAATGCAGCGGCCCGCCTTAATGGGACAACTTACAGCCAGTTGGTCAACGCGCTCAAATTGGCTGGAATTGAGCTAGACCGCAAGATTCTGGCCGACATGGCCGTTCGGGACCCGGCGGCCTTTAGCCAAGTGGTTGCCCAAGCTCAACCTGCACCGGCAGCGTGATTAGCAGCCTGACCAATGCCCATGTTCGCCGTATTCGCGCTCTGCGGGCTAACCGCGAGGAGCGCTACGGCGAGCGCTGTTTTGTGCTTGAGGGCGTGCGGCTGGTCGCAACAGCCTGTGCCACCAATGTACCACTTCTGCTGGTTCTCTTTGCCCCAGAACAACTGGACCACCATCCGCTGGGCCAGCAGTTACTGGGGCAATTGGTTGGGCAAACCCATTGTTATGCCGCGACGGCTCGCGTGGTCGCGGCGGCGGCGGATACCCCAAACCCGCAAGGCATTGTGGCTGTGGCTGCCATTCCTGAAGTCTCTCCCAAGCCTGGCTTGACCCTCATTTTAGATGCCCTTCAAGACCCAGGCAATGTGGGCACGTTGTTGAGGTCGGCTGAAGCAGCAGGCGTAGGGCAAGTTTTTTGTACGCCAGGCACGGCTGACATCTATAGCCCAAAAGTTGTCCGTTCCGCGATGGGGGCCCATTTTACGCTTGCGATGCAGCCCGATTTGCCCTGGGAAGCCATTACCACTTTGTTGACCAAGCTTCAGCCTTCTGCGATTTATGCTGCCGTTGCTACCAGTTCTTTGCCTTATTACGATCTTAATTGGCTTCAAAACGCAGTTCTGATCATTGGCAACGAAACCAAAGGCGTAAGTGAAGCAGGTTTAGCCTTAGCAACGCATCAAATTACGATTCCAATGGCTGGGCAAGCTGAATCTCTCAATGCCGCTGTTGCAGGAAGTATTCTATTGTTCGAGATGTTGCGCCAAAAAAGCTGTTTGGTTAAAGCTGGCCCCAGGAATCCACAGCTTTAGCTGTGGAGCTATCAAACGGAGAAAAGTACCGTGAGCGAAGAACTTAGTCAAATTGAACAACAAGCTCAAGCAGAATTAGCCAAAAAAGCCGATTTCGAGTCTTTAGCTCAGTGGAAAAATAGTTATCTGGGTAAATCAGGCAGTGTAACGCGCTTCAGTCGTGGTTTGGGCGCTTTACCGCCCGAAGAGCGGCCCCAGGCAGGGCAGCGCATCAATGCCTTGCGGGAGGTGCTTGAGACCGCCTACGCCGACGCTGAAGCCCGAATCAAGGCCACGTCACGAGCCACCAACTTGGAAGCCGAGCGCATTGATGTCAGTTTGCCAGGCCGGCAACCAGAGGTTGGGGGCCTCCATTTGACGACTCAAGTGCTGCGCCAGACTTTTGAAATCTTTGCCACGCTGGGTTTTCAGATTTGGGAAAGCCGCGAAGTTGAGACCGACGACTACAATTTTGGCTTGCTCAACTTTGCCCCTGACCATCCGGCCCGTGATATGCAGGACACTTTTTATGTCGAAATGCCCCCGAATGCGCCTAAAGTTGTTTTGCGAACTCACACTTCGCCGGGCCAAATTCACGCTATGCGCCGCTATGCGCCCCAACCGTTGCGGGTTCTGTTGCCTGGTAAATGCTATCGCAGCGAGCAGGTGACATCGCGCAGCGAATTTATGTTTCATCAATTTGAATTCTTGGCTGTCGGCCAGACGATTACAATGAGCGATCTAAAAGGAACATTGCACACTTTCGCCGAGCAAATGTTTGGGAAAGGCACAGAAGTGCGCTTACGGCCCAGTTTCTTTCCTTTTACTGAACCAAGTGCTGAATTAGATGTTAGTTGTTTCCTTTGCAAAGGCAAAGGCTGCCGCGTCTGCAAATCCTCTGGCTGGCTTGAAATCGGCGGGTGCGGGATGGTGCATCCCAATGTTCTAGCCAATGGTGGCTATGACCCCATGAAATTTAGCGGGTTTGCGGGGGGCTTTGGCCCAGAGCGCATTGCGATGCTGAAATATGATATTGATGACATTCGCCTCTTTCATAGTGGTGATTTACGCTTTCTTCGCCAATTTGGATAGCCAAACCAGCTTTTCGGTGTTGCTACAGATACACGCAGCCTTTGGCAAGCTCAGGCTCCACGACTTGGTAGGATTTAAGACAGGAAGATGCCGATCCTACCTTCTTCCCTAAAGGTCGTTTAAGCCTATTGGCTGGCGCTCCACGTATCCTAACTCTTGGTTTATCCTCTTATCTCCTTGGTTTCCTCACCTTAATTCTTTCGGGGCTATTTCTACACCCAGAATCCGCTGGAGCGAATGTCGAAACAATAAGCTCCTCTTCCCATTGCTTTGATACATTAAGTTTCCAGTGGAAGGCAACAGATTGAGGAACTTTTGCCGAGCGCAAAAAGACTATTTCTTTGTTTGAAAGGTATGATAAAGAGAATTTCTTAACTCAATAGTACTTTTTGGTTATTTGTATTACAAATTCAACATTTTAGTGTATACTAGGCCTAGGTCTTTTTACTCTGTGGCCAACTCTAAATTGAAAGGTAAAGAAGTTTGGAAATTTATGCCTTTTAATTTTGTTTTGAGACGGTTTTAGATCAAAAGCATAACTGTTAAGAAGGCTTTTCTCTAGGGTTTCTTTTTCAAAATGGCTTTTACAATTCTCAAAATAGCCTATACAGAGCAAATCTTATGGATTGGCGATACATTGCTAAAAATGCGCTTTGGGTTTTAGGCTTGGCGCTTTGTGTGGCAACTTACAGTTATCGGGAATATCTGGCAACGCAGCCGCCCAGCGAGGCAAGCGCGAGGAATCAAGCGAAACAAATTTATCGTTTTGGCTTAGGGCTTGTTTGTTTCGGCTTAGGGCTTACGAGTAAGCTGCTGCTGGCCAAAATTTTGTGGGGGATCGTAGTTTTGCTGATTACTTTCTGGCCAAATTCCAAAGAAACACTTCGCCCCAAAGCCCCAGGACCAACAGTTTATCAACCATTTCCCAAACCGCGCCTTGTGAACCTTGCAGGCTGCAAATTGATTTTGACCACACCTGCGGTTGGGTTTGAGGTTTGGGGGGTTTTAGCTTCGGCGCAAATTCATCCGCAGCGCATAGATCAGGCATCTAAACCTGAATTAAGAAAAAAGAATGAGGAAGAAGCTAAATAAAACCAGCTTAAAACGCATTTTATCCTCGGCAGAATTGCGCTTTGGTGTGGGGCTGGGGCTAAGTGGGCTTTGTCTTTATCTGGCGCTTCAGAACATTTCTTATCAGGAGGTTTGGCAAGCAATTACCCAGGCCAACCTCACCTTTGTTGGTTTAGCCCTCATGAGTGTAGCTGCAAATAGCCTTGGGAAAACGATTCGGTGGAAGATCTTGTTGGGTAAGGCGGGCCAAAAAGTTGCTTTTCCGCGAGTTTTTATGGCTTTATTGATTGGGCAATTGTTTAATACTGCTTTACCTGGCCGCTTAGGTGATCTCAGTCGCGCTTATCTTGTTGGAGGCTTAGGGCCAGGGCGCGTCTTTACGTTAGGGACCGTGATCCTCGAAAAGCTCCTTGATCTAATGACTTTTGCTCTGCTCTTTTGCCTCCTTTTATTGCTTACGCCCCTTCCTCTTTGGGTTAGCCAATCAGCCTACAGCTTGATTTTCATCGCTCTTCTTATCTTTTTGAGCCTTTCGCTTCTTGTTTTTTATCGGGAGCAAGCTGTTCGCAGCTTGACTAAAATTGTCTCGTGGCTTCCGCAAAAATTGCAAGCCCAAATAACGCAATATCTTCATGGTGGGCTGGCAAGCCTGAATGTTTTACATCGCCCCGAAGAGATTTTGCAATTGCTTTTCTGGTCTTGTTTTATTGTCAGCACCGCAATTCTGACGAATCAATTGACTCTTTTAGCCCTTCAAATTCAACTTCAGTTCAGGGCCTCCATCTTACTCTTGTTAGGCCTCCAAGTCGGAATCACTCTTTCCTCTGTTCCAGGCACAATTGGGGTTTTTGAATATGCTTGCGTGTTGATTTTAGCCCTTTTCAAGGTCGACCAAGCAACCGCTTTTAGTTATGGGGTCTTACTTCACAGTATTGTCCTGCTTCCAACAACCTTTTTAGGTCTGTTCTTCTTCTGGCTTTTGGGACTTTCTGGTGAAAAAATAGATCGGGAATCTCTTAGCTATGCAAACCGAAACAAATAGCATCATTGGCCAGCTTCCGCCCCCCACCCAGCCTTACTGGTCGGAAGATCAGCGGCTGCGGGCTCGCTGGGCTTTGAATGTGGTAAGTATTCTTGGGGTTCAAACGGCCTGCGCCAATGTCCCCAAAATTCTGCGCTTGGTCAAGTTGTGGGTCAATCAGCGCCAAAAACGCACGATTTTCTATGTCAATGCCCATTGCCTCAACGTGGCCAATAGCGATGCTGCTTATTTTACCATTCTCAATCAAGCTAGTTTAGTTTATGCTGATGGAATTGGGATAATTTGGGCCAATCGCTTCTTGCATGGCGCACAAAGCGAGATGGCTAAAGCGACGGGAGCCGATTGGATCGAGCAATTTTGCACTTTGGCTGAAATGCAAAAGTGGCGTATCTATATTTTGGCGGGAAGATATGGTGTTGCAGCCGAAGCCCGCCGCAAACTGCTCCAGAAATGGCCCAGTTTACAGGTCGTTGGGGTTTGCGACGGTTTCTTTTTGGAAAAAAGTGAGGTGCAAGTTCTTCAAGAAATCCAAGCCACAGCGCCTCATGTAGTTTTTGTGGGGATGGGAACCCCGCGCCAGGAAAAATGGCTCACCGCTCGGCGGGAGCAAATCCCTGCGCCTGTTTGTTGGGCTGTTGGGGCTTTGTTTGATTATGTGGCGGGCATCGAGCCACGTGTGCCTTATTGGATGAATATGTTGGCCTTGGAATGGTTTTGGCGCTTGTTAGTCGACCCAAAAGGCAAATGGCGACGCTATCTCATCGGCAACCCGCTCTTTGTCTATCGAATCATACGGCAAAAATGGTTTTCAAAAAGCTAAATTTCAACAAAAAAGCCAGAACGCTTTATCAGCGCCCTGGCTTCTTTTATTTAGGCTTAGGAATAACAGGCAGGATGCCTATTCTACTCTAGGAAACAGGCAGGAT
>DCSM01000065.1:16838-22500 GCA_002325605.1 Chloroflexaceae bacterium UBA1466
CCTATTCTACCCAAATTTAACGTTTTTCCTTCGCTTTGATCTCTGCGATCTTGCTCTGAGCCTTGAGGTAAGAAGGCCTGGGACTCCAATC
The DNA here is from genome assembly GCA_002325605.1 of Chloroflexaceae bacterium UBA1466. GTDB lineage: Bacteria > Chloroflexota > Chloroflexia > Chloroflexales > Chloroflexaceae > UBA1466. The sequence continues at coordinate 16,930 of DCSM01000065.1, forward strand.
CGCGTTCAGAATGGCAAAAGAGGCTTGCTCATGCTTAGGCTGCGGTGGCTCTTGTTGCCCCCACAAAACCGCAAAGTTCAAATTCCACAGAAACATATTGCCAATCCAGGGATATTTCTCATACGTGCGTTGCATTGCCCGCGCAATGTAGTCGGCTTGCTGCTCCAGCGTGACTTGGTTGCCGAATTCGTAGCCAGGAGTAACGTTTTCTGTGGCCCAGCCATATTCAGTAATCCAAACTTGATGATCTTCGAGGTTATATTCGCGCATAACTTCGCGGACCTTCTCAACATGGCGGAAATAGAACGTGCTGTCTTCTGTCCAACCATTCGCTGTGCTAGGATTACCATCCACGTAAGTGTCAGGAGGATTGGCTGAACCGCCAGGATGAACGGCCTGAGCATCAAAATAGTCTTTAACGATGCCTTCTTTGTAGGAATACATCGCTTTATAATATTCAAGATCAGAAAGGGCAATGACAGGATCGGTAACGCCTGTCGAAGAAGGCGCTCCCGCTAAGACAAACGCTCGTGGGTTGACTGCTTTAATCCGTTTGTAGGCTTCCACCAAAATCTCAACATATTGCCCAACTGACTCTTTCGTAATGTGGCCACCCGTTTCGTGGGCTAGATTCTGCTCGTTCCAAATTTCGTAGGCTTGGATTTTATTGCCATACCGCTTGGCCATTGCGGCCACAAAATTGCCTAAACTCTTGGGGTCTTTGGGCAGCCCATTTTTACCTTTGGCATCAGCAACCGTGGTGTAAAAAGATGGTGAATCGACGATGCTAATCAATAACTTGCGCTTATAAGTGTTGGCCGCATTGACAATAATATCCAGTTGATCCCAGATATAATTCCCCGCCTCTGGGCCTTCGGTATCTTTCCACGAAACTTGCTGGCGCATCCAGTCAAACCCTGCATTTTGAGCCAATTGTAACACGCGCTCGTGGTCGGTGTAATAAAGATGAGCAACTACACCAAATTCCAGGGCGGGCGTTTTGAGCGGCGTACCAAGCGCAGGCTCGGTGGGAGTCGGCTCAACCGTAGGTTTGGCTTTGGGCGGCTTGCCTTCAGGGGTTTCAGCTTCAGGGGTTTCGGCTTCGGTGGGTTCGGCTTTAGCTTGAGGCGTTTCAACGGGGACCGCTTCGGTTGGCTTTGGGGCGGCAGGGCCTCCGCAGGCCGCCAACAGAGGCAGAAGCAGGGCAAGTAGCCCAAAGAGACTGAACATTCGGCGTTTCATTGATTTTGGCTCCTTTTCAAATAGATGACGAACGCGATTGGTTATTTAAGTGAACGTTGCTGAGGGCCATATTCACCCGCAAAGAACCGCAATTGAGCTAAAAAGAATCAGCCGCCAGCAATGCCTGACGGCTGATCTTGCAAAAGGTTTGCCTAATCCTTGGGCATCGCTTGAATTGCATTCCAAGCGGGGCGCGGACTCCAGTCGCCGTTTAGCACGCCAAACGACCCTTGTTCATGTTGCTCTTCGCCCGCCCCTTTGGCCGAAATGGCAAAGTTGAGATTCCAGAGGAACATCGCGCCGACCCACGGGGCATAGTCATGGCGGCCTTTCTGGAAGGCGCGCACAATCCATTGCGCTTGCGTCTCAAAGGAAATACTGTTGCCATACTCATAGCCTGGCGTATTGTTGGCCGTCGCCCAACCAAACTCCGTCACCCAAAGTTGGCGGTCTCCCATTCCCACATCGACCATGGCTTGATGGATGTCTTCGATGCGGCGGAAGTAAAACTCGCGGCTATTTTGCCAACTGGGGCCAGGGCCAGGTTGGTCGGGCCAAAGTGTGTCGGGGGGGTTGTATTGCCCCCCAGGATGCATCCCAATCACATCGGCGCGGAAATTGGGGCTGCGGAGCATTTCCTTGATAAAGGTAACGTCGCTAATCGCAATATCGGGGCGGTTGGTTTCGGTGGAAGTGGGCGCACCGCTGACCACAAGCGCGTAAGGGTCTTTGGCTTTAATCGCATCGTAGGCCGCGGCCAACAGATCAACGTAGTAATCGGCATTGGCTACTTGCCCGCCAATTCCGCCGTCTTTGCTGCAATCACCGCCATTTTCGCAAGCGCGATTCTGCTCATTCCAAACTTCATACGCTTGCACTTTGCCCTTATAGCGCTCGGCCATGCTGCCCATAAAGTTGGCGAAAGTGCTGAAATGCTCGCGGGCCGGCAGACCATCTGACCCGTTGCTGGTGGCCCACGTCGGCGATTTTACCACACTAATCAGCAGATTAACACCTTCTTTACTGCAATCCTCGACAATATCATCTAGCTCTTGCCAATAGATCGCCAAAGATTTGTCGTGCAAATACTTCCATTGCACTTGCTGGCGCAACCACTTGACCCCTGAATTTTTCGAGACCGCTAAAACGCGCTTGCGGTCTTGCCAAGCTGTGCCTTGCCAATAGAGCGTCGCATTGTAGCCATAGACAAAGGAACGGGGCAAAGTGCCATCGGCGGCTTGAAACTTAAATTCTTCTTTGTCGCCGTGGTGCGCCGTTTTATATTCATTGCCCAACAAACCAAGCAAAATTTGATATTCAGGTTTTTCGTTGGGATGCCATTCCATGCGCTGGCGCTCAAAGTATTGCACCCAGTAGGTTTGGCCGTCAGCTTTATTGATTTCTTGGAATTGCTCTGAAAGCGGATAGCCAAAAACCGCTACCCCACCATTTTTTTCCCAAAAGGTGCGAAAGGGAGCCGCTTTGTTGCGTAAAGTGTGTTTGGTTTCGGGGATAAAAGAGCCATCGCCAGGGTCGGCTACGGCTGCAAAAGGTTGTTCGGCTTCGCGCCCTTTGGCCAGTTGCGTGCCGAGTAAGCGGCCCATAACGTAGAATTTGTTGCCCTGTTTACCATATTCTTCGGGATGCTCTTCTAAAACTGCCCGTTCAAAGTATTGAACGCGATAGTATTCGCCAGGGTTGGTAAAGCTTTCTTCGATGAACGGTTGTGAAATCGGAAACCCTAGCGTAAAGAGGGCATTGGGGGTCTTTTTCCAAGTATCTAAGAAGTAATTGACTGCTGAATGCCCAGTTTCAGGAAAATAGTGAGCTTGGGGTGGGGGAAAAGTATCAGGGACTTTTTCCTTCTCAAAGGCTTGCGCTGGGGTTAGCTGGGCGAAGGGAGCGATCAAGACAGCGAACAAAATTACAAAACCGACGATGCGTTTCAACATGCGGACCAAATCCTCCTATGTAGAATTTCAAAGCGGTACAGGCTTGAACTTGCTGGATTATGGCACAAACCCCTCACCCTGTCAACATCCAGGTTGGCCAGAAGTAAGCCCGAAGCTCTCGGCAAACCGTACCCCTTTAGCAAACTTTAAGGCTGGCTCTTATCTGGGCTGCAAAAGGACTTTGACTTGGGCCACCTGGCCCGTAATAGCTAGGCCATTTGGCAAGGCCGGCTGGGGCGTAAAGAAGTAGGTTCCAGGGCCGCGCTTACTCAGATCAAGGGTGATGACCAGCGCTTCGGGTTTGAGCCGATTCAGCAGATCAGCCGTGCCAACTAACGTATTAGCTACCATACTGGGGCTGTAAGTCGCCACCAAACCCTCAGCCACCCCTGTGATTTGAACCGTGAAGGGCAACAAAACTTGAAAGGGCCGCGCCAGCGGTGCGATTTGCACCATCACCTGAGCTTGCTCTGGCTCACTGGTCTGTGGTGAAATACCAGGGGGAAAGCGGATGACCACTTCCCTTGTGAAGGTCGTAGTTGCACCTGTAATGTCTACGGGGTCGGTTTCGACCTGGGCGAGAGCATCAAGCGTGCTGGAGCTCCCAAGAAGGTTGATCAGCGGAGGGGTACTTTGAAGATTGGCGACCACAAAGCCAGGGCTGGGCCAACCAATAACTTTGCCCAAGATCGGGACCCGCTTCAGACCGACCACCGAACGAATCGGGACTCGTAACTCAACATTGGGGGGCTTCACCTTGAGACCTTCTAGCACCTTGCCATCCGTGTCAAGAAGTTGAGGCTGTTGAGTTGCGACGTAGTTCGCCCGCAATTGTTCAATGTTCGCCCGCAACTTGGCAACCTTCACTTGGGCAACCCGGCTTTTAGGGCCCCAAACCTCGACCTGGCGCATTGCTTCATTGCCGCTATAGGCCGCTGCTTCCCCTAGTTCAAAGCTAAAAGGTAAATCCCCTTGCACCTCAATCGAAAGCGGAACGGTTTTGGTGATAAGCTCTTCGACGCGGAGCGAGAGGAAGTCGGGAATAACTGCGGGAGCCGTCAGGAAGATCCCTGGCCGCCCAGCTTCAACGTGGACGGGCAGAATATGCTCCCCTGCTTTACACCCGTTAAGGTCTAAGTAGGCTCGCAAGTCCGTTTGCCGCAAGCTGGCCAGCGTCGCCTTATCCGTCTTGACAATCACCCGCACGGTGGGGAAGGTTGTTCGTTCCAAGCCATCCTGGTCAACAAGCAGCAAGTTAGCAGGTAAAGCTTTCAGCTCAACGGGGACACTATCGTAGGATGCGGTACTGCTCTCGTTAAAGAGGACGTAGGCCCAAAGGGCAAAGCTAAGACTTAAAGCCAAAGCCAACCGCCCCAGCAGACTCGTTACCGTCGGCTGGAAGGGTTGAAAAGGCCCCTTGTCTGTTAGCGTCGTTGTTGGCTTCATGCGCTGTTCCCTGAGCTTGCCAAAGGGGCCTCTTCAGGTAGTTGAACCTTCAGCAGTTCCGCCAGCAAAGTTCGCAAACGGGACTCATTCAAATAGCGAACCAACCGCCCATTTGTCCCCAGCGAAATTGCCCCCGTTTCCTCTGAGACGACTACAACCACTGCATCGGATTGCTCACTAATCCCCTTTGCGGCCCGGTGGCGCGTCCCATACTGTTGTTGAGCAACATCCTCGCTGAGGGGTAAGACTACATTCGCCGCTAGAATGCGGTTGCCGCGAATAATCACGGCCATATCGTGCAAGGGGGAATTGGGGTAGAAGATATTGAGCAGAAGCGGAACAGCAAGTCGCGCATCCAACAGCACCCCTCGATCTGCGTGTTCCTGGAGTTGGGTCTTGCGCTCGATGACCATCAAGGCCCCAATCCGTTGGGGGGAAAGTTGGGCGGCTGCTCGGCTGACCCCATTGACGGTATCCAAAAGCTCAGAACGATTGTGGGCTGCAAAAGGGTTGGTGAAGATAGAGGAGCCTGTACGCCCCAATGTTTCGAGGACACGCCGCAGTTCGGGCTGGAAGAGAATAGGAATGGTCACAAAAAGTGCGGGTTGAATCACCGTCCGCAGCAACCAGTCGAGGGTCGTGAATTGCTTGACGGTTGAAGTCAGGAAGAAGGAGAGGGCGATGATAATGCCGATTCCTCGCAGAAGGCGGATCGCCCTTGTACCTTGAATGACTTGCAAGAGCCAAAAGAAAATTAGCCCAACCACCACGATGTCCAGGAGCGCAAAGGGATCAACTAGCGGATTCAGGCGATTTAACAGGAGTGTCAGGTCTAGCAAGGTTTTTGCCTCTGTGACAGGCAAGCTGCCTGTCATACGCCCCACAGGAAGCTGACCTCATTCGGCAAGCTCAGGGAACGTTGGTTGCCCTT
>DCSM01000065.1:22596-27058 GCA_002325605.1 Chloroflexaceae bacterium UBA1466
GGCAAACTCAGGGAACGTTGGTTGAGCTTGCCGAAACCAGAGCCTGCCCAAAACTAGATTAATGATTTGGCTTTTGGGTCTGGGTCAGCCGGTGCTGGCGTTGCTCAGACATCCGCGTGGCAGCCGAAAGAAGGGCCTCAACGCGGTCAACCTCAACATTCTCCATTTTGAGCATCCGCGTGTAGAGTTGCACGGCTTGTTGATATTCCTCGCGGCGCATAAGCATATCCCCAAGCATAAAGTAAGCCTCTAAGTCGCGCTGGTCGAGGCCGATGATCTGATGTAACTCTGCGATGGCATTATCATAATCCCGTTGCTGCGCCAGAATACGGGCAATTTCCTTCTTTTCCTTCACCGCTTCAGAGGTACGCGAGCCAAGGGTATACATGATCGCTAACCATTGGCGCGCCTCAAGGTCCGTCGGCGCAATCTGGACGATCTTGTCGTAGATAATGCGGGTCTCATCGTGCTTACCCAACATCCAACAAATCTCCGCAGCTTGCCGCAAGCTCTCAACCGCATCTTTGAGTTGGCCGGCTTTGCGCTGAAGTTCGGCGACTCGCGTTAGACCTTCAACCCCTTTATCAGGATAACCGCGACGGATATAGAGTTTAGCCAACCGCCCGCTTACGGAGATGCTGCTGGGGGAAAGTCTAAGCGCCCCTTCCAAAACCTCAAGGGCCTGATCCAACTCCTGGCGCTCCTCGTAGTGCGTAGCCAAATCCTTGAGTTGCGACATCGCCTCATTGAGCTTACCTTGTTGGAAGTAGATGTCGGCCAGCTTCGTATAGACGGCCCGATCATAAGGGAGATAGGTACGGGCTTCAAGCAAAGCCGTCTCAGCACCCGTCAAGTCGCCACTGGCGGCATACGCTTCGGCCATCCTGCGGACTAAGCTCCCTTGCGAAAGGGGCATGGCAAAGGGATGCTTGATGGCTGGATCAGGCTTAACTTGGTCGGCTGAATCGCGCCCTAGCCGCAGAAAGTTTAAGGCTTCATCGGCATGGCCCAGCGCGATGTAGCTCTCAGCCATGGCTTGGTAGACCAAGACGATAGGCAAATTAGGATCTTCACGGGCTTCAAGGAGAGATTGCGCTTGCTCCAATTCGAGAAGGGCGGAAGTGTGTTGATTACTGGTCTGCTGAATGATCGCCAGAATGTAATGCAGAATCGGCTCATCGGCGGCCCCAAGCGCCGCCCGATATTCAGCTTGGACATGGCTGTCGAGTTGCGGTTTGCCCTTAATCTGGTCGAGCAACGTGGCGAGCGAATCCCAAACCGCTGCGGGATGTTCGCCCATCATGGCCAGCGTCATATTGATATGGGCAATGCCGACGGAGTCATTGGAATCGCCATATTCAAGGGCCTTGTGAAACTCACCGAGGGCTACTTCATAGCGCCCAATCTTAAAGAGGGCCAGCCCGTAATGGGCATGAGCTTCAGCATTGCGCGGTGACCATTGGATGCCGCGCCGATATTCCTCTAAAGCTTTGTTGGTTTGCCCAATACGGAAATAATTATCAGCTACATAGACTTGCTGAACCGTTGCTTCTTCCAAGCGCTCCGCATTCTTGAGCAAGTTGGCCAGACGCGAGCGGGCACTAATTGTTTCGGGAGCCAACTCAATCATGCGTAAGTAGACATCAATTGCACGTTGTTCTTCCCCCCGCGCCACAAAGGTATCAATCAACAATTGATATTTGGTAAGCGCATCGCTAGACCGTTTCTGGCGCTCGTAGATCTCGCCCATCCGCAGGTGAATCGGGAAGTAATTGGGGTCAAGCCAGATCACGTCGAAGCAGGCATCAAGGGAAGCTTCAAGCAGATTTTGCTCCAGATACTTGCCACTGGCAGTTACGAGATTAGCGACCTTCTCTGGCAAACCTGCGGAGTCGAGGGGCGTGACTGGAAGCGGGCCAGACTGGTTAGGGGCTGCGTCAGGGGCCACGGCACTCGGCGCAAACGTGGGCAGAAACTCAGAGGGAATTGACATATCGCCCGTGATCCCCTCTGCACCGTCGCGCAGGAAATCCGTGATGGGGCGAATCTTGCCCCACGTTTCAGGGATAACCTCTTGTTCAATGGGCGCAGCGGCGATGGTCTTGGGGGTTGTCAGCGCGCCTGTGCCGACCTGCCGCAAGTTGGCCAACATATTGCGCTCGGTCAGTTCTTTCGCCCGCCGATTAAACTCCTGGGCCTGTTCCTTGCCCCAGCGCTTACTTTGCAGAAAATTCGCCAGCGTGGAGAAAAGCGAAGCGGCCCGCGCAATATTCTTGAGTTGTTGATAGATCGCGGCAGCTTGCTCATACATCTGAATCAGGTCTTCGACCTCTGACTTGCCAATCGTTTCGAGGTCAACCGCTCGAATGGCCTGCTCAAATTCCTCGACAGCCTTAGCCAATTGGCCAAGCTCTTGATAGGAATTGCCCAAAGCAAAATGGCTGGAGAGGGCATATTCAGGGTCGCTGGCGGCCCGCAGCAAGACCTTGACCGCGGCCTGGTGTTGGTTTTGCTTTTGGTAAAGTAAGCCTAAGCCATAAAAGAGATCACTGCGCTCTAAACCTGCATTGAGCGCCGCTTCATATTGGCTAATGGCCTCGACCTCTTTCCCCGCGTCTTGCAACTCTAGGGCTTGGGCCAACATGCGCTCGGCTTCAAAGACTTGCGAACGCAATTTGCCCGACCCAACATTGGGGCGACGAACCTCTGTCCCTGGGGCTGGGCTGGCGACTCGTGGTTCCGATTTACTTCCGCCCGCCGCCTGGGCCATTTTCGCATGAAGCGCCGCCAAAAGTTCCTTTGCGTCGCGGCTCGTTGCGTCCAAGCGCAAAGCGGTTTCGCAACTTTCAGCCGCTTTGTCCAATTGATTTTGCTGGCTGTACGCCCGCGCTAAAGTCAAGTTTTCAGCGACGGCCTCAGCCTTATTGCCATTTTCGGCCAGCAACTGGGCCAGGCGTTGCCGCTGGGGAGCAAGGTTAGGATTTAAGCGCAACAGCGAGCGCAAACTTTCAATGGCCGGGCCAGTCGAACGTTGGGCCTGTTGCCGATCTGCGAGCGTCTGATAGGCTTCGAGCGCCTCGGCAGTTTTACCCAATTGCTCATTTGCGCGGGCTACATATTCCAAGAAAAAGAGATTTTGGGGGTCGACGGTCCGGAGTTCCTGCAAAACTTCCAAAGCCTTGGCAAAGTTGCCCTTATTGAACAAAGCTACCACCACGGCTGTCCGGGCATCAGTATCCTGGGGAAACTCTTGGAGCGCTCTAGCAGCCCCCCGCAGAGCAACATCCCATTGTTTTTGGCGAGCAGCTTCGCGGCTTTGCTCCATTGCCCGATCATAAATTGCGCGATTTCCACTGGTCATGGTTTTTCTGACCCTTTCCGTCTAGGTGCTGCTCGGCCTTTTTGCAGATAGCGCGTTTCGCCCAAAGGTTTATTGCTTGAGCAGAGTTAAAAGCAAAGCTTTCTGAGTATGTAAACGATTTTCAGCCTGGTCAAAAATCACAGCTTGGGGATGTTCCACCATTTCAGCCGTAATTTCTTCCCCCCGATGAGCAGGAAGACAGTGCATAATCAAGGCTTCGGGGGCCGCCAGCGCCAACAGATCCCGATTCAGTTGATAAGGTTGGAAGATCGGGCGGCGGCGAGCGCTTTCGTGTTCTTGGCCCATCGAAGCCCAAACATCAGTATACAACGCATCGGCTCCTTCAGCCGCTTCGGATGGCGAATCCGTGACCTGAATGGTGGAGCCACTTTGCGCGGCCCGCTCTTTGGCCTGGGCCAAAATCTCTGGGTTTGGCTGATAGTCGGGCGGGCAACCAACCGTAACATGCACGCCCAGCGTCGCGCCCAACAGCAAAAGCGAATGACAAACGTTATTGCCATCGCCCAAAAAGGTCAGACGCAAGCCTTGCAAACTGCCTCGGCGCTCCAGGAGCGTCAACATGTCGGCCAAAGCTTGGCAGGGATGTTCTTGATCCGAAAGCGCGTTAATGACAGGCACAGTTGCGTGTTGGGCTAAAAGCTCAACCGTACTATGCTTGAAAACTCTGGCCGCAATCCCTTGCACCCACCGACTCAAGTTGCGGGCTACGTCGGGGACACTTTCCCGCCCGCCCATGTCAATATCGTTGGCCGAAAGGTAGCTTCCATTCCCACCTAACTGCGTCATCCCCGCCTCAAAGGCTACACGAGTCCGCAAAGAAGGTTTTTCAAAAACGAGGGCCAAAGTTTGCCCCCGCAACGGCTCCGAAGCATGACATCCTTCTTGTTGCCAAACTGCCTTGAGCGCTTGCGCTTGGGTCAAAAGAGCTTCGGCCATCGGGCGCGAGAGATCAGTTGCTGAAAGAAAATCTTTGAACATACGCCTCTTTTCGCTGAAAGCCAGGAGATGCTTATTCTATCTTGATAAAATAACAGGCAAGCTGCCTATTCTACGCTGGTGAAGCCGTAGGTCAGGCTTCCA
>DCSM01000154.1:0-8164 GCA_002325605.1 Chloroflexaceae bacterium UBA1466
AGAGCGCGAAAGGGCCGCCGCCCAACCATGATCTCCAAAATTACCAAACTAGATCGTCGTTTGCTCATCTTTGGAAGCATTGTTATTGGTGCAATGCTTATTATAACCCTTTTGAGCATCATAAGCCAGGAAAAAGAAGCAAATTCAACTGGGACAGCAAACATCTTTGTCTTAGCGATTCCTGCTTTTCTCGCAGGCCTGCTCAGTTTTCTCTCTCCCTGTACATTGCCGATTCTTCCTGCCTATTTCGCCTTTACCTTTCAGTCTAAAAAGCAAAACATCGTTTTGATGACGGTAGCTTTCTTTTTAGGTCTAGCAACGACGATGACACTGCTTGGGGCTACAGCCACCAGCCTAAGCGGGCTGCTTTTTCAAAACCGCAAAGCTCTAACTTTATGGGGTGGCCTAATCGTAATTGGCTTTGGGGTGCTGAGTATGCTGGGCAAAGGCTTTGCAGGGCCCCAAATTAGTGAACGCCCAGCCACGAGCGTCGCGGGTTCCTACCTTTATGGCGCGACTTTTGCGCTCGGCTGGACCGCTTGCGTCGGCCCGATTTTGGGCGCTTTGCTCACTTTATTAGCAGCGCAAGGCACAGCTGTCCTTCAAGGCGCGATTTTGTCCTTTATCTATGCGCTCGGCTTAGGAATGCCCCTTATTCTTTTAGCAACGTTTTTTAGCAACCTGGGCAACGATTCACGCTTTTGGCGCATCTTACGCGGGCGCGGCTTTGAGGTGCAAATTGGCTCGCAAACGCTTTATTTGCACACGACCAGCCTTGCCAGCGGGTTTTTGCTCATTGGAATGGGAACTTTGCTGGCTACGGGCCAATTGGCGAGGCTTTCAGTTTTTGCCCAGACCAGCCCGTTGACGCAATGGCTTGAAAACCTCGAAAGCCTGATTGTTAAGTTGTTTGGCCTCTATTGACTCGTTTCATGATCAATACAGGGCAAAACAATCCCTTGCTGATGCTGATATTTACCTTTTTTGTCGGCATACGAAACTTCGCAAGGCTCATCGCTCTCTAAAAAGAGAATTTGACCAATCCCTTCATTCGCATAGACTCGTGCAGGAAGCGGAGTCGTATTACTGATTTCAATAGTTATAAAGCCTTCCCAAGCTGGCTCAAGCGGCGTAACATTCACGATAATCCCGCAACGAGCATAAGAACTTTTGCCCATTACGATGCAAAGCACATTGCGCGGAATGCGAAAATACTCAATCGAGCGGGCTAAAGCAAAGGAATTGGGCGGAATATCGCAATAATCAGCTTGAATATCCACGAAAGAGCGCGGATTGAAACTTTTGGGGTCGACCACAACGTTAAAGACGTTTGTGAAAACCTTAAATTCATTTGCCAGGCGCATATCGTAGCCATACGAAGAAACCCCGTAGGAAATAACGCCTTCGCGTTTTTGCTGATCGGCAAAAGGCTCGATCATTCCGTGTTCCAAAGCCATTTTCCGAATCCAACGATCTGGTTTTACACTCATAACAGAAATTCCTTATCTTGTTGATAATTTAAGCCTTTGCGAAAAGCTATTTCAGCCTTCTGCAATTCTTGACCTAGATAGATTGCGTGCGCTATATCGCTAATAAAAGGTGTAAGGAAAGCACTTAATTTGCGGGCGGTTTGGGCGCGAAACGTTTGAAGATGCTTACCTTCAGGGGAAAAATGTTGCACCGCTAAAGCTGTATCTTCCACAGAAATCACAAATGAACCACGAGGATCATGCGTTGCACGCGGATTAGATTGCCGATAATGAGCCTCAATGAGCTTTTGAGCCGCTTCCCAATCATACGCATAGATATGGGCTGAGTGGGAAACAATAATTAAATCGCTCGCTAAAACTTCAAGCTCATTGCTGATGAAGATTTGCAAGGCCCGTAAACCATAGGCATTCATTGCCCAAGCCCGATAAATATCGTGGGACCGAAAGTAAGCAGTCAGGAAAAGTTGTTTATCGCGCAAGCGCGTTTGCACTAAACAGAGACAAGGAGGATTAGGCGCAGAACTATCCTCTTGTGGCTGCCACAAAGTTGCTACCGCTCGCCGACTAACTGCATTTTGGCGCAGATCTTGCACAATAGCCGCAATTTGATCAAACTTTCCCGCATAAGCCCGCAGCCTATCTCCATAAGTATAACTTACCCCAGAACTCGCCTGCCCCGCTTGCGTCAATTGGGTAATGTATTCTCGCAGGTCTGCGGGGCTAAAAGGTAGCCAAGGGGCAGAGGAAAACTCTGTTTCTTTGCCAGATTCATTCGTAACGACGGTCATAAGATCAAGTAATTCGCGCTGATCAGGGCCATGCTGCGTTTGGTTATTTTGCCCAAAAGTCATAATCTGCCAGATTAGCTTGAGATAAGCTCTTTGAATCGTTGTTTCACGCAGCAGAAAACCACTTGCTTCAGCAGAAAAACTCTCTGCTACAGGCTCTTCGTATGGAAAAAGCAAAGGTTCTGGCAAAAAAGGCTCTGAATTGTGCGGAAGATTGGCTAAAAGCGCAGCAATGGCTTGCGGTTTAAGCGTCTCACGGGCATCTATGACCTGGACATTTTGGCGAAAAAGCTCAATTGCAGCGAGCGAAATTGCTTTGTGAAGCTGAGTTCCTTCGCCAAGAATGCAATGATTAGCGTCTACCCCTTCGTGCATTAAAGCCAATAAAGCTGCCCCACTCTTGGTCAAATCTTTCCCACACAGGACAAGCGTGCGAATGGTCGGCCAGGCTAAAACATTTCGCAAAAGATAGCTAATTCCCTCCCGCGAATAGAGATTGCCCGCTATTGAGTAGGTTTGAGGCATTAGGGCTGGCAAAACCCGCTCTTGCGGAGTCCATAACAAACATAACCCCACGCTGGCCGTGGGGTCGCCTAAAGTAAGATTATGAGCAAAGTAGAGAGGTTTGGGCATAAGAAGGCTTTGATTGGGTCATTAAAAACGCTATTATACCATCTTCTTCTGAGAAGTCAGTATGTCTCTTTTCAGAGCCATCATGGAAACTCTTAATTTATCGTAGGTTTGTTGCTCGCAAGAAATGCCCTGAGCTTCTCTGTTCGGATTATCGGGCAAATGGTGACAAAAAAGGGGGAACAGCAGAGCCATTCCCCCGTGTACGTGCAAGCCAAAGCCGAAACGCTTACATCCTATTTACCGCTGCACAATTGGCAAATAGACCCTTGCTAATGTTGTTTGTGTTGGAGTGCCTAGTGCCATTAGAGCATTCTCCGTTACCAATGCCCACGACCCTAGATTCAATGTCTGGACCGTGATTTTGTTTGCACTGGTATCAGCAGTAAAGCCTTGTGCTACCTGCCACTCATTACCGTTTATGAGCAAAGCTGGCAACAACTTTGTTTCATCTACCCCGTTCTCAGCGTAACGGAAGACAATCTGGGCTGGAACTGTGAGACTCCCCACAATCTGTTGCCCACTGGTATCGTAGAACGTGATAGCATAGCCATATTTATGTACCGTATAGTACATGGTATTGGGGAGGTACATCGTTGGTTCAATCACAATTTGCACCTCACTGGCACTGGTTGGCACCGACATAGGCGGTATCTGGATTTGGGTGCCGTCTGCCAAAGTGAAGTTGCCACCCTCTGCCACCTTGAAGGTAGAGCGTTCGGCGGCTGGTAGGTAGCCTTTTGGTTCTATCCCCAACGAATTACTAGAAACCACATTGTTTTCAGCCGTTAAAGCCACGCCAAGCGTTGACGTTGATGTGGTAACATCAGACACGGTGATTGTATCTGTTTGCCCAAACAGCACCAACCCGCCAGCACTCCCACTGTCGCGCTGTTCCTGACGTGCATCCACATACCAAAGTGTCTCTTTACGCGAATCTCGTGCGGTTGGCAACTTGAAACAACCGCGACTATCGCTGTACCCCGTGGCACTTTGATTATCGTTGCTATATGCTGCCACAAATGCCTGCTCCAGGGGTTGATTATTGGCATCAAACACCTGCCCCACCAAGAAGCTATTGACCCGCCGCACCACCAAAACCACATCACTCACCGCCGCCGTACTTGCCAAGTGCGATGCCATCATTGCGGAGCGACACGCATTTGGTATGGAATAGATACAATCTCGAATCTCTGTGGAATTGCCTGCATAATCTACCTGGCACGACCGCGGAGAGGCGTAGTATCTACAATCTTGTGCTTGTTGCAACGACGCACTACTTGGGAAACGTACAGTGAATTGTCCTGATTGGTCTGTGCGAACCCTAAAATCAAGATTCGCCATACGTACCCAGACAAAGACGCTTGCCATTGGATTGTTGTCTTGATCTACGACCTGTCCACTCATCATATCATCTAGGGCCATCAAGGTAATTGGTTGCTCCTTGGTCTGTCCCTGTGCTACTGTGACCTCCAGTGCTGCCGTTGGGCTAGAGACGTAAGCGTCAGTATTCAAATGGTAGCTCACATACCACGTCCCATCGGCTACGGGTAGACGATATGTCCCATCTTGCGCTTGAATATAGCTCCATTGCCATGTTGTGCTTGTCTTGCTGGGAGCCACAAATACATACCCGTCTACTCCGGTGATTGGTTTGCCATTCGCATCTTGGAGCTGCCCCCTAATCGTTGCATCATTGGCTTTGAGAACCAGTTGCACTTCGCCGTTTTGGGCAACAATAGCTGCCAACGATTGCTCTTGTTGCGCCATTTCTTGTTGCAAGAGGGGAGCTTGGGCAAAAGGTGATGTACCAAGCAACGACTGGATCCTACTGGCTGGTGTTGCTTCATTGAGGAAAGAGTACGTACTGCCTGGAGCAAGGAACAAGCCCACCCGCACATCACCATCCAAAGAGTTCATCCGAAACTTGCCGTTTTGTACACTGACAACTTGAAACGGTTTGGTTTCGTTTGCATAGCGTGCATATGCCCATGCTTTCACATTGGGCAACACCTTACCTACTTGATCTACCACTGTTCCCGTTATGGTCTTGGTCGCTTGCAACAATTGGTAATTCATTGTTGCCGTTTCATTTGCTGCTAAGGAGAGCAACTGGGTTGCACCACGGAAGAGATAGGGACTGGTGGAAGCAACGTATGGACGCACATCCCATGTTCCTTCGCGGGCTTGAATCGTATAGGCACCTTGCTCATCTGTTATGCCATAGATCCATACGCCGTTCTCATCCCACGCATCTACATAGAGATCTTTTACGGCATTGCCATACTCGTCTGTCACATTACCCGTAATCGTCGCGTTCTTTGCCAATAACTGCACATCATCCAGCGTAACAGTTCCACTCACCACCGTCACTGGGTCTATAGATGGGTTGAGATAGTCTGGATAGGTGCGCGAATTGAGCCATACCCATGCGTGGTATGTCCCAAACATTGCTGGTAATCGGAATGTCCCATCGCTCTTGATAAACAAGGAAATCTCGGTATCGGTTGCGATGTCAAACAGGTTGAACTTCGCGTACCGATTGAGTGTTCCTTTTGCATTTGCCGGTGGTACCAGTGGATTGCCATTGGGCAATACGACCCGTCCAGTAACATAGCCACCTGCTGTTGCCACACTCAATGACACCTGCTGGCTTTTTGTTGTACTATCATTGACAAAACTAACCGTTTGTCCCTTGCCAACAAATACCCAGTCAGCATCGTTCTGGAGATTGACAAAGACGAGCCAATTCCCCCCACCGACTCCCAGGTCAAAGGTGCCGTCAGAATTCGTCACGTCACTCACATACTGCCACCCCTTGTCGTTGTACGCGCCAACGATTGCACCTGCGAGGGGCGTGGTGCCATCCCGTGTAACTGTCCCGGTGATATGTTTTGGTGCTGCCTCCAAGTGATAATCACCCAAATCTTTGCTTATCTTTGGGGCTGTGACGGTAAAGCGAGCATCCAACAACGTCAATGTGCCGTTTGTATCAGACGGCACTACATCCATACTATAAGTACCCGTTATGACATTGGCAAAGCTAAACGTCCCATCATCGTTGGTGATGGCAATTGTACTCGGATCACGGAACCCACCTTCATCGAGCGTATAGCGATAGACCAACGCAGATGCGGCTGGTTGCCCATTGGGGAGCAACACGCGCCCATGGACATTGACCTCATCTGCTTGCAAGGTTGCTGCTGCCGCCAATGCTGTTTCGCGCTGGTCTGCTTGTAATGCCAGCAGTTCGTGCAACCGCATCCGCTCACCTACCGACTCGCGCATCTGTTGCGGATAGCGGCTTGTGACGTACTCTGCCAAGAACTCGTTTGTTGTATCGCTGCTCAATGTTCCTTGCTCATTGGTCAGGGGAGCTTCGTGGGCACTGTTGCGTAGTGCCAAGCCCGGTGCCGCTTTGGGAGCCGATTCCTCCGCCGATGCTACACTCACCACGTTGAAGCACTCTTGCGATACCGGTGGCAATGTCCCTGGTTCCCAAGCCGTTGTCACCTGATTAAGCGGATTTGCCACTACCAATGGACTAGTCGGGCGGCTCTTCGTTCCCGCTGGCACATACGCATTGATGAGGGTCTCTGTTCCCATCGTCTTTTCTACGGTCAAACGATAGGATGTTTTGCCCCGTCCAAGCACTTCAACGCGCAACGTTCCGTTGTAGCGGGCTTGCCACCGTACTTGCTCGACTGCTTTTGTTGTCTCACTAACCAACGTTGGCGTAAACCCTTCACGCGGTCCCCAACCATACAGGTCAGCATCGCCACTGTAGGTCGTCAGGGTGAGGGTGACAATCTCCGATGCCTGTACTGGTACATGGTAAACGTTACGTTCACCATCTTTCAATTGTTGCCGATTGCCAACCAGGGTTACTTCCATCAAACTATCTCGTTCGATGCGGGATTGCTTGCCTTTCCCGTTGTCTTCACTGGCTACTTGTACGGTGAGATACTTCACACCATCACCAGCAGAGAGGGTGTAGGGTATTTTGCTCGTATAGGGCAACCAACCAGAGCTACTCTTGACCATCCATTGGTTTGCCTGAGCATTCCAAAACCACTCTTGTACCTGGACCGACTTTGCCGTTTCGCTGGCAAAGATACTGAGATTGATAGCCCGACTTTGCACCACATCGGCGTTATCCACCGCGAACTCTGCCCACAACAGATTTTCTGGTTGAGCCAATGTGGGGTCTACCGTCACGGTGACGGCTGCCGTTCCTGTAAACAGCTTGTCTGGTATGCCCACCCATGTGCCGTTGATGAGCAACCGTATGGGCAATGCTCCTGCTTTCGCTTGGGGGGCTACTATTCCCTGGAAGATCAACCGCGAGCGTTCGCCCATCCACAGTGTGGTTTCATTTCGCGTCACCGTTCCTGCCAACACTGCGTCGGTCTCACCTTTTGTGGAGAAGGCAAGGGCCGGATCAGCATTTTCCACCGTTATCTCTTGCGGAAGAATGACACTCGGCGCAGCGTTGATTTCTTGCTGCCCGGTGTTATCCATTTGAACCGTCACGGTCACTTTATCGCCCGGACGCACGGTGGTTGGTTGCACAGTAATGCTGCTACCCTGCAATTGTGGTTCGCCTTGCGGGAGCAACTCTATCGGACCATACGCAGTTTCCGCTTCAACGTTGCCCGCTTGATCTACCGCATGCCCATACACCGTATAACGACCACTTGGTACTTCATTGATGCCGTCATACACCCATGTGCCTGCTGCGGTTTCTGTTGGATACAGCGTGTAATAATCGTTGTCGTTGTGCTTCAAGGTCAACACCATCGTGTTTGGTCCGGCATGCGTATCTGCATATGTTCCCTCAACAACCAACTGGTTATAACCCGCCGCTGTCTTGACGACTTCCATCCGAGTTTTCGCCGATGTTGGTGCGGTTTTGTCCAGCTTATAGGTCGTCGTAGCTACGGTTTGATGCCCCGCCGTGTCTGTTGCCCGCACCAAAAACGTTCGTTCATTTGTTTCCTGGTTCAACACCAATGGCGTTGCATACAGGTAGGGCAGATAATTGTTCCACGTTTTGCCATCATCCAGACTATAGTCGAGCGCGACGACACCAGAACCATACTCATCATCTACTGTCACCGTCGCGCTGATTGGCGACACATACCACCCATTTGAGCCTTTGGGTGCAACCGAATCCAGGGCAATTTCAATCGCTGGTGGGGTTGCATCTACCAGGAACGGATAGTGTGCCGTTGTCCCATAGCGACCATCTATCGT
>DCSM01000154.1:8288-14354 GCA_002325605.1 Chloroflexaceae bacterium UBA1466
TGCTCTTCTGTCCAACCTGCCAGCAGCGTATCAGATGGTACCGTCGTTGGCTCACCATCTACGATATAGCGATAGGTGAAGTAAGCAGGATCGTACACATCGGTGATGGGCTGAGTCCAGGCAAATTTTGCCGTACCAGTCGTTCCCCACACCGTCAAATCTGGGTGGGATGCACTGGTGATGATGGGTGCCGCCGGGAGTCCGCTTGCCAATGTTGTTGGCATGCTCGATGCGAGGGCCGTACCCAATGGCTTGCACCCCGACCCGCGTTCTGGGACAAAGTAGTCGAGTACCATCACGGGATGCTCTGTGCCTGTTACTGGAGAACGTATTTTGGTCGAGTAGAAGTAGGGCGTGTAGGTATAGTTACATCCCGCAGAAACGTAGTCGCCATTCTTCAGCTTGGGAGACTGAAAGGTAATGCCCATACCGCGCCCAAAGCTGTGGCTAACACTTTTGCCCCAAGATGAACTAAACGATGCAGACCCACCAACAACAACCCCACCAGCATAAACTTCGGCACTGATACCGGCGTGAAAACCAACACTCGTTTCCCACGCGGTGCTTTGTTCCTTAGAATTGACCACTTCTACGATGTGGGGAATTTGTCCTACATGGGCGGGTATTCCCGCTGATGCGCTAGGAAAGACATCCTGGTAGAAACCAAAGGGTGGGGTACTTCCTAATGTGGTTCGTCCTGCATCCCAACGCCACAGCAGTTTTTTCTCGCTGGCAACAAGGTTGTCAATGTTGGATGGTAAATTGGAATCACTATAGGGTCCATCGGTAGGGAATTGGGAAACATCAGGGTCTCTATCCATTCCCGCATTGCCGAAAAAGGGTCGCAATGCGTGGCGAACATCTATCCAATCACGATTGCTCGTCTGAAATGAAGTTGCATACCAATCAGAAAACTCGCTGGCGGTAGCAGGCTCATACCCCGCAATGCGACAGTGGACAAACGGTTCACTTGTCTTGCCACTAGACGATAACGAGGTGCCATCAAAGGTATACCGATAACATTCGCTGGTGCGTGGTTTGTAGAAGACGGCTCCATCATTGATTGCTTGCAATGTTGTGCCACCACTGACCGATTCGGTGTTCTCTTTACTCTTTCCAACACTGCCATGCACCCCAAATTCAGCCCGCACTGAGCCACCCGACGCAGTGATGGGGTCTTGATACTGATACCCCACAGTGAAAGTTCGGTCAAACTCAGTTTGGAATGATTTCCCCCTCGTTGTACTCTGATCTTGGGTTTCAGAATAACTAATCCCAAATTCGCCATCATTGTCGTCACCGTCATAGATCCCTTCCAATATGCTACCATCTGCGTTGCGCCAAGTTGGGGGGGCAAACAAGACCATCGAGATTTTGGTCTCATGCATTTGGGTACACCCTTTGTTCGTATCTAATGTGGCAAAGGTTGAAGACCCAAACATATCTCCGACAGCTAATTGCTCCACAGTAACCGCCTCACCAGCAGCATTACCATTCGTGAGTTTATCCGCAAGAATATTGGAAGTAACTTTTGTTACCTTCGCATAGGTCTTGCCCGCTGGTTTCTCATACTTCAGGGTACCAAGGCGCAGTTCACTCTCTCCCACTTTGTATCCTACGACAATATCAGCCAACGTGTCTGCGTTCAGTGACCCTACACCAAGCGAGATGTGCGTCACGCTGGTTTGATCAAATTGTGGAGTCACGTTGGCTTCATTGTTATCCTGATACGTGACACCTTGCTGGACATTGACAAAGTTTGCTGTATCAGCAGTATGGTTTATACCATCAAACGCATAGACCCGAACGAGCAATTTGCTGTCATTGGTATAGGCATTGGCAATCACCAAATCGCTATACAAGTCGCCGTCTACGTCAGCGGCTTTCGCCGCAACACGCTGCGTTTTGGACGAAGAATCATTGTAGGTTACGGCTTCCTCAAGGCTATAGTCTGTTTTGCCTTGGAGCAGGTGGATGTGGAGTTTATTATCGCCACTGGTGACAAGAGCCACTTGGTCGGCTCCCAAGCCCATAAAGTCTCCCACCGCAAGCCCATAATCATATTTACGACTCCCATTATAGGCAACAGCATAGACTTTTTTGTTGACCAAAGAACTTTTTTCTGCGTTCCATGTAAACCAACCAACTTGGTAGTCATTTGAACCTTCCCATACGACGATAATATCGTCATAGCGACCATCACCATTGACATCGCCGATGGCTACCTTGACACCTGCGCCACTGGCTTGAATACTGAAACGCTGCGACAGAAAGCGCCCTTTCGTATCTTCCTTGGTGATAAGGGACAGGGTTATTTCTTTGTCGTTACTAT
Organism: Chloroflexaceae bacterium UBA1466; assembly: GCA_002325605.1. Taxonomy (GTDB): domain Bacteria; phylum Chloroflexota; class Chloroflexia; order Chloroflexales; family Chloroflexaceae; genus UBA1466. Next base: position 10,621 of record DCSM01000154.1, read on the forward strand.
GGTCTACATAGGCTGCGACTGCCGCTTCACGCTCCTCGCCGGGGAATATGCGCCCAGTTGCTATGGCGACGGCATCTGTTTTGCCCGGCAACTTGACGGCATCATTGTCATCAACTTGCCCATAAACCTGTTCATCACCATCAATGTAGACAAACACCCGTTGGGCATCCGATGAGGTGCTTCCCACCAAATAGGCCGTTGTTGCGGCAATATTCAAGGAGTAGCCACTTGCTGCATAGCCACTAATTTTTGCGTTGTTTGTCGAAAAGGTACGATAGTTCCCTTCTGAAGAATCTTTGAAATCTATCGTTGCCGCTTTCAACAAGCGGTCTTTATCTCGATAGGGCAAGAAGACCTGATCGAGCCGTTGCATCCGTACTTTTTTGGGAGGCACATAGCCCGACGCACACGCAACATCGTTGCCAGGAATGGTAAACTCACGAATGACTTCTTGTGCGTTGACCGGCACATAGCTCAAGATAGGGCTACTGTTTACCGTTAGGTGAAACCATCCACCAGAAGCACATCGTGGTCTGCACTCACCTACACCAGGCCAACCAACACTCTTCGTAGATGTTGCGACAAACCGATACTGGGCGCCTAGTTCTAGGTTAGCAACGTAATTTGCAGGTTTTGTTGACGTATTTCCTCTACTATCTCCAATGACCTTTTGCCATTGATTGCCAACATACTGTTGGATTTCCCATGCTTTCGTTATGTCATACGTTTCCCCAAACTGTGGAGATTGTATGGAACCATAGTTTACTTCAACGTCAACTTTCCGTGTGGTGGCTTGCACCGAGGGTGCCGCTTGCACCGGTGGCGCAAGGGGTGGGGTTTGTGGTTGCCCAAACATGAGCAAAGGGATAAGTAACACCCCAAACAACACGAGACACCGCTTGCCGATATGCTGCCATTTCCGCCAACCACGAGTGCGTTTCGCACTTGCTGATAAATTGTTCGTCCTCATATTTTGCAACTTCCTTAGGGAATAAGTAACGCCCCAAACAACACGAGATACCGCTTGCCGATATGCTGCCATTTCCGCCAACCACACTTTCCAACTTCCTTTTCGTTCCAAACTCAAGATTGATACCGTAATCGTAACCAAATAAGACAATTCTCTTGTGCTACTTTCCTTCTCGAAACCAACTGTCCTTGTATGCGAAGCAAGCTCAGTATGTATGATGATAGCTTATGAAAAGTTCTAAAAATTACTTTTGGTAGTTCCTTTTATTATACAAAAAAACCATTTCTCATTGCAAGCAAAAAGCGGCCATCTTGGGGACAAAAAGCGGACAGAAAGTGGACATCTTCGCCAAAAACTAGAATGTTCTAGCGAAACACTGAAAAAGCACTACCATTTTTGCCACTACTGCTGCTTCCTTCCATTGTCGATCATACATCATCATAATCTGCGGGCAATGTCCAAGTACCATCTTCCATTTTTTGGTACGCATAGGCAATAGCTTCTTGGCGGTTTTTCACATGCAAGGTAGCAATAATTTTGGTGATCTGCCGCCGCAATGTCCGCTCACTATAATCCAATCGGGTGGCTATATCATATTGACGATACCCTTGCACCAGCAACATTAGGATGGTTTTTTGTTTCATTGTCAAGAAACCACTAAGCATTACCTGCTTTTCCTCGTCTGCTTTGGTGTGGTCGGTCAGAACAACTGGCTGCGGGGGTGTGGTATCCCGTGCAAATTCTTGGAGAATACGCGCTGCCAGCCCCGGCGACAAGAGTGCTTCCCCGTGACGCAAACCGAGCAGCAGCTTACACAATTCCTCCTGGTGCAAACTCTTGAGGAGGTAGCCTGTAGCACCATATTTAATCGCTTCAAAGAGGTGCGTATCATCATCCGAAACAGTCAACATCACAATTTGTATCTTAGGCAGAGCAGCGGTAATGACCCGTGTTGCCTCTAATCCATCACTTTCTGGCATATTGACATCCATCAAGATAACATCTGGGTTCAGGGCATGGGCTTGCGCTACCGCTTCTTTTCCATTCCTCGCCGTACCAACCACCTGAAACCCGTGGACGGTTAAGAGATGGTGTAGGCCATAGAGAAAAAGATCGTTATCATCTACCAGCAGCACCCGTATGGCATGCTTTGGAGAGGATTGTTCGTGCTGGAAGTGTTGTTGCTGGAGTGGTAGCGTAATATGCAGATGGGTGCCACATTCAGGACAGGATGTTATTTCAAGTGTGCCCGCCATATCTGAAACACGTCCCCGGATACTAGTCAGTCCGAAGCCGCTCCCATCGGGCAAGAGTGGGGGAGCATTGGGTGATGAGCAAAAACCATGTCCATTGTCTTGTATACACAAAATCAATGAATCTGTCCTATAGTCCAATCTTATTTCAACCTGGGTTGCCTGAGCGTGTTTTCGCACATTGGTGAGGGCTTCTTGGACAATGCTCAATAAATGTAGCTCAATCGTAGGAATGAGTCGCTTGTATTGCAGATTGGACGAGGTGGTGAAGGTGATTGCAATGTTGTGGATCTGCTGAAATTGGGATACGTAGGTGTTGATGCTCTGGACAACCCAATGGGCGGTAAACTCTTGCTTGTTTATAAAGGGCATCTTCGTGCCAATTTGGACCCCTAGAATGTAGTCGCGGATGTCCAGACTGGTATGTTGGACTGTCGTCACGATATGCTCCAAGAGTATTTGTGCTGCGGTCTGGTCGTTGTACTCAAGCAGTTTTTGAATCGCTTGGGTTTGCGTATTGACATACCCCAAGACTTGTCCGAAGTTATCGTGGAGTTCACGTGCTAGTCGTTCGCGTTCTTGTAAGATACTGACAGCGCGTTCTTGCTCAAGCATACGCTGTTCGGCTTGTTGCCGTTCGTATATTTCTTGCTGAAGGGCATTGTTGGTTTGGGTTAATGATTCTGTACGTTCGGCGATACGTTGTTCTAATTCGGCATTAAGCTGTTGGAGTTCTGCTTGATGTGTATAGACCCGTTGCAAACTTTGCTGTATCGTCTTGATACTCAAAAAGATGATACTTCCAACAAATCCAGTCCCAATACTTTGAGCTATCCAACTGCTGCCGAGTGTCATTGGGTCAAAGCTCCGGTCTAGGGCTTTGACGGGCATAGGCACAAATCCAATGTGGTAGCCGAGAAGCATTATGCCCATGGTGACAAGACTTAATGCACAAAAGAACACCGCTTCTTTGTGGTTGAGAAACATGATACTAAAAACAATGAGCAGGATATAATAGATACGACCCACACCGAGCAATCCTGCTGATAGAAACCACAGTGTTCCATTTAGGTAGGTAAGCAGCAACAAGATTCTGACACGCCATACAAAGGGAATGGTATGGGCAAAAGCAATGATGCCGAGGGTGATACTATTGAAAACACCAAGAAAGAGAAAAGCATAGAGATGATAGAGAAAAATAAAGGGGATAACCCAACAGAGCCACAAGGGAATCATCACAAAGAAGATGATCCGGCTTATCTTGGAAAAAACTGTTTCGCGCCAATAAGCGATTTCTTGGCGCACAGCATGAGCGATTTGTTCTGGGACTTGTTGTTTGCTTGCAAACATAATACTCCTACCGTGATTGCTAGTTGACAACCAAGAATTCATTTGGTACATGATGGTTTCCTCTCGACCTAAGTTGCTAACTTGGCTGAACAAAAGCAAAGGAATTTGGAATTCTACCAGACCGTGAAGGGCTACCTGGTATCTAGCACTTCCAAAGATAC
>DCSM01000154.1:14456-18146 GCA_002325605.1 Chloroflexaceae bacterium UBA1466
CTTCCAAAGATACGTATCTAGCATTTCACCTAACTTCCTTCTGAAAATTATTTTGCCCCTCTCCTTTTCAATCTTTCGAAGCAAAGGTTTTGGCTTGCCCCTTCCTATTCCCCCAAGCAAGCCCCACCGCTAGGTTGAACTTGTTGCAAATGCTTCAAGCAAAGCGTAATCTTCCTTAGCTTCAAGCTTAAAGGTAGCAGACAAACGCTTTCTTATCAACTCAATTGCTAAGGGCAATTTTTCAATGCCAACCCAAATGCGCCCTAGCTTTTGGGCGGCATGAACTGCCGTCCCGCAGCCACAAAATGGGTCAAGTACCACGTCGCCAGGGTTGCTACTAGCTTGGAGAATGCGCTCTAAAAGGGCCACGGGCTTTTGCGTCGGATAGCCGAGACGCTCCGCTCCGCTTGTCATCTCGATGTCAGTCCAGATATTGGTAAGCTTGAAGCCTTTGGTCTGTTCTGGGCGATATTTTCTAAAGGGGATCCCCGTTTTACTCCACCCCAAGTCCCCCTGTTTCTCAATTTCAATTAGCTTTGGCAGCGAAACCTTCCAGCCAGCCTGATTTGGATTTCTAACTCCCTTATATTCGTAGCATAAGTTTGGCCGCTCCCCCATAGACATTGATCTGAAGATCGGGCTTTTGGTAAATCTACCTTTCTCATCAGCAAAGGGGTAGCGCTTTGCAATTTCTTCTTCCGTAAACCGCGCTTTTATCGCATCGCTATTAAAAACATAGCTCCCTGACTTTGTGTAGAATAAGATACTATCTGAATTTACACTTAGTTTCTTATCCTTGAATTGAGAAGATTTGATACTCCTTGTCCTTTCCCATACAATCTCATTTCTGAAGTTGTCTGCGCCAAAAATGCAATCCAAAAGCAACTTCAAGTAATGACTCGCGGTAGGGTCGCAATGCAAATATAAACTTCCCGTTGGTTTTAGCACGCGATGCAATTCTACTAACCGAATCGCCATCATGATCAAATAGGCCGTCATCTGATTGCGCCCGTTTACGCTTACTAAAGCTTCCAACAAAGTCCCTAGCTTCGCTCTGCGAGCGACTAAAGCTCGATATTGCTCTTCTGTATCATGGTTCCAATGCCAAATGTCCTCAAAGGCTTTGAGGGTAGAACAGGCATCTTGCCTGTTACTGTTTTCCTCTTTGTACAGTACATTATAATTGCGATTAGAGTTGAAAGGGGGGTCAAGGTAGATGAGATCAATGCTTTCGGCGGCGACATATTGGCGTAAAATGTCGAGGTTATCTCCGTAGAAGAGGGTGTTCTTCGTGAGAGCGCGTTGGTACATGAGGTTTCCTTTTTAACCAAAAGCCTGACAAGCTTGCAAGGCCTGCCAGGCTTGTAAGTAAACCTTCTTACATTTCCCGTGCCGCCGCGATGATGTCGCCAAGCACACCCGCTGCCGTTACTTCCAGCCCTGCTCCTGGCCCCCGGACCCCCAAAGGTTGCTCAGTATAGCGGGCCGTCGTGAAGACAAAGAGGTTGTCAGGCCCCCGCAAAGCTGCCATCGGGTGAGCAAGGGGAAACTCCCGTAAGCCGACCTTTGCACCCTCTGGCGTAACCGTCGCCACATAGCGCAAGACCTTCTGCTGGGCCTTGGCCTGCGCGAACCGTTTGGCTACTTCCGCATCCACTTCCGTAAGCCGCTCCATAAACTCGGCCACGGTCAAAGGAGCAAGGGAGGAAGGGAATAAAGGTTCGCTGGGAACTTGGTCAATTTCCCAGGGAAAGCCACAAGTCCGGCCAAGGATCAAAGCTTTACGGGCAACATCCTTCCCACTCAAATCGTCACGAGGATCAGGCTCTGTCCACCCTTTGCTGCGAGCAAATTTCACGGCGGTTGAAAAGGCTTCTCCCTCTTCAAGCGCACTACACAAGTAGCCCAACGTCCCGCTTACGCTGGCTTCAATCCGCGTCAAAGTATCCCCACTATCCAGCAAGTTTTGCAACGTATTGATAATGGGCAAGCCTGCGCCTACCGTCGCCTCATAGCGCGTTGCCCCTTTCCCCGTCAAAGCGCAGAAGGTTTGATAAGGGCCTGCAAGGGGCCGTTTGTTAGACAAAACGACGCGATGACCTTCCGCCACTGCCGCTGTCAAAGGTTCTTCCATCCCATCAGCAGCCGTTACATCAATGATGATGCAAGGTTCTGAAGGGAGAAGGGTTGACCAATTTGGAACGGATTTCCCCTCCGCAAGGTCGGTGAGAGGTTGGCGAGCTTGCATCTTTGCCAAAGCCGCTTCGACGGTTGCTGGGGCTAATTCCTGCCCCGTGTGAACGACTCCGCTCCGCTCCACCAAGCCTCGATAACTCAAAGAAAAACCATACCGCGTCGCCAGATGCTGATTCTGAGCCAGAATTTGGCGCGCCAACGCCTGCCCTACATTGCCCAACCCAAGCTGAAAAAGCTGAATTGTTCGCATCAAAATGCTCCTTAAAGATTAGCATTGCGTTTCCAATGCAGGAATTATAGCACATTGCACAAATCGCTTTTTTTGGTACAATGCAAGCTATGAGACAATTTCTATTTTTAGTGGCGGCGCTGACCGTCTTAGCGACAGTCTGTGCCTATACCTTTCGCCCTTCCCTAGCGATTGCGGTAGGGGATTACCCTGACGCTGCCTTCTTGCAAGATTTTCATGCCCGTGAAGTAGACAGCGCGGGGGAAGGTCAAACGGCGGTTTGGCCGAAGGAACAACGCCAGCTTACTTTGCCTGGAAGAAGGTCAGGAGATTGGCTGGCGCTTATTCAAGCGGATCCTTCCCAGCCCGCTGAAATCTTAGACGGTCTGGCTTTGACGGTCAATGGAAAACGGGTAAGTATTCCCCGCAGTGATTCGCGGCAGTTCTTGGCCTTCATTCCCGCTGACCTTGCAGAATCTGAGCAGCTTACTTTGGAACTTGTCCCTGCTTTAGCGGGCGAAGAAAATCCACCATTGGGGTTGGTGGATAAAGTAACCTTTGAGCCTGCGCGTACTTATCGCTGGACACGGGAGGAAAGTAAGGTCAACTTGCCAGGCTTAGGAAGCGGGGCGTGGCTGGTAAAGGTTGCGGGAATCATTGAACATCCTGATCATCGGCCTTTGCAAGCTCAAATCTTTGCTAATGAAGCTTTACTGGGAAGTTTCCCAGAAGCTAACCATTTGCGAAAGTATCAATTCCTTGTGCCTGCGAAGGAAATGGGAAGGGGCGACCTTACGCTTACTTTGCGCTCTGCAACTTTTACTGACCCGCGCCCGCTGGGGCTATTGGTAACGAAAGTAGAGGTTGCGCCCTTAAAAGGTGGTTTCCCGCTCCCACCATGGCAAGCTTTACTTTCCTGCTTGGCAATCATGCTGACCATTGCTTTCTGTCTAAGAACGCTCTTAGAAGGACAAACCAAAGCTTTACTTTGGGCAACATTGGGGACGGGAGGCATCGGGCTAATCGGCGTTTGGGCCATCATTAACTATCGCTTCCCCACAAGTTTTATGCTTCCTAGCTTGGCTCTGCTTGCCCTTTGGAGTCTTGGGCTGCTTCTAATCTTGCAGACCTTTCTCCCTAAGCTTTGTCAAATTGCGGGAATAGCACTTAGCCCTTCTACCCTTCATGCTTTCATCCTGATCTTTCTCCTTGGCTATTGGCTTAAAGCGGGGGGAATGCTTTATCCCTACTTCATTGGGATTGAT
>DCSM01000154.1:18295-18416 GCA_002325605.1 Chloroflexaceae bacterium UBA1466
AAAATAAACCTGTCATTCCCTACTCGCCCTACTTTCACATCTTCGCTACAAGCTTTGCGCTATTTCCCTGGGCCTTAGAGCAGACGGGGCATCAATTCAGTGCCTTGCTAGACAGTAGTCG
>DCSM01000154.1:18563-25394 GCA_002325605.1 Chloroflexaceae bacterium UBA1466
TTCCTTTTGCATTCTTGGGGCAACCTTCCAACAACCTTTGGGCTATGGTGGATTTGCATTACCACAACCTTTATCGTCATTGGTTGGCAAAAACTTAGGCGACCTCTTCCCTTTAGCATCCTAACCTTCCTCTTACTTGCAACGTTCCTCTTCTACACCGTTGCAGGAATCTTTCAAGCCCTTTTCCTTATCTTCTTTACCTTGCTCCTTTGGCTAATCACTTGGCGCAAACCCCAAAGTAAAGACCTTCATATTGGGCTAAAGCCCCTTTGGCTTGCGACCTTTATCGCGGCGACTCTAGCCATCGTGGTCTACTATGGGCAATATATCGGGCCCATCGTTGAGAGAACAATCCCCTACTTTACGCAAGCGCTGGGGAATAGTTCAGAAGTTGCAGGAAAAGGAAGCGAACCTTTTGTGGCCTACTTTGCAAGGCATACACGGCTTTGGTACTACGGTCTGGCTCTTCCCCTCGTGCTAAGTTGTATTTGGGTGGGGAAGTATAATCCCTTCTTTTCCTCTGCTATGAAATCCCTGGATTTGGAATCAAATAGGCTGAAACCCAAGCTCTTTTCCCTCGGAGTCAACAGCTTTAGCTGTTGGGTCACGGCTAAAGCCGTGGACTCCGCGAGGGGAATTTCATTGAGGGATGAGAAGTTGGCAGAGCGAATTATCTTCTGGACGGCCCTAACCGCTTGGTTAGGCATAATGTTTATCTTTTTCTTCCTTGGGGCAAAGGTCTCGATGGTTGATAAACACTTCTTTGTCCTCATCCCCTTCCTCACTATCGCCAGCGCCGACCTTCTCGATGACCTTTGGGATAAAAATCGCTTTGTTCGTGGAAGTATTATCCTTTTCTATGGGTATCTCGCGTGGTCAGCCCTAACCTTGTGGCTGTATCGCATTGGAACAGTAAGGCAATAAAATATGGAAGCACCACCTATTGGAATCGTGGCTATTGGAACGTACCTTCCCTCACGGGTTGAGACCGCAGCAGAAGTAGCTGCCAAAACGGGAATCCCAGAGCAAGTTGTTATCGAGAAGCTAGGGATTCGGCAGAAGTATGTCGCGGGGCCTGAAGATCACGCTTCTCAAATGGGGGCCAAGGCGGCCTTGCAAGCATTAGAGGAAGCTAACCTTTCCCCTTCTGAAGTTGATTTGATCATCTATCACGGGAGCGAATATAAGGATTACTTTGTCTGGTCAGCGGCGGCAAAAATTCAAGCTTTAATTGGGGCAAAGAATGCGTATGCGTATGAAATCTATGCGCTTTGTGCGGGAACCCCAATTGCACTTAAAGTAGCCCGTGACCAGATGCGGAGTGACCCGCAGCTAAAGAATGTCCTTTTGGTTTCGGCGGCGCGGGAGAATGATCTGGTAAGTTATCAGAACCCCAGGACGCGCTTCATGTTTAACTTTGGGGCCGGAGGGTCAGCGATCTTGCTGCGGCGAGGGTATGAAAAGAATACTTTGCTTGAATCCTCAATCATGGTTGATGGTTCCTTTAGCGAAGCAGTAGTAATGCCAGGTGGGGGAACTTTACATCCCCCCACAAGCGAGACCATTAGCCAGGGATTACATCAACTTGATGTGTTGGGATTAGAGGAGATGCGGGAACGGTTGGGCGCAGTTTCGCTTCCCAACTTCGTGAAGGTGATCAAGGAAGCGGTGGAGCGAAGTGGGGCAACTCAGAAAGAACTTGCTTTCCTCTTGATCACGCACATGAAACCTTCCTTCCATCAAGAAATCTTGACTGCTTTGGGCTTACGGTCTGAGCAATCCTTCTACTTAGATGAATATGGGCACATTCAATCCGTCGACCAGCCCTTGGCCCTCAAACTTGCGGCGCTGCAAGGGAAGTTGCAGGAAGGTGATCTAATCGTAGTGGCGGGTGCAGGGACGGGTTATACCTGGAGTGCTACCGCGTTACGTTGGGGTGGTTTGGGCTAATTTTACTTATCCTTGAAAATGGGGGGCCGCTTCTCCAGAAAGGCTTGGACTCCCTCGCGCATATCCTCGGTAATGCCGATGGTTTCAAAGACCCTTTGCTCAGTCTGTAAACCATACTCCATGGGTAACTCTGCACCATCGGCAATCGCTTGAAGGGCCCCCTTCACAGCAAACTTGCTTTTGGCAGCAATTTTCTTTCCCGTCGTTTGGGCCTCCTGGAGCAAAGTAGCAGCGGGAAGAACCTGATTGACCAGCCCAATCACTGAAGCTTGTTGGGCCGTGATCACATCACCCGTCAAAATCATTTCCATGGCCCGACTGCGCCCAATCACACGGGGCAACCTTTGCGTCCCTCCCCAGCCAGGGATCAACCCTAGCCCGATTTCGGGCAAACCAAGAAGGGCCGTATCCGCCGCATAGCGCATATCGCAGGCCAAAGCCAATTCTAAGCCCCCTCCGACCCACGTTCCATTGATTACAGCGATGGTTGGGATGCCCAAAGTATCAAGTTTAGTAAATACTTGTTGCCCCAAAACGATATATTCCAACATCTCCTGGACACTTGTGATCTTGGCAAAGGTTGCAATATCACCTCCCGCAAGTAGACCGTGTTCTAAACCACTCGTGATAAGCAAGACCTTCACGTCAGACGAGATAAGAATCTCGTCGAGGAGTGAGCCAAGTTCGTCGAGCATGTCGGCATTGAGGGCGTTAGCAGGGGGATGGTTAAGCGTGACCGTCCCAACCTTCTCTTGAATCGCCAGCGTCAAATAGGTATAATCAGCCATTGGAAATACTCCTTTAGATTAGCGTTTGTGTTATAGTAGCATAGCTTTGCACTCTTGCCAAAAAGAAGGTTAAACCGCGATGATTACTTCGCTCCGAGGCATCTTAATCGAGATTGGCCCCGACCACCTGGTTGTAGAAACGGGCGGAATTGGCTATCTCATTTACGCTCCCCGGCCCGTGTTAAGTAGTTTGGGGGAAATTGGGGGAACGGTTTTTATGCAGACTTTGTTGGTTGTCCGCGAAGATGCGCTGACCCTTTATGGGTTCACGACGACGGAGCAACGTTCCCTCTTTGCAACGCTGTTGGGGGTAACGGGAATCGGGCCCAAAGGAGCTTTGAATCTCCTTTCCTTCATTGCGCCCGCCGAACTTCGCTTGGCCGTAGCTCACGATGACCTTAACCGTCTGGCCCGAATCCCTGGGATTGGGAAGAAAACGGCGGCCCGGTTGGCCCTGGAACTCAAAAATAAACTCGATCTCAAAGGTCTGCCCAGCACTGCTACTTCTTCGCCCGCTGCGTTGACGGTCAATCAAGAATTGTTTGACCTTCTAGTCAATTTAGGCTATAGTGCTAATGAAGCTAACGAAGCGGTAGCTGCTCTCCCGCTCGATGCGCCCCCCGATTTAGAGGAACGGTTGCGCTTGACTTTGCGGTTTTTCGGGGGAGCTTGAGGGCCTAATTAGTGAATTATCAAGAGAAAGCTAAAACTAAATGTTTCGTAAGCCAAGCAAGCAAAGGGTTTTCAAGCACAGTTTCTTGCTGGTTTTGTTGTTACTTAGTTGTTGGCTAGGATCGCCACAAACAACTTTTGCTCAAAATCCTTTGATTCTGACAGATTCACAAGGCGAATATCACCTTGGCAAACATTTAGAATATCTGGAAGATAAGGAAAGTCGCTGGACAATCGCTGATGTTACTTCCCCTCTTTTGGCAACCAAGTTTGTGGCCAGTCAGGAAGACATCCCAAACTTTGGGCTTACTACTGCAACCTATTGGGCCCGCATCAGGATCAAAAATGAAACAGCGCAAACAAGGGATTGGCGTTTAGGCATAGATTATCCCTACACTGATTTAGTGGTTTTATACCTTCCGCAAACAGCGAAAAATGCAAATTCAAAATTTAATGTGAAGCAAACAGGCGATGCTCTTCCTTTTACTTCACGTGAGATTCCCTATCGGTTTCCTATTTTCAAGCTAACTCTTGCCCCAAAAAGCGAGAAAACGCTCTATTTCCAATTCAAAAGTACTGAGAGCTTGGGCATTCAGCTATCGCTGTGGGAACCTGAAGTTTTTGCCCAATATCTCGCGCAGCAGCAATTTATCTTTGGGTTGTATTATGGTTTTTTGTTCATCATGGTTCTCTATAACCTTGCCCTTTACATCCCCCTGCGCGAAAGTTGCTATTTATACTATGTTTGCTATGTTGCTTGTCTCGGTTTACACCAGTTTACAAAAGATGGCCTAGCTAGTCAATATCTTTGGCCGCAGTGGGTTTGGTGGAATAATATCTCTTTGATTCTTTTTCTGGAGATCTCTCTCTTTTCTGTAACTTATTTCGCTTCAAGCTTCCTCCGAACCAAAGAGCGTAATCCTAGAATAGACCAGATTCTGGCCGGAATCAAGCTTGGTTGGGGCATCTTGATTCTTTTAACCTTTGGCATTAACTACCAAACCATCGTGCAATATATCAATATCTTTGTTTTACTAACGATCATCATTGGCATTGGAATAGGTTTTATCTCTTGGCTCAAAGGCTATTATCCTGCCCGTTACTTTGTGATCGCTTGGAGTCTGATCGGCATTAGTGGTTCAATCTATATTTTGTCGCAACTTGGCCTGCTTCCTGCGAATTTTTTTACGGAACAAAGTGTTCGTTTAGGGATTGTCTCGCAGACTGTTCTCTTTTCTTTAGGAATGACGGATCAGATTAACCAAATGAAAAAAGAGAAAGCGGCGGCTCTGGAGCAGGCTTGCAAGGTCAATGAAGAGTTAGAACTTAGGGTTACGGCGCGGACAGCTGATCTTTTGCAGGTCAATGAGCATTTGAAGACTTTGAATACTCGTTTTTCTGCTGAAATAACATTAGCCTACAAGATTCAAGCTAGTTTATTGCCCGCCGCGCAACCGAACTATCCAGATTTAGAGATTGTTTGCTACAATATGCCGGCCCAGAGCGTTGGGGGCGATTTCTATGCCCACCATACTTTTGCGCCGCAGCAAAGAAAGTATGCGGTAGCGGTGGGCGATGTTTCGGGCAAAGGGGTCTCCGCCGCCTTGCTGATGGCGGCGAGTCTTTCCCTCTTTGACACAACGTTCCATTTGCCCTTCTCCCCAGCGGAGCGGATTGCCTACCTTGATGAAGCTATGCAAATGTACACCAAATCCTGTAGCCAAAACTGTGCCCTTTGTTACCTTGAAATTGTCCCGCCGCAACCTTCTTCTCCTTTAGCCACCTTGCCTAAAGCGGGAGAACTGATCTTTGTCAATGCGGGTGGGATTCCCCCCTACCTCCGGCGGGCAGCGGGCGAACTTGTCTGGGCCGAAGTAGGAGGTTTTGCGCTAGGGCACGGGTTGGGCAGTAAACTGGGCTACCAAACCTTTACTTACTCCCTGACCAAAGGTGATTTTATTATCCTTGTTAGCGACGGGGTTGTTGAAGCGAAAAACGAAGCGGGCGAGATGTTTGGGTTTGAGCGCCTTGAGAAGGCTATAACGCTGGCTCCCTCTAAGAGTAGCAATGCCCAAGCTATGCTTACTTATTTGCGCGAAACACTCTCGACCTTTGTTGGGGCTGCTGAACCTCACGATGACTTAACGATTGTGACTATTCAGGTCTAAGTAAGGCTGGAAAGGAAACGAAGACCAAATGCGCGTTGCTTACTTTGATTGTTTTCATGGCGCAGCAGGCGATATGTTGCTGGCTAGTCTTCTGCATACGGGTTTGAAGCAAGCGGCCCTTGAGGAAGTCTTGCAAGCTTTACCTTTAAGGGGCTATAGGCTGAAGTATCAGCAAGTAGTACAGCATCATATCGTGGGTGGGCAAGTAGAAGTAGAAGTGGAAGGGGAACAACCTTCTCGTACTTGGGCCGATATTCGGCTTTTACTGGAGACAAGTTCACTCCCTTCCCGCACTCGCGCTTGGGCCTTGGGTACGTTTCAACGGTTGGCGCGGGCCGAAGCAAAGGTGCATAACGTACCAATTGAGGAAGTTCATTTTCACGAGATCGGGGCCGTAGATAGTCTGGTGGATATTGTAGGGGTCTGTGCCGCCCTTGACTTGCTCAACATTGAAAAGGTTTATGCTTCAGTCTTACCTTTGGGCAGGGGCTGGATTATGACCCAACACGGTCTTTTACCTGCTCCTGCTCCCGCAACTTTAGCTCTGCTGGCTGAAGTAAACGCTCCCGTTGAAGCAGGCCTTAGTGAAGGGGAATTACTTACCCCAACTGCTGCCGCTTTGCTCGCTGAGTTTGCAACCTTTGAGCAACCTTCTCTGAAGCTTCAGCAAGTAGGTTACGGGTTTGGGCAACGAAGTTATCCCCGTCTGAATGGATTAAGGGTCTGGCTTGGGGAAGCTTTTGACCCTTCTCTCTCACCCAAACCGCCAAAATTTGAGCAAGTGAAGGAAGAAGTTGTTGAAATCCGTTGTAACCTTGATGATTCAACGGGTGAAGTTATTGCGTATGTTATTGAAGGTCTGCTCAAGATCGGTGCTTTAGATGCTTGGGCCATTCCCCTTACGATGAAGAAGGGAAGGCCTGGGATCCAATTAAGCTGTCTCGTACCACCTGCTAGTTTGGAAAAGTTTGCGACCTTCATTCTTTGTGAAACCTCGACCTTTGGACTTCGTTGGCAAACCATGGAGCGCGTAGTCGCTGACCGGAAGCTGATCTTTGTGCAAACCCCTTGGGGTGAAGTACGTGTGAAGCAGAAACTTTGGGAAGGAGAAATTATCGCAAGAAACCCAGAGTATGAAGATTGTGCGGCTCTTGCCCGAAAGCATGGAATACCTTTGATGCAGGTTTATGAAGCAGCTTTGCGAAGCTAAGAATTTGGGGAAGGTGGGGCGCGGGGCGCGACGCGCCCCGCGC
>DCSM01000045.1:0-605 GCA_002325605.1 Chloroflexaceae bacterium UBA1466
TCAATGGGGCCAATTGGCCTCAAATAGCGCGATACCTTGCTTGGGTAGCCCCCAATTGCCTGCGCGACTCTGGTTGAGAAACCTCGCGCATTAGGAGAGAAGCCCTGGCTTTGGGCAATTAGAGCGCCGATGTAGGCCAGTTTCGCGGATCCTGAAAATTGCTTAGACTCAAGAATTGAGAGGTCTATCGCAATTGAGATAATGCGCGGCTGGAGTTCGGTGGGTGAGCTTGACTCTTCATCTAAAGGATTCTTGACATTTGCCATGTTTTCCCCTATAATAAGGGCGACCTGAAAAACAAAAACAAGTTGTTAGGTTGCAGACGGTTGGAGCCTCCTCCTTATGGAAGGGCTTAGGGCTTTAGCCGATTTGCATGGGGCGGGTGGTTAGTAGAGTTGCCAAATTCAAGCTAACCAGCCCGCTTTTCCTTTGGGTCAATATTACAACCAAACGCGATTTTTAACAACAACCCTTTAGGCTGCCCATGCTCAAGCGGGTTGTTAGTTTGGGCCGAAGCTGGGGCTGCCGAGCAAGCCCAGTGGCCACATTGTACCACAAGTCTGCAAAAAAGCAAACGACCATGCGAATAGAGGCCTTTGCGGTCT
>DCSM01000045.1:657-3272 GCA_002325605.1 Chloroflexaceae bacterium UBA1466
AGACCGCAAAGGCCTCCCTTACTTCACTTCATTCCCCTAACTTCGTATAGTTGCCCCAATCTCCCGTTCCAGGAGCTTGATGATCTTCCCCCGTACCTTCACCAAATCACTATCTGTAAGGGTACGGTCTGGCAGCCGGAAGGTAAGGCGGTAAGCCAAACTGCGCTTTCCTTCCCCTACTTGTGGCCCACTATAGAGGTCAAACAAGGTCAGGGAATCCAACATTGGGCCTGCGCCCTTCCGAATTACCTGGGCGACCTTTACAGCGGGAACGTCTTTCCCCGCAACGATGGCCAAATCTTGCACCGTCGCTGGGTAGCGGGAAATGGTACGGTAGCTCAAAGGTTGTGCTAAGGTCAACAAAGTATCCAGTTCTAATTCGGCGGCTAAAGCTCTGGGGACTTGTAACTCTAAGCGTTCGCAAAGGTCGGGATGTAATTCTCCCATCACCCCAAGTAAGATTTTTTTGCCCCCCACCTGAAGCTCCAGCCGCGCTGCTCGCCCAGGATGAAACCGCTCGTCATCTTCAAGGGTAAGGTAGCTGATCCCTTCCCGAAAACCTAAACGGGTAAGTAAAGCTTCGATGACTCCCTTCAGATCAAAGAAGTCCAATTCCTGCGTTGGAGCCTTTGTTTGCCAATTGAGGGAAGAACGTTGCCCAGCCATGACGATGCCCAACCGCCGAATTTCAGTTGGTAAGAACCACTCAGCATCTTCGGCTTCTGAAGTAGCGCGAGGTAGAAAGACTTTCCCTACTTCAAAGAGCGAAACTCGCTCCTGCTCCCGCAGATTGAAAGCTAAAGCTTCCAGCAATGTAGGGAGCAAGCTTTGCCGCAAGTATTCCCGCTCTGGCGAAAGAGGATTACTAAGCTTGAGGTAGGTTAGGTTCAAAGCTTGCGGGCTAATTAAACCTACCGTTGCCATACTTGTTACGGAGTAGGTGATCGCTTCATACAACCCACAGCCGACCAAAATATCCCGAACCTTCTGCTCTAATTCTAGCGTAGGGTATGCTTCCACAGAAGGTAGTTCCTCAGCCAGCATTGTCCTGGGAATATGCTCATAGCCATAGAGCCGTGCTACTTCTTCGCAAAGGTCGGCTAACGTGGTAACATCTTGCCGAAATGAGGGAACTTTAACATAGACCATCGCTAAGTCTAAGCCCATCCTTACGCTATAGCCCGTCATATCCCCCATACCCTTATCATTTTGCACGGTGCAATCAAAGCCAAGGGCATTCAGCAAACCAGCGATCTTAACAGCACTTAGTTGAATCCCAACAATGCGCTTGATCTCACTGGGAGGGAGCTTAAAGGTCAAAGGTTGCCAAGGTTGCGGATAAACATCTACAAACCCTTGAGCTACTTTTCCGCCCGCTAAGGTCCGCATAAGCTCTAAAGCACGGTGTTGGGCAATGAGAGGGATTTCAATATCCACCCCCCTTTCAAACCGTCGGGAAGCTTCACTGGGCAACTTGAAGGCTTGTGCTGTCCGCCGAATTTGCTTTGGTTCCCAGATCGCGGCTTCCAGCAAGACCCGTGTGGTTGTTTCCCGGACTTCACTCTTCTCGCCCCCCATTACCCCCGCCAGAGCTAAGGACTCTACGGGATCAACGACCAGAAGGGGCGGATTGGGAATCGAAGGATGAGTAAGCTCGCGCTCCTTCCCATCTAAAGTAGTCAACTTCTCTCCTGGTTGGGCGAGACGGGTCCGCAAGTGCTGGTCAGCTACTTTATCCGCATCAAAGGCGTGCGTCGGTTGCCCCCATTCCAGCATCACGTAGTTGGAAATATCAACGATGTTGTTTACAGGCCGCATTCCTGCATAGCGCAACCGCCGTTGCATCCAGTGGGGGGAAGGTTTAATCGTAACTCCCTCAATCAAACCAACAGTAAAGCGCTGGCAAAGGGTTGGATCTTCGATAGTTACCTTTACCCGTTCAGCGATAGGTAGACCTTCCATCTCCACTTTAGGGTTGGGAAGGTGTAAATGTTGCTTCGTTAGCGCAGCCAATTCGCGGGCAATTCCCACAATAGAGAGACAACGGGCAAGGTTAGGCGTAAGGTCAATATCTAAGATTACTTCACCAATCACCTCACAAAGGGGCTTCCCTACTGGCGCATCGTCCTCTAAGATCAAAATCCCTTCGTGTTCATCGCTGAGGCCCAATTCCTTTTCGCTACAAAGCATCGCGTCGCTCATTACCCCGCGCACGGGGCGACCTTTCAGCGTAACCAGAACCTTCCCTTCTTTGTGCCCATCGTAAAGCTTGCTACCTTCCTTCGCAAAAACTACTTTCAAGGGCGAAGTCAGCCGCCCTTGACCTTTGTAGGGAAAGAGGTTAGGCGCACCCGTAACTACCGTATGCGGTACGCCACTTCCATAATCTACCTCAGCCAAGACCAAAAGGTCAGCATTAGGATGCGGTTTAACCTCTAAAACATTGGCGACCAGAATCTTCTCCCGCTCCCAGGGCAATTCTGCACCTTCCACCCCAACGTAGGTTACATAGCCAACTTCCAACCCCGCCATCGTTAAGATGCGGGCTAATTCTTCCCCTGAAAAGGGAACTTCCACAAACTCGCGCAACCAACTAAGAGGAACTTTCATAGAAC
>DCSM01000045.1:3375-7441 GCA_002325605.1 Chloroflexaceae bacterium UBA1466
GCTAACAAGGGGCTATCCGTCGGCTGAAGCACCGCAATGGGAACCTTTGCACCCAAAACGATCCCAATAGACTGCGCGTCAGCGAGATGTTCCAATTGCTCGGCCAACATCGTCCCTGCTTCGAGATCGGGAACTAAGAGGATGTCAGCGTTCCCCGCGACTTGCGAGACGGTTCCCTTGGCCGTCGCAGCTTCGGCGGAAATGGCACTGTCAAAGGTAAGCGGGCCATCAACTAACCCTCCCGTGATCTGTCCCCGATCTACCATCTTGCAAAGGGCTGCTGCGTCGAGGGAAGATTGAATCTTGGGGTTGACCGTCTCGCTGGCCGAAAGGATTGCTACTTTAGGCGACTTGATTGCAAAGGCCTGAGCAAGTTCAATTGCATTTTGAACAATATCGCGCTTTTGGGCCAACGTCGGCGCAACGTTGATTCCTGCGTCGGTGATAAAGAGGGGCCGCGGATAAGTAGGGACATCCATAATGAAGGTATGGCTAATCCTTCGCCCTGTCAACAGGCCCTTTTCCTTATCTACGGTCTCCCGCAGCAACTCCTGAATATGGGAATTGCCGACCATCAACGCTTCTACTGCACCCGCTCGCGCCAAAGTAAGCGCTTGCTCCACCGCCGCATGACTATGCTCCGTACTTATCAACTGATAAGGTGTTATATCTATCCCCGCTTCCTCCGCAAGGGCGCGAATCTTATGCCCTGGCCCAATGAAGGTCGGGATAATAAAGCGGGCTTGGGCCGCTTCCAATGCCCAGCTTAAAAGTTGCCGATCAACGGGATGCACCACACCCATCTTTATGGGTTCTTTTCCCTTTGTCAACTCTAACATCTGACGGTAGTTGGCTCCTTTATCGTGGAGCAATACTTCAGGCAAAGTAACGCGGGGCCGCTTGACCTTCTCGGTGGGCGCAATTACTTCTGCTGACCCGTCAATCACCACTTCCCCCGCCTGATTGACACATTCGCAAGCAAACGTAATCCGCCGTTTCCCCTCCTCCTTTTCCTTCGCCGTCACCGAGACGGTTATAACATCGCCAAGCCCCACCGGCCTGCGAAAACGAAGGGTTTGCCCCAAATAAATCGTCCCTGGCCCAGGTAACTTTGTGCCCAAAAGCGTCGAAAGCAGAGAGCCAGTCCACATACCATGCGCGATTATGCGTTTGAAAATATCGCTTTTCGCATATTCTTCGTCTAAATGAGCAGGATTCACGTCGCCAGAAATGACCGCGAAGAGTTTAATATCCTGCGGCGTGAGGGTGCGCGAGAGGCTGGCGCTATCTCCCACCTGAATCTCAGCAAAAGTGCGATTTTCGATGTAATCCATTTAATGCTTTCCTTATTCAAGAAGAAACCCCAACTGTAAGATACACCACCGTGGTATATCTGTCAAAAAGAGGCTTTTGGCAAGCGCAACTAATTTCCGGGCCAGAGATTGCTGATTCTGTGCTATCATGAAAGATGACTTTGAGCTTCATGCTGCCAGGAGAACTTTTGATGCCTAATCAACTCATTTTGGGCGACAACTTAGCGCTTATGCGTGAAATGGCGAGCGAATCAATAGATTTGATCTATCTTGATCCGCCATTCTTCTCAAATCGGCATTATGAAACGCTTTGGGGCGATGAGGGCGAGATTCGGTCTTTTGAAGACCGCTGGGCGGGCGGGATTGACCATTACATTGCCTGGCTCAAAGAGCGCGTTTTTGAAATGCACCGTCTGCTCAAACCAACAGGTTCGATCTTTCTGCATTGCGACTGGCATGCCGATGCTTATATTCGCGTCTATATTTTAGATAAAATCTTTGGGGAAAAGAACTTTCGGAATGAACTTACTTGGAAACGGAAGACGGGGCGTGGGGAGACAAATCACAAATCCAAAAGGTTTGGAGCCTGCACTGATACGATTTTCTTCTATGCTAAGTCAGAAGAGAGCATTTTTCATAGTCAATTTACCTTTGAGGCTGAGGGATATAGCGAATATGTAGCTAAGTTTTTTAAGTTTGTTGATGAGAAAGGGCGAAAGTATCGCCTAGCAGATTTATCAAGCCCCAACCCAAGACCCAATTTGATGTATGATTATCGAGGCTACAAGCCACCCAAGAATGGATGGGCTATTTCAAGAGAGAAAATGACAGAATGGGATAAGGAGGGCAGGCTTCACTTCCCTAAAATTGCTACTGGTCGCATTCAAAGAAAACGCTATTTAGACGAATTGAAGGGAAAACCTATTCAAAATCTATGGGATGACATTGAACTTTCAGCGCAATCTTCTGAGCGCATTGGTTATCCCACGCAAAAGCCCGAAGCCTTACTGGAACGCATCATTTTGGCCGCCAGTAATCAAGGCGATCTCGTGCTTGACCCATTTGTTGGCGGCGGAACGACCATTGTGGTTGCGGACAAATTAGAGCGACGGTGGATTGGCATTGATCAATCGGTTGCAGCGATTAAAGTGAGCGAAATGCGCTTG
Organism: Chloroflexaceae bacterium UBA1466; assembly: GCA_002325605.1. Classification (GTDB taxonomy): domain Bacteria; phylum Chloroflexota; class Chloroflexia; order Chloroflexales; family Chloroflexaceae; genus UBA1466. The sequence goes on from DCSM01000045.1 coordinate 5,855, forward strand.
CAAAAGAAAGGCTAAACTAATGACTAATCAACTCATTTTGGGTGATAACTTAACGCTTATGCGTGAAATGGCGAGCGAATCAATAGACCTGATCTATCTTGATCCGCCATTCTTCTCAAATCGGCATTACGAAACGCTTTGGGGCGATGATGGTGAGATTCGGTCATTTGAAGACCGCTGGGCGGGCGGGATTGAACATTACATTGCTTGGCTCAAAGAGCGCGTTTTTGAAATGCACCGTTTGCTCAAACCAACGGGTTCGATCTTTTTGCATTGCGATTGGCATGCCGATGCGTATATTCGCGTCTATATTTTGGATAAAATCTTTGGGGAAAGTAACTTCATTAACCAGGTTGTTTGGCATTACAACACAGGTGGGAAAGGTAAGAGTTCGTTTTTGCGAAAGCATGACATCATTTTTTGGTATTCAAAAACCAGACAGCAATATATCTTTAATCGGGATTTAGTTGCTATCCCCAGAACTGTTGGTACTGCTCATTTGAGAAATGGTATTGATGAGAATGGTCGAGAGTATTATGAAGATTATTCTCCAAGAAAGAGCGGCAAACAATATCGTTGGTATGTTGATGAGGGTTTAACCCCAATGGATGTTTGGACAGATATTCAAGCCTTAAATCCCGCAGCTAAAGAGCGCATTGGTTATCCCACGCAAAAGCCCGAAGCCTTACTGGAGCGCATCATTTTAGCCGCCAGTAATCAAGGCGATCTCGTGCTTGACCCGTTTGTTGGCGGTGGAACGACCATTGTTGTCGCGGATAAATTAGAACGACGATGGATTGGCATTGATCAATCAGTTGCGGCGATTAAAGTGAGCGAAATGCGCTTAGAACTTAGTCCTCGACTCTTTTCGCTGCCTTTCAGCGTGAAATTGCATAAATACGATTATGATACGCTGCGTTATAAAGATGCTTTTGCCTTTGAGACGTGGATTATTGAGCAATTCGGGGGCCTTCCTAATACGAAACAGCGTAATGATTTCGGTTTAGACGGTAAGATGCGCGATGGTACGCCGATTCAGGTCAAGCGGTCTGATAATGTTGGGCGGATTGTGGTTGATAATTTTCTGGCGGCTTGCCAGCGCAATGATAAAAAACTCCTTGAACAGCAACGAGAAGCGGGCCAAACGGTTGGCTTCATCATTGCTTTTAGTTTTGCTAAAGGCGCAATTAGCGAAGTAGCACGCTTGAAGAATGAGGATAATCTCAAAATTGAATTGATCCGCGTAGATAGCATCATTCAAATCGCTAAGAAACCCAGTTTGAAAGTGACAATGCAGGCAGACTCTACTGACGCAAAAGGTTTGCGCGAGATGACATTCACTGCAACAGCCGAATCAGAGGCTAAAATTGAATTCTTTGCTTGGGATTGGCATTACGACGCGGCCACAAAAACTTTCAAGCCAGAGGTTTTACTGGATAAGGAAGGGCAGCAGCAACAGAAATTTGCCCCAGGGAAACATACGGTGGGCGTTAAAGTAGTTGATAGCGATGGTTTGGAAACTATCGAAACGCTCCAGTTTGAGCTTCACACCGATTAACTAACGAACGTAGGCTAGGCATCTTGCCT
>DCSM01000134.1:0-2565 GCA_002325605.1 Chloroflexaceae bacterium UBA1466
GAAAAGAGGTTTTCGGTCCAGACGCGCCACAAATGAAAGGGTAGAATGCTGAAAAGAAGCAAAACCCAGGCCCAGAGAAAGGCCCAATCAAAAGAGCCTTGTAAAGCCCCTTTCCCGATGACCCACCAAGCCGCGACATCCAACACCTGATAAATTCCCATGAGGGTGAGGAGCCTGGTGAGATAGCCCAGAAGCCCGAGCTGTTGAATGTGCCCCCAGAGGTAAGCCCCAGGGGCCAGGCGGATCAGCCAAAAACCCTCAAGCCGTTCGGCACTGAGCAGTTGGTGCAGGAGCGCTTTCTGGGCCCGCTGGCGACGATGGAGCGGAATTTCAACTTTGGCAAACAGATCCGCGATGGTTGCCAGAAGGGGAGCTTCAAGGTCAGCAGATAAAGCCTGAACTACGAGGGCGGAGGCTACCCGTTGGGAGTTTAAGGCTGGCCCAAGCAGCGTCAGGTGTGACCTTCCCCCCTTTAGCAAGGCCAAGAAGCGCGCTTGGGGCCATTCAGCAGTTGGGGGTAAGCGCAGGATGGCCGGCCCGGCGGCCCGCACAAAATCCTCCACGGCGCTATAGCTCGTTTCAACTGGCTCAACTTCCAAATCTAGGTGGCTGGCCGTTAGTTCCAGCCACTGCCCTAAAACTTCATTGCTGGCTTGCGTGAGGGCTGGGGGAGGGTTGGGGACTTCCATTGGGCGCGGCAAAAATTTACTCCGGAGGGCCAGGGCTTCCAGAGCCTCTCCTAAATGCGAGACCGACCAAGTTAATGCTTGTAGATCAAGCTGGCTCTTGTGCAACATCTTTTCTTCCCAGAAAGGGGTATACCCGTCATGTGACGGGTATACCCTAGTTTAACACCATTCTCGCCTTTTGAACTTATCTTTCACCAGACTTAACACGTGTCTTAATTTTCACTTCTGTCACCCCCTTTCTGTGTAGGCTTAGTCGAAAAACGGCAGGGAAGCTATTTTTAGTATATCCAATTTTCGAGGCTAGATCATAGCTTCCCTAGGTTTATGTAGTATAACTTAAAACCACGCAGAAGACAAATTGCTTCTTCTTAGCGCAGAATAAGAGGCAGAAAGACTTGATTGCCACTCGTTGAGCTACTGCTCTCCGCCGTAACCCCCCCAAACTCGCCCGCTTGGTCAAGGTAAGCGGTCATACTTGGTTGCCCCGTCGCAGGGTCTTGCGCTAGAACAACGCTCGGCTTGGAGCGGCGGAAGCCCCGTAAATCAAACCCACACCCAGCCTTACTCAGATCAATGACCGTTTCATCATTGGGATCGAGGATGGTAAAGGACTTCTTCGTTGAATAGACGGTCTGAAGTTGGCAAGTATCACTTAGCACCCGCCAAGAATCACCTGTTTGTTGCCAGTTCACTAACTCAAGGGTATCTGAATAGGTCTTAACGTTCTGCCAGATCGCGGTTTTGAAGATCACGGTGAGCGAAATTTCTTGACTAAAGGGCCCTTCTAGCTCCGAACCGTCGCTCCTTAAAAACCTAAGGGTGAAGTAGAAGCCGACTGGTTTGACTTTCCGCCCATCAGCCCGCTTGAGCTTCGCTGTATCCGAGATCACGGGATGCCGCCGACTTGATGGCGAGAGGGAATCACTATCCAGGGCGAATTCGGCGGTCATAACATCCGTAAATTCAGCACTATCGGGCAAGCCTAAGTAGACAAGCACCGTCGTGTTCGGATCATCTTTCTCCCCATGAATTTCATGGCCCCGCAACCCGCCTTTACCTGCTTTGAAGGGGAGGAAGATCGTTCGAGGTTCCTTGATGCCTGAAATGGGCGGCTTGGTGGGGTCGTCAAGGACTTGGATGTCCAAAAGGGCAATGACTTTGGGATCACTTTCCAGGGACGCTACCACCGTCGCTTTTCCTGGGCGTACACCTTTTAGCGGATCAACCGAGGAATCTTTGGAGTCTGCTTCATAAAACCGCAAGGGCCTGTTTTGCTGGCCCATCCTACACCGCTGGCCTACCCACCTACTCCTAACGCCGATTTACCATTTTCAACAGCATTGCTGAAGAAACTGCCAATTTTATCAAGAGCGTTTCTGCCGGCCTTAATGTTTGTCTTGGTCTTCATACGAACTTTCACCTCCTTCCATTCTTGGAATATATGAGAATGATAACATCATAGCAAGATATTCTTTGTTTGTCAAGGTAGTATTTTACTTATAGTACAATATCTAAGATAGTTTACCATAAAAAGACACAAAAACATAACCAAACTATATTTTTGTAAGTTTAGCATTCTTTTTTGAAAGTTTTTAGAGAGATTTTGGTTTAGTTAAAGACTTTTTTGGCTTCACCTCCTAAAAACAGCGCTTGAGCAAGCGAAAATCATTCTTGAAGAGCTTTGAATACCAGTAATTATAGATAGTCAACTCGCCAATGTCAAGGGTTAAAAGGGACAAGATCGGGACAAATATTCAAGCCTTCGCGTGTTAAATTTACAAAAGAATGAATTTAGGCCTGCTCATCGCTGTCGCCAAGGACAAAGCCTAGCCCGCTAGGGCGTGGGGTCGCCCTTTTCGCGTTCCTGAAGGTGGCC
>DCSM01000134.1:2627-7590 GCA_002325605.1 Chloroflexaceae bacterium UBA1466
GCCCGCAGCAGGGCCCGATAACGCGAGGTGGGTAGCGCCGCAAGTTTGGCGGGCGCAGCATCTTCAATGACTTGGCCCTCCTCAATCACCAAAACGCGCTCAAAGCCCTGTGAATCCCCAATGTCGTGGGAAATGAAGATCAGGGTAGCTTCGCGCCAACATTCGCGCACGCGGGCTAAGAGTTCTTGGCGCTGGGCGCGGTCTAGGCCCCGAAAAGGCTCATCCAAAATGACTAAGCGGATGCCAGTGCGGAACATTGCCCGCCCAAGCCTTACCCTTTGGCCTTCGCCGCCAGAGACCAGCCCCCCACTTTCCCCAAGGGTGGTTTGTAGGCCTTGGGGCAATTTCTCTAGCAGGCTGAAGAGGTTGGCTTGCTCAAGAGGGAGCGTTGCACGGGCGGCTTCGGCTGGGGTGCTGCCATAGCGTAAATTTTCCAAAAGCGAACGATTCCACAAATGGACGGCAGGGTCAAGCCAGGCTGTTTCGCGGCGCAAAGCTTGGAGGCGCTGGCCGCGTAAGGGCTTCCCATCAACCAACAAGCGCCCGCTTGCGGGGCGATGCCAGCCCAGCAAAAGCCCGACCAAGCTTGACTTGCCCGCCCCTGAGGGGCCAACAATGGCTACATGTTCCCCCGCTTTGAACGTCAAGTTCAGCTGGTGCAAGATCGTGTGCCCACCCGCAAGCACCGTTACATCTTCCAGCGCAAGCGTGGCGGCCTGCGCTGAAGCAGGCTCTGGGGTTGGGGAGATCTCTTCAGGTTCTTCAGCCCCTTGATCCTTCTCTTCGGGCGCTTGAAGCGGCTCTAAAATGCGAAGGGTTCGATTGCGATGGATGGGGTATTGCTGGGCCAAATCGGTTAATTTGCGCCCAAGGGCTGGGATGGCCAGGGTCCAAAAGAAGATTAGGAAAAGCCCCCGTGGGTCACCCTGCTTTGAAATGTAGTTAAAGACAATCCAAACCGTAAAAAGGAGGCCGGTCAAGCCTTGGAACCCTTCACTGCCAACATGAACCCGATATAATTGAAAGTTTGCTTTGATCCAGTCGGTCAAAAGACCTTCATGTTGGCGACGGATAGCTTTTTCGGCGCGATGGGTGCGAAGGGGAATTAACCCTAAAAGGGCATCAAGGTAAAAGCGGCTCAAGCCGCCCGTGATCGTGCGGAGGCGCAGGTCGCATTCTAACAAGAAAGGTTGGGAGAAGAAGGACATCCCAAGCGCGGAAAGGGTTGCGAGGATCACGAGCCAGAAGTTTTGGGGATCGAGCCAGATAACGCCCAGCATCGTAAAGAAGATTTGAAAGCAGTTACGAAGAAATTGCGTGCCGATTTGGGGTAAGCTAATTAATTGGCTCAGGTCGTGGGCCCGTTGGGTCATATCGGAGACCAGCCGACTGTGGAAGTAGCGGTCTCCCAAGCGGGGAATTTTGGTCAGAAAAGCAACCCGCATGCGGGCCTCAAGGTGGCGGCCCAAGCGCAGCATAATTGCCGTAAGGGGAATTTCGAGCAGTAACTGGCCCAGCAAAAAAGCTAAGAGCAGCCCCAGCGCCCCCGCACGTTGCTCAACTGAAGGGAGGACTTGCCCCAAATCGAGCAGGCCCCGCAAGAGGATCGCTTGCAGCAAAACGCTCCCGGCCCCCCAAGCTAAGGCGGCGGCCAACGCGGTAAGCGAGAGCAGCCCATCTTCCCGTAAGAAGCGCCAGAGTTCCCCTTCGGGGCGGCTGGTTTTTTCCTGAAGCGCAGCTACCAAGTCCGGGGCCAGAGTTTGGCTTTCCGCTTCGGCTTCCCCTTCTTGGCCCCTTTGGGCGGCTTCTGCCGAACGCCAGCCCAGGACTCGAATTAAGACCGCGCCACTCATCAGCACCGCTTCTTCTTCAGTTGCGATCTTAGCTTGCACCGACCAATAAAGTTTTGGAATGCTTTTCATGGCGGTGGCCGGTTCAGCTTGCGCTTCTTCAAAGAGGCGCTTCAGAAGCTGAAAGGCCTCAGTCCCAACCTCGAACCCTTTGGCTTGAACCAACGCCGTAACCATCCGCGTGGCGGCATCCAAAGCCCCAAAGGTAGACCAATGGGGGTCGGCCTGGGCAACCTCTAAAAGCGCTTGGATTTCAGCTTCTGGGCCCCCCAAGTTCTTGAGCCGGTGCTGTAAGGCCCTCGCAAAATCTTCCGTCCCGGCCCACTCGCGCCAGGCCGCCGCCGGGACTTCCTGGCTATGGATATAGAGTTCTTTCAGAAAGTCGCTGGGCGTTTGCCACCGTCGCCCATTCCCAGGGTCCATCACTTGAATAAAAGGCCCGATTTGATTCCAAACCACCACGAAATGCGTCAGCCCATTCGGCAGCCGCACAACCACAATCGCCGGGAGACATTGGGCCTCAGCTAAGAGGACATGGTCAGGGGGAACCATCACCTGTTCGGCTACCAGGCCCAATTGCCCCGCGATCTCTTCCAGGGTGTCAATGGAAGTCCCATCCACATCAGTTTGGCAGGCCTCGCGGAGCCGCCCATAGCTGGCCTGAATGCCAAAGCCTTCTAAAAGGGCTTTCAGAGCTGCCGGCCCACAATCCATTGCGGAAGTTTGGACTACTTCAGGGACGAATAAGCGGGGGCGTTGAGAAGCAAAAAAGTTCTGCGTCATTAGTTTACCTTAGGGGTTTGGCTTGAATCCTGAATCGGTGCCGGTTTTTGCAGCCCCACGAATTACGAAGGTCAGGGGCGAAACATGTTCTGTCTCAATCGTAACCTGCCCGGTCACTGTTTTCTTGGCCAGAAGGGCTTGAGATCGATTCCAAAAGGCAAAAAGCTTGACCGGGAGTTTGCCAGCTTTGTTGGGGGCCCTCACTTCAGTCACAACGGCCTCAACCGGGCCGGCCTTTGAGCCAGCTTCGCCCGCCAACTGCAACAAAGCCTTTTGCCCCCGCTTGATGCGCCCTTGCGCTTCTAAGGGAAATTCGCTGCTCACGGTTGTAGCTTGACTTTGGCTTATCTGACCCGTTTCCGAGAGCGGGATGCGGGCAAAGGCAAACCAACCAATCCAGATACTCAAAAGGCCAAGGGCGGTGAAGAGTTCGAGGAGCGAGGTTGTGAAGTTATCGGCTTGAATCGAACGGACTGTGCGTACAAAAGGACTTGCCATCGGAAGCCTCCAGAGCTAAGAAAACTACTTTGGAATCCCATTGTAGCAGATCCAGAAGCGGAGCAATTTGGGGAGCCTTCGCAAAGCCTCAACAAGCAGGGGCCAATTTTAGCGGCAGGATTGAGAAGATCGGCAATGTAGGTTATAATGCTTACCTTAGAAACAATCCCCTTTTCCTGAATCTAGGGTTTTGGCCTTCAGGAAGCTCCCGTTTGGCAGAAAGGAAAATCAAGTGAAACCGCTATCTCGATCTCGTTCGCTCAGGCTCATTATGCTCCTCATCATGCTCGCGCTTGGCGCTCCCCCAAGCTTCCTCCTGGCCAAAGCCCCGCCCGCCCTGGCCACCGTTCCGCCTCCTTCCAACCTGACCGCAACTCAAACTTCCACCACCCCCGGCAACGTTACTCTTGAGTGGGCTTATTCCAACCCCAAGGAAGCCGAGAGCTTTGAAATTAAAAGTTCTCGCTTCACGGCTTCAGTTCCTGTGACTCAAACAACTTATGTAGATAGAGAAGTAAACTGTGGGACAACCTACACTTATACCGTGCGAGCGGTCCTTGCCGCAAAACAAGTTTACGTCAATGGGGCTTATACCACCACAACGGAAGTGCTTTATTCTAATGCGCTGACTACCTCGCTCACCACCAAAGCTTGCCCCAAACCCAAGCTGACGGTCAGCATGAAAGGGCCCGCCAAGGCCGAGCCTGGCGCAAATGTTGGCTACACGCTGACCGTCAAAAATGAGGGTGATGGCCCAGCAAACTATCTCTTTCTCTATGCTGATCTGCCCGCTGAGGCCAATTTCGGGGCGGCGGATAAGCTCGGCCAATTTGAGGCCAGCGGCAAGGAGGTTTTCTGGCAACTCGATCCGCTCCCCGTTGGGCAAAGCCAAACCGTGCAAGTGACCGTGACTGCGGGCCAGAATCTCACCAATCAGACCTACGGGGCGTATGCCCAAAGTGCGACGGGGGAGGAGGTCGAAGCAGAGGGTTCGCCAGCCGTTACCACGCAGATCAGTAATTCAGCCCCTCAAGCGGCTTTCTGTGCCCGTGAGCTAACCCCAACCCAACAACTTAGCAAGCAACAGCATGAATTGAATAATTCAGCCCTTCAAAGCCCCAAAGAGCAAAGGAAGCTTTCGCCGCTTGAGACTCTTCTGCAAGCGCAACAAGAACGGCCCGCGAAGCCTCGCCCGCTCGCTGCTCTCAATGGAACCCTAGCTCTCAGTGAAACCCCCCAGCTAAAAGGGCGCTTTGTGTTGGCGGATAAGCCCCAAATGGGTCTGGATAGTGCGCCCATTGAAATCGTACCTGTGAATGAAGATGGTTCGGGGGATTCATCACGAACTAAGGAAACAACCCAAACCGATTCCAACGGCTATTTCCTGAGTGGCGAAGAAGCCCTTGATGGCCTCTACCGCATCTCCGTACCGCTTGAATCTAGCTTCTTTAGTTGGGAGTATGCTGCCTACTATGCCCCAGCCCTTACCCTCACCCTCGATTCGGCCCTTTCAACCACCCGTGAGGTAGGGAATATTCTAGTGCCCCATGGTCTCAAACAGCTTCAGGGGCGCGTTACTTTTGCCGATGGGACAGGGGTTCCAAAGGTCAATGTTAAGCTTGAAGACCAAGCGAGTGGTGAGATTAAGTATGTCGCAACAGATCAAGATGGCAACTACAAGGTGCTGCTCAAGGGGGGGAAATGGAAGGTAAGCCCTGAAAAAAGTATCGCAGACAGCACATGGTACTATCCCGGCAAGGCTGAAAGCAGCACCTTTGCCCAGCCCATAAACGTTCCAGAGACTAAGGTTAAGCTCAACTTCACGCTAGAGC
>DCSM01000033.1 GCA_002325605.1 Chloroflexaceae bacterium UBA1466
GCTTTGAGCCAAGCTAAACCGCGTTGGGCTGCCACATTGTTGGGTTCGATCTCCAGCGTGTTTTCCAGCGCCGTCGTTTGGTCATCGGGGTCTTCCACTGCGCCACTGAGCCAAAGCCAAGCCTCAGCATTAGCTTCGTCAGCCTCAACAACGCGCAACAAAATTTCTTGGGCCTGCTCACGGTTGCCATTTTTCAGCGCCAATGCGCCATCGTAAAGCCATTCAGCGATCTGTTCTTGCGATGCGGTCATGGGAAAGCCTTTCGATTCAAGGTTTGGGAAGCGAGGAAGCGGGAGCCAATGTTTCGGGCAAACCTGCGCGACAGAGAACGACTTGTTCGCCATTCTGAGTCGTATGCAAGGTGTAAGTTTGATTTGCCGCACTAAAAGTCAATTGATAACCAGGAATAATCATTTGGGCGTAAGCCGTTTTGGGCGCTGGGCAGCCTAAAGCTCCGTCGGGCCAATCCTGGGCCGTCGCGGCGGTGAGCGTGAACACGGTTGGCGGTTGGCCGAGATATTGGGCGAGCGCAGTTTGGGCCTGCGTGAGCAAAGCGGCAGGCACGGCGGCCAGAGGCGCAGCAGTTGGCGCTGAACGCTTGAGATTGCTGGCTCCTGCGCTGCAACTGGCCAAAAGTAAAAGACCAGTCAACGCCCAAATTTGACACAAGCGAATTGTAAGGTACACTGGGAGCGATTCCTTTCTGAAATTTGCCTTGCATTTTCCCAAAGCTTCGAGCTTGGAAGAAGCAGTGGGAAATAGATTGAAATATGTTAGATTCAACTTATGAAGCGCCAGAGCTAGATTTTGTGATTGACCTAGCTTATCGCGCTGGGGCCTTGCTTAGGGCGGGGCTGGAGCGCGAAATTACCGTCGAGCATAAAGGGCGGATTGATTTTGTCACCGAAGTAGATCGCGCCAGCGAAGACCTGATTGTCAAAGCGCTGCGGGCCCGCTACCCAACCCACCGCATTATCGCGGAAGAAGGGGGCACAAGCGAAGCTGAGAGCCATTCCACCTGGCTGATTGACCCGCTTGATGGTACGACCAATTATACCCATAAATTTCCTTTTTGTACCGTTTCTTTGGGCTTGTTGATCAATGATCAACTCGCTTTGGGCGTGGTCTATGATCCCTTTCGAGATGAGTTGTTCGCTGCCAAAAAGGGCCAAGGAGCGCGATGCAATGGGCGCAAAATCCAAGTTTCGCCCACGCCGAAGCTTGAGCAGGCCTTAATTTCGACAGGTTTTGCCTATGACCGAGCGACGAATCCTGCCAATAATGTAGCTGAATTTACGCGAGTGGTCTTACGGGTGCAAGGGATTCGGCGGACTGGCTCGGCGGCGCTTGATCTCTGTTACGTAGCGGCAGGGCGCACTGACGGCCATTGGGAATTGGGGCTTCAGCCCTGGGATACGGCGGCAGGCGCGTGCATCTTGACTGAAGCGGGAGGCCAATTTACCGATTGGCAAGGTCAACCTTGGACTCCTTGGCAAAAGCGGATGGTCGCCACCAATGGTTCTTTGCACCAGGAATTATTAGCGGTCTTGAACGGTTAAACTAAAGCGTATGGCATATTATACCCGTGATAACCTCCCATCTGGCTCCGTTTTGGGCCCGCGTCGCCCGACCATCAACGAGTTTTTCCTTTCTTCCTATACCCTCAGCATCTATGAAGGTTGCGAAATTGGCTGCCCCTACTGCGATGGTTGGGCTTATACGCCTCGCGCCTTGAACGAGCGTGTAAATGTTCCCTTTGACCTTGTTGAACGCCTGGAAGTTGAGTTAGCTGACATAGATCAGCGCGATCTGATCGCTATTAGTACATTGAGTGACCCTTATCAGCCTGCGGAGCAAAGCTACCATATCACGCGCCAGGTTTTACAGCTTTTGGCGGACAAGGGGCAACCTTGCCTGGTCTTGACCAAAGGGGTGGGGATTAAGGAGGATTTTTCGCTCTTGCAGAAGATCAATGAGCAAAGTTTGGCCATCGTCATGACCACGTTGCTCACGGTAGATCGCTATCTGGCCGAAAAGATTGAGGGGAAGGCTTATCCGCCAGCGTTGCGCTTAGAGATGCTGGCGGCAGCCAAAAAAGCGGGGCTGCCGATAGGGGTGGCGCTTGTGCCCATCATTCCCTACGTCAATGATACTGACTATTCAATGAGTAGCCTTTTGCGAGCTTGCATAGAGATCGGGGTGGATTTTTTTGTTTGGGATTTTCTGCATATTCCCAATGTTCGGCATCGCTTTCGGATTAACCAAATCTTAGCCAGCATCGGTTCTTATCCCCCCAGCTACTACCGTGATATTTACCATGAGCAGCCCTTGCCGAGTGTGGAATATCGGGCCGAACGGAGTACCGAACTTTTGCGCCGCTGCGATAATCTTAATTTGGCCAGCCGTGTGCCCCAGCGCGTCTTTGCGGGAAAGCTCCGCCCAGCCAATGAAGCCGCGATCTTACTCAAACACGCTGCTTTTCGGGATGTCACCCATGGCCGGGTTCATCTGGCCAACATGCACCGTGAACTTGCAGACCTGATTTATCGGGGGGAACCGATTCCCGCCAAGCTTCGGACTACCCCTCTCTGGCCCCAAATGGAAACGATTTTGGGCGAGTTACCATTGCCTACAGGAGATATTTGATTGAACCACCTGCTTCTGGCTGCTTCGCAAGGGTTTTTGGGAAATTCTTAGCTTGATTTGCCAACCGCGCCTTGAGTTTCTGGCGGTTTTTTTTAAGCTGCGCCTGATAAGCGGGCTGGCGCAAAGAAGGCGTAGTCATGATTAGCGCATCTTCCCCATCGTCCGTATAGTAATGGCGACGTTTCCCCATTACTTCAAAGCCATATTTGCGATAGAGGTTTTGCCCAACAACATTAGAAACTCGTACTTCCAGCGTTAAGAGATCAATTTCTTGCGTCAAGGTCTGATCAATTAGCCCATTCAGGAGTAATTCGCCAATGCCGTGGCCCTGGTAAGTCGGGGCTACGGCCAGCGTTGTGATATGTACTTCGTCCACCCCAAACCACAAGCCGCCATAGCCGACCAGCAAATCCCCCGCCAAAGGGTCAGAATTCGAAGCGCCAAAGAGCAAGGTAGCCAGAGTCTGAAGGAACCCTGAACCTTGGGCTTTTGGGCTAACTTTCTGAGTTCCGTCTTTGCACCGCGCCACAAGGTAATGACAAGTTGCGGGCGAACGTAACTCGCGCAGGTAGGTTATGGCGGCCCAGGGCGTGCCAAAACATTCGCGGTCTATCTGGCGCACGGCGGCGACATCGGTTTCTTGCATTAGTTCAGTGTAAAACAGAGGGGGCCTCATTCAGCTAAAAAGGGCCCTTTGGGCTACCAAAACCCAAAGGGCCATGCAAGAATCGCTAGGGGTTGCTAGGGCTTTTCTTCGCTAAGGCCTTTGCGGTTTGCACTGTGAGGAGGCTCTGAAAAGCTCCATCTTTGCCAAACCCCCCACCTGTTTGAAATTTACCCGTTACTTCAACTAGTCCCCAGACAAAGCTATTATTGGGGCCAACATTCAGTAAGGGTGATTGATCTGGGGGGAAACCTTCAAGCCAGACGCGCTCGCCCAACGGATGCGGGCTGCTTCCACCTTCTTCTGTGCCGACCCCTTCTGCCAAAACCCAAATCACCGAATTCCAAAAATAGTAGCCTTGCGTGGTGATTGTCTGCCCTTCATAGCGTTTTGGTTCTTTTTGAAGATCAAAAAAGGAAACTTTCCCCGCTTCAAGCGCAGAATTATTGATTTTATGTTCGATGTATTTGATTTGTTCGATAGCTTCGGCTTTGGTCACTTGGATTTGATAGGGATATTGGCCCTCAGAGCCATATTTCCCAATGGTAAACCGCCCTTTGACTCGGACAAAACCATAGACTGCGTCGCCAGGGCGATGCAGATTGGTGGTTACTTCAGCAGGAAACCCCTCAACCCAGATCGCATCCCCAAGGGGTTGGGCATCAAGCCCATTATCTAAGGTGCTTACGCCCAGAGCCAAAACCGAAAGCCCAGGGTTGCCGGGCCGCCAGACATAAGCCCCATCTACGGTAAGCTCTTTGTCTTTGTAGGTTTGGGCAGCTTTCGTAAGGTCTTGAACATAAAGCGTCTCTGGAGCACGGCCACAAGTAACGAGCAAAAGCTGCCCGACCAAAAAGAAGATCCCCACTGTCGTCTTCGAGCCTCTCAGGCCTTGCTTCGCCCACATTGGGGCACTGATCATGGAGCTGCCACCTTCCCAAAATAAGTTTTTCGATTGCTTTTGGTTGCTAAACCACAAGGGTAGTTTAATTCTCTGGGCTATTATAATAGAATAGACCGTGGTTTGCAAACTCTCGCAGGCCCAAAAAAGGAATTTGCCCCCGCTTGTTTTACTCTGCTGGCCCCATTTTAAACCAGCCCCAGCTTGCCGCTATCGCGGGGGTTGACTCTCGGAGTCCCCGGCTAAAGCTGTTGATTCCAAGGTCGCGGGGGTCTGGGCAACAGCTAAAGCTGTTGATTCCAAGGTCGCGGGGGTCTGGGCAACAGCTATCGAGGAGGAGGTTTTAAACCAGCCACTTCATGGTATAATTGATAGCACATTGCTTTTTTAAGTTGGCTGGCCGCTCCCAGCCAGAAAAATCCCTCGAAAGCCCAAACCTTGTGGTTTGGGCATAATCGCAAAGAAGAGGCATTTTGGGCCTTGCTTTGGGAGTTTTCCGCTTCAACAAAATGTAATCCGCAGCGAGCTATTTAGCACTAAAGCAAGGAACTATGTTCCCACTTAAACGCTGGGCTTCGCGCCAGCGTTTTCTTGAATCTTTGTTGCCCATTCGTTCCTTTATCATTTCACATTTCAAACAGGAGTACGATAGATGCCAGTAGAATTTCTCTGGGCCGTGGCGCTTTTCAGCACGGGCCTGGTGGCTGGAGGGGGCTTGGGGGTCTTTTGGGCCACCAACAGCGCCAATTCCCGCATCCAGCAGCGCGAACGCGAAACCCGGCTGTTGCAAGAAGAGGCCCGCTCCCAGTACAAAGAGTTGAGTTTACAAGCCAAAGCCGAAGCCTTCCAATTGCGGGCGGAGACCGAAGAGGAGTTAAAGAAAGCCCGCCAGGGCCTGCAAAAACAAGAGGAGCGCATTCAGCGCAAAGAGGAAAACTTAGACCGCAAACTTGAAGGCTTGGAACGCCGCGAGCGCCAGCTTCAAAACCGTGAGCGCCAAACCGACCTAACTTACACCGAGGCCGAAACTCTCCGCAATCAACAACTGACTGAGTTGGAACGCATCTCAAAGCTAAGTCTCGCCGAAGCCCAGGAGCTAATTTTAACCCGCGTGGAGCAAGAGACACGGGATGCCGCTGCTCGCCGGATTCGAGAAGTGGAGCGGGCCACGGAGGAAGACTCTAAGAAGTTGGCCCAAAAGATCATCGGCTTGGCGATTCAGCGCTATGCGGGGGAATGTGTAGCCGAAATGACGGTTACGACGGTTAGTTTGCCGAATGAAGAGTTGAAAGGGCGCATCATTGGGCGCGAAGGGCGCAACATCCGCGCTTTTGAACAGATTACAGGCGTGGATATCATCGTTGACGATACCCCCGAAGCCGTTACGCTTTCATGTTATGACCCTGTGCGCCGGGAAGTCGCTCGTTCTTCGCTCATTAAGCTGCTGAAAGATGGCCGAATTCATCCTTCGCGCATCGAAGAAGTGGTTTTGAAGACGCAGCAAGATGTTGATCAATTGATGCGCGAGGAAGGGGAGCGAATCGCTTACGAAGCGAATGTGCAAGGGCTGCATCCTGACCTGATAAAGATGTTAGGGCGCTTGAAATTTCGCACGAGCTATGGGCAAAATGTTTTACAACACTCTTTGGAATGTTCGCTTTTGGCCGCACACATGGCTGCCGAATTGGGGGCGAACATTCACGTAGCCAAGACTGCCGCTTTGCTCCACGACATCGGCAAAGGGATTGACCACGAGGCGCAAGGCCCCCACGCCCTTATCAGCGCCGACCTTGTCCGTCGCTTGGGGCGTTCGCCGGCGATTGTCCATGCCATTGCGGCCCATCACAACGACGAAGAACCTCAAACCGTCGAGGCTTTTTTAGTACAAGCCGCCGACGCGATCTCTGGCGGGCGGCCTGGGGCGCGACGCGAGACCTTGGAGCTTTATATCAAGCGGCTGGAAGCTCTGGAAACCATCGCATCTTCCTTTACGGGAGTGCAACGGGCTTTTGCCATCCAAGCGGGGCGCGAAGTGCGGGTTTTGGTGCAGCCCGAAACTATAGATGATCTCGCCAGCATTCATTTAGCCCGTGACGTAGCGAAGAAAATCGAAGAGAGTCTCCAATATCCTGGGCAAATTCGCGTGACCGTGATTCGGGAAACGCGAGCCGTTGAATACGCTCGCTAAATGCGGGTTGGGTCAAGCCCCTTTGGGTCGCAATGCCCAAGGGGGCTTTTCATTTCCCTGTGGAGGATAGGCATCTTGCCTGTCATTCGGAGGATAGGCCTCTTGCCTGTCATTCGGAGGATTTGGCATCCCCAGCC
>DCSM01000075.1 GCA_002325605.1 Chloroflexaceae bacterium UBA1466
CGGGGCGGGGCCGTTCCCTGAGCGTGTCGAAGGGAAGTTCGGCAAGCTCACTTACCGCAACCGCAAGCTCACTTACCGCTCAACCAACGGGGCAGGGCAAAGAGTTTTCCCGTAAAGATATTCTAACACCAATTAGTCGCTGCGTGGTGGGGAGGCTTGGGGAGCTTGAAAGGCGGTGGGCGCGATGGCACAAGTTCGTTGCCTTGCGCTTCAAAATAGCTCCGCGACCTTAATAGCGAAGCCAGGGAGAACCGCCTCGCAGGTCAACAGGTCTTCGGCGTGAAAGGTCTGCTTTTGGGTGAGACTTTGATAGGCTAAAACCTGTTGTTTCGCTGGATCAACAAGCCAAACGACTTTTACCCCAATGGTCAAATACTCTTCCAGCTTCGCCAAAACTTCGCGCCAGCGGTCATTAGGCGACAGAATCTCGACCACAAGCTCAGGCGCGACATCGAGGTACGTTGGCTCAGTGCGCTGGTTGAAACGTTCAAAGGAGATAAAGGCGGCATCAGCGGCCCGAATCGTATCAGGGTTGCGGCGCGTGTAGATGCCAACTTCGCCACAGAAAGTCTTGCCTAACCCGTGCTGGCGGGCAAAAGCCCGAATGGCACTAGCGAAGTTGAGTTCGCATTCACAGTGGTCGTAGCCTGGAGGGGTCATCGGGACAAATTCTCCTTCAATTAACTCAGCGGGGCCTTGCTGCTCCAGGGCGGCAAAATCTGCGCCCGTGAGGAGCATAGGCGGGGCATAAATTTGTGTAACCATCTAAAACCTCACTTTCGACACGCTTTGGGGTTTGGTCGCAATCTCATTATAGCCTATTTCTAGCCCAAATGCTACTTTGTTCGCTTTTCCCTAAAAGCCAAAAGGCAGGGATTGTGCAATCCCTGCCTCTGTGGCCAATGCCTATTTAGCTTTGCGCTTGCTTACTTATCGCGTTCCTTGGCTTCCAGGGAAGCTTGGGCCGCGGCCAAACGGGCAATCGGGACGCGGTAGGGTGAACAACTGACGTAGTTTAGCCCCGCTTTGAAGAAGAACTTGACGCTTTCGGGGTCGCCACCGTGTTCGCCGCAAATCCCAACTTTGAGGTCGGCGCGAGTGCTGCGGCCCTTCGCCACGCCCATCTGTACCAATTGGCCCACGCCTTCTTGGTCAATGGATTGGAAGGGGTCGTCGCTCATAATTTTGCGCTCGACGTAGGCTGGCAGGAAACGCCCTGAGTCGTCGCGGCTGAGGCCCATACAGGTCTGGGTCAGGTCGTTCGTGCCAAAGCTGAAGAACTCCGCCACGCCCGCGATCTTATCGGCGGTCAAGGCGGCACGGGGCAATTCAATCATCGTGCCGACGAGGTAGTCAAAGGTTGTGCCACTTTCCTTTTGAACCTCTGCCGCAACGTCCCGCACCACTTGCTCTTGCAGCTTCAATTCCTCAACCCCCAAGATCAAGGGGATCATGACTTCAGGCTTGACCACAATCCCTTTTTTCTTCATGGCCACGGTGGCTTGGAAGATTGCACGGGCTTGCATCTCTGTGATTTCAGGGTAGATAATCCCCAAGCGGCAGCCCCGGAAGCCTAACATCGGGTTGAATTCATGCAGCGCCTCGACGCGAGATTTGACCTTCTCGACGGGTACGCCTAACTTGTCGGCGAGAGCTTGCATATCTTCGATGTTGTGAGGCAGGAATTCGTGCAAAGGTGGGTCGAGCGTGCGGATGGTGACGGGCAAACCATTCATTTCGCTGAAGATACCTTCAAAGTCACCTTGTTGCAAGGGCAGAATCTTCGCCAAGGCCTTGCGGCGATCATCTATGGTATCCGCCAAAATCATCTCGCGCACGGCATCAATGCGATCCCCTTCGAAGAACATATGCTCAGTTCGACAGAGGCCAATTCCTTCTGCGCCGAAGCCGCGAGCAACTTTCGCATCATGGGGCGTATCCGCGTTGGTCCGAACGCCCATTTTGCGGAACTCATCAACCCATTCCATGAAGATTCCAAAGTCGCCCGAAAGTTCAGGCTTGACGGTGGGCAATTGCCCCACAAAGACTTCGCCTGTCCCGCCGTCGAGCGTGACCCATTGGAGCTTCTGAATGACAGTGTCGCCAACCGTAACGGTCTGGTCGGCATAATTGACCTTGAGAGAGCCTGCGCCTGCGACGCAGGGTTTGCCCATCCCCCGCGCAACCACCGCCGCGTGACTGGTCATCCCACCACGAGCGGTCAGAATCGCTTGCGCCGCGACCATGCCATGGAAGTCTTCGGGCGCGGTCTCGACGCGGATCAAAATGACTTTTTCGCCCTGCGCGGCCAATTCCTCGGCTTGGTCAGGATCAAAAACGGCTTTGCCCGAAGCAGCACCGGGCGAAGCAGGTAAGCCTTTGGTCAAAACAGGGGTTTTGGCCTTGACTTTGGGGTCAATCATCGGGTGGAGCAATTGATCAAGCTGGGCCGGGTCGACGCGCATAATCGCGGTGGCTTTGTCAATTACACCCTCGTTCACCATGTCAACCGCAATTTTGATGGCGGCTGGGCCCGTGCGCTTGCCATTGCGGGTCTGCAACATCCAGAGTTTGCCCCGCTCAATGGTGAATTCCATATCCTGCACGTCTTTGTAATGGGCTTCCAGCTTGCGCGCAATGGTCATGAATTCTTCATAGACTTCACCCATGGTCGCTTTGAGTTCGCTAATCGGCTGGGGCGTGCGAATCCCCGCGACCACGTCTTCGCCTTGGGCATTGACGAGATATTCGCCAAAGATCAGGGCTTCGCCCGTGCTGGGGTTACGCGTAAAGGCTACGCCTGTCGCACTATCGTCGCCCATATTCCCAAAAACCATCGCTTGAACATTGACGGCTGTGCCCAGCTTATCAGAAATCTTGTTAATGCGCCGATAATCTACCGCACGACGGCCATTCCAAGAGTTGAAAACCGCCGCAATCGCTTCGCGTAACTGATCGAGGGGGTTTTCAGGGAAGTCAATGCCCTTTTCAGCCTTAATGATCGCCTTGAATTCTTCAGCAATCTGGGCAAGTTCATCAGCACTTAGGTCGGTGTCCGTGCGTTCGCCGTGGCCTTTGAACTTTTCCATGACATGCTCAAACTTATCGCCTTCCACGCCCAACACGATCTTGCCAAAAAGTTGGACAAAGCGGCGATAGGCATCCTGGGCAAACCGCCGATTGGCAGTCTGCGCGGCCAAACCTTCGAGCGTTTCCTTGTTCAAACCCAGGTTGAGGACAGTGTCCATCATCCCTGGCATGGAGAATTTGGCTCCGCTCCGGACAGAAACGAGCAACGGATTTTTGGGATCCCCAAACTTGCGGCCCGTCTGGGCTTCGATGTCTTTCAAGCCTTCCAGGGCTTGTTCCCACAGCCCTTGCGGAAACTGCTTGGTGTCGGAATAGGCATTGCATGCGGCTGTCGTAATCGTGAAGCCCGGCGGGACTGGCACACCGGCGTTGGTCATTTCGGCGACCCCTGCGCCTTTGCCCCCCAGCAAATCGCGCATGGTGGTGTTGCCTTCACGGAACAGATAGACCCACTTCTCGGCCATACTATAAAACTCCTGTTTCTGTTAGATCCAAAAGCGAAGTGATCATAACTTCGCCACAAGCGAAACAAACTACCCTGCTTACCTGGCATTTGCCAGTGCCATACTTTAGCACAAAGTGCGTTAGGATGCAAACTACCGCGCCTCGCGCCGCAGAGCTAAAAGCCCGCTTAGGTTTTGGAACCTAAGCGGGCTGAGAGTTCGAGCGAGATAGCTTTGAGGCCAGAGCAACTATTTAGTTGTAGATAATTCCTGGATTAGGCTCTGGGCCCGCTCCTGATTAAATGCTGAAAGCCGCCCAAGCTTGAGTGCCTCTTGGAGATCGGTTAGGGCCGCCTCTTTTTGCTGCTTTTCAGCTTTGACTAAACCCCGCAGGTAATAGTAAGTGGCGCGTTGGGAAAAAGTAGGTTTTCGGTCAAGCGCCTCATTCAAGTCGGGGAGGAAACGATTGACATAGCCTAACCACGCCAAGGCCTCTAAATCATGCGACTCAAGGTTAAGGGCTTTCTCAAAATCGGTGCGGGCTTTGGCGTAGCATTCATCCTTCGTGGCACAACGAGGGGGTTGGCCAGAAGAGGCTAAGTTATCGCCAATCTGGGCATAGGCGATCCCCCGCCAGAGGAACGCATATCTAAAATTAGAGACCCTTTTGATTATCTGATCGAGGTCGGTAATCGCTTCAGTAAATTGCCCATTAGCCAAATAGACACTACCGCGCCGTGCATAACCGAAAACATAGAAGGGATTAAGTTCGAGAGCCTTATTCAGATCGGCAAAAGCCTTGGTTAAATCCCCTTTTTCAGCATAGACTGTCCCCCGAACCACGAGAGCATAGAGATTTTGGGGGACTAGGCTCAACGCTATGTTGCAATCCGCTAAAGCTTTATCATATTTCCCCTGAATGCGGTAAGCATAACAGCGATTGGCATGACCTATGCTTTGAAAAGAGAGGGGAATTTCGGTCTGGCTTAAAGCCGAAGTTATAGCAAAGACCGCTTTTTGGACCGTGGTATCATAGTCGTCATCTAAAGCATAGGCATAGCGGACATCGGTTACACCGATTAATACTTGGCTTAGAAAGAGGATGCCACTTGCCAATTCTCTTTGGGCCGTGAGATTCTTGAAATCGGCCAACGTCCAGGACTGGATGCCTTCATACGTTCGCTTTCCAGGATTGAAGGTAAAGTCGATCTGGGCATCAACCACCTCAAAATGCAAATTGACCGCGACCTTATCGTCGAGAAGCTTATAGGAACCCCAAATGACCGCCTCATCCTCTGTCTCTTTGCCAATCTGCCAAGCTTTTTCGCTTCCTTCCTCTTCCGTAATCGTGTCATCCACGAATTCGACCTGCACATTGGGATATAAGCTGAGTTCCTTCCTGATAACTTGCAGGATCATATCCGTGAGGAGGTAAGAATCTTTCCCCTCGGAGTCGACAATCTTGGTGACAATGATCTTCATCTTGTCTTCTGAGCGTTGAATGCTGTTGGCATAGATGGTTCCGCTCCCAGCCATTAGCATCCCCAAGAACATTCCCCCAAGCGCCAGGCGTTGGAATGAAGGTTTTGTGAGGTGAACTGCCAAGTAGATTGAGCCGATCCCCAACATCAAGCCCAGCGCCACGATGATCAAGATTTCAGTCCTAAAATCTTTTTCCTGGTCAAGGTAGACCGTCGCGGCCATCAGAATGAAGAAGGGGAAGAAAACCAAACCAACCATGGCGATTAAGCGCTCTACCTTCGGTAAGGCTCGCTTATGGGCCAGCAACAATTCGTGAATGCTAAAACCCCACAAGCCAACGAGGAGCGCCAAAAGAACCCAGAGCGTGTTTGGCGAGATAAGATTCGCCTTGCCTAGCTCTTGGAAGGAATCCTTCAGGTCTTGGGTACTTGCCGAATATCCTTTCACTAAATCAGTGACCACTTTTCCTGTGGCCAAGACACTGGAGCTAATGGCCACCAACTTCTTGGGGTCGAGATAATCATCCAAATCGTCCCAAGACAGTTTACCGTCCTTTTCATCTTTGGTTTCCGTGGCCTTTGGTGTACCTTCAGCCTTTCCATCCGTACTGACAGGCAAATTCGGTTCCTGTAAAACTGGTTGGGTCTCTTTTGGCATCGTTCGGTAGTTCCTTTCATCGAGTAAAAGTTTAAATCTCCTTAGCTATACATTGTAGCATATTTTAGTTCGCTAAAGCCAGAGCTTTTGCAGCCTCTCGCAGCCCATGCTATAATCCTTTGAAATTAAGCAAAAGGTTATGGTATGGCGCAAATTACACACGACCAGCGAGCCGCCTTACGCCAACGGCTGTTGGCTTGGGCTTCCGCACAGGAAGTCTTAACGGAAGAAACCCTCGCGGAACAGATCGACCAACTCCTCCAGGAAGTTCTCAGTGCAAACCCTTTAACCGAGCCGCTTCGCCAGCCCCTGGCGGAGTTAGCCGAAGATCAGCGCGTTGTCGTAACGGGGATGGGGCTAGTAACGCCGTTTGGGATTGGGATTGCCCCTTTTTGGCAGGGTTTGACCGAAGGACGCAGCCCGGTGAGGCGCATTACGTTTTGTGATCCATCTGATTTTCCTTGCCAGATCGCGGCGGCGGTTCCCGATTTCAGGCCCCAGGATTTCCTGGGCAGCAAGGAAGGGCGGCGGATGTCCCGGGCCAGCCAATTTGCAGTAGCCGCGGCCCAAATGGCGTTGAATGATGCTCATTTAAGGATTGATCAAGCGAATTGCTATGATGTAGGGACGCTGATCGCTTGTGGGGGGACATCTATGGCGGATACGGAGCAGGCAGTTCGCACGATGTTGGAAAAAGGCCCCACCAAAGTCAGTCCATTCTACATTCCAATGGCTTTGCCCAATATGGCTGCATCACAAGTTGCGATTGAGCTGGGGATCAAAGGCTATACCTCCGCGATTAGCACGGCTTGCGCGGCGGGGGCCCAAGCGATAGGGGAGGCCGCGGCGGTGATTCGGCGGGGCGCAGCAGAGATCATGGTGGCGGGGGGAACCGAAGCACCTTTGAGCCAGTTAGGTCTCGCCAGTTTTTGTGCTATGCGGGCCCTCAGCACCCACAACGCCGACCCCCAACGAGCTTCGCGGCCTTTCGACCTGGAGCGCAATGGTTTTGTCCCAGGCGAAGGGGCCGGCATCCTCATCTTAGAGCGCTTGACCAGTGCCCGGAGGCGGCGGGCCCCGATCTACGCTGAATTGGTCGGCTATGCCAGCACCTGCGATGCCTACCACATCACGGCCCCCGAACCCAACGGCGACGGGGCGGCTCGTGCTATCCGCCAGGCGCTCTTCAATGCTAACACCAGTCCCCAGCAGGTTGATTATATCAATGCCCATGCTACTAGCACTCCCGCCGGCGACCTCGCTGAAACGAAGGCCATCAAGCAAGTTTTTGGGGAATATGCGTATAGCGTCCCCATTAGTGCCCCCAAATCTATGATTGGCCACTTGACAGGAGCTTCGGGAGCCGTTGAAGCTGCCGCTTCGATCTTGACCATTAAGCATAACCTCTTACCCCCTACGATTAACCAAGAAAAGCCTGACCCCGCCTGCGATTTGGATTACATTCCCAATGTGGCTCGCCCTGCGGATGTCCAAACAGTCATTTCAAACTCCTTTGGTTTCGGCGGAGTCAATGCGGTCTTAGTCTTTCGCCGGTTTCAGCTTAAAGCCTGAGCCAGAAAAAATAAAACCCTATGCCTTGGAACATCATTGGTCACGAGTGGGCCCTTGAGCATCTTGAGCGCAGCATGCAGCAAGATCAGCTATCCCACGCCTATCTGTTCGCGGGCCCCCCCGAAATCGGGAAGGCCCGGCTGGCTTTGCGCCTGGCCCAAGCCCTCAATTGCGAGGGCCAGCAAGGAGTTCCTTGTTTGCAATGCAAGGCTTGCCAGCGGATCGAGCGCCGCAACTATCCCGATGTCCGGTTGACAGGGATGGCCACCCAGGGCGCAGAGCTAAAGGCGGAAGAGGCCGCCCGGCAAAAGGAATTGAAGGTTGATACCATTCGGCAGTGGCAACACGATATTCTGCTGAAGCCGTATGAAGGCCGGCGCAGAGTCTTTATTCTACATGATGCCGAGCGCTTAAACGAAGAGTCCTCCAATGCCATGCTGAAAACTTTAGAGGAGCCACCACCGTATGCCACGCTCATCCTCGTGGCGAATAGCCTGAGTCTGCTGCCGACTATCGTCTCCCGGTGTCAAATGCTGCGGCTCCGCCCGCTTTCGCGCCAGACCGTAACCCAGGCGCTGCTGGCCCAGAAAACGTTAGCCCCTGAAAGGGCCGCCTTGCTGGCCGCCTGGAGCAGAGGCCGTATTGGCTGGGCCTTGCGGATGGCCGAACAGCCTGCGGCCTTCCAGGAGGAGCAGGAGAAGTTGGATACGCTTCTGGCCCTTCAGCAGCAGCCCCGTTCAGTCGCCTTTCGCTGGGCCGACGAGCGCAATCAAGAATATCGTAATGGCGAACAAGCCACCGTCTGCGCCTGGCTTGAACTTTGGCAAGGTTGGTGGCGCGACGTTTTGTTGCTAAAGGTTGGCAGCCCCGCAGGGATCACCCATGTAGATAGGCAGGAGCTTTTGGCCAGCGAAGCACAGCGCTATGACCTCGTGCTGATCCATCGGTTCATTGCCCAGTTAGGTGCTACGCAAACCTATCTCCGCGAGAATGTGAACCCGCAACTCGCCCTTGAAAACCTCTTTCTGCACTTGCCCGCTATCTCCTGCGGCGAATAGGCTTCTAGCCTGTTCCCTTCAAAGGAGGCTTGGCTTCTAGCTTGGCTGTTTCCCAGGCTGAAAAGCCTGCTTTTCGGCCACAAAAAAACCTGCCAGCTTTGGGAAGGGCTGGCAGGTCTAAGCGCGGGCTTAAAGCTAGAGCGGGTTAAGCCTAGACGGTATCTAGCTTTTCCAGAAACGGGAGGTCAGCCCCATTAGTATCCGGCTCTTCCTGCTCAATCTGGCGCAGCGAGCGCAGCCGTAATTCTCCCTCAAACGTGTCTACAATCACCTTATCTTCTTGGCGAAAGCGGTTTTCGAGGAGACCTTCAGCGAGCGGGTCTTCAATGAGGTTCGTAATCACGCGGCGTAGAGGTCGGGCCCCAAAAGTTGGGTCGTAGCCCTTTTTAGCCAGCAATTCCATTGCCTCGTCCTGGACTTCTAAGGTAATCTGGTGTTCAAACAATTGGTTCTGGACGCGCCTAATCATGATCTTTGCAATCTGGAGAATCTCAGCATTGGTGAGGGGGTGAAAAATGATGGTCGCGTCAATGCGATTCAAGAATTCAGGGCGGAAAACCTGCTTGAGCGAATCCTCTACCTTATGGCGGGTATCATCAACATCAATATCACTGATTGCGCTTCCAAACCCAATGCGGCTGGCGCGTCGGATATGTTCAGTCCCGACGTTGCTAGTCATGATGATGATGGTATTGCGAAAATCAACTCGATGCCCTTTGCCATCAGTAAGGTGGCCATCTTCCAACACCTGGAGCAGAAGGTTGAAAGCTTCGGGATGCGCCTTCTCAATCTCATCAAACAAGATGACGCTATACGGCTTGCGGCGGATGGCATCGGTCAACTGGCCACCTTCACCGTAGCCGACGTAGCCGGGAGGGGAACCAATCAAGCGGCTGGTAGTATGGCGCTCCTGAAATTCTGACATGTCAATCTTTATCAGGGCTTCCTCCGTGCCAAACATAAACTCGGCCAAGGCCTTCGCAAGTTCGGTCTTCCCCACGCCCGTCGGCCCCAGGAAGATAAAGCTCCCAATCGGGCGTTTAGGGTCTTTAAGCCCCGCCCTGGCTCGCCGTACTGCTTTGGCCGAAGTAACAACCGCCTCTTCCTGTCCGATTACTCGCTTATGCAGTTCCCCTTCCATGTGAACCAACCGCGCCGCTTCATCCCCTTTAAGCCGCTTGACAGGAATTCCCGTCCACATTCCCATCACGATTGCAATGTCATCCTCCGTGACGTAGGGATGGTCGCTCGAACGGTCAGCTAGGCTGACCCCTATCTCAAGCTCAATAGCACTGATCCGGCTTAACATCCGCTGTTCACGTTCGGCCAAATTCTCAGCCAGCGCAAACTGCTCTTCCGTTAAAGCAGCTTCCCGCTCATTTCGCAAAGCTTCCAGACCTCGTAAAGCATCTCGCAATTTAGGCGGAGTAGTCGAGCGGTACATCCGAACCCGACTAGAGGCTTCGTCTATAAGGTCAATCGCTTTATCGGGTAGAAAACGGTCTGGAACATAACGGGCAGAGAGAATCGCGGCGGCCTTCAGCGCTTCATCACTGATCTGCAAGCGGTGGAAGTCTTCATAACGACTCCGGATGCCCCGTAGGATTTTGATGGTATCCTCCACCGAAGGCTCATCAACCATGATCGGCTGGAAACGGCGTTCCAGTGCGGCATCGCGTTCAATATATTTGCGGAATTCATCAAGGGTCGTCGCGCCGATGGTCTGAAGCTCTCCCCGACTCAAAGCGGGTTTGAGGATATTAGCAGCATCAAGCGTCCCTTCGGCTCCTCCCGCCCCGATGATGGTGTGAAATTCATCAATAAAGAGGATACAGCGCGTCTCTTTGATCTCATCTACCACGCGCTTGAGCCGTTCTTCAAACTGCCCGCGATACTTTGTCCCCGCAACAAGGGCCCCCATATCCAAAGCTACGACCCGTTTGCCCTTAATGGTATCAGGTACGTCGCCCTGAATAATGCGTTGGGCCAACCCTTCAACAATCGCGGTCTTCCCAACCCCAGGTTCCCCAATCAAAGCCGGGTTATTCTTGGTGCGGCGGGAGAGAATCTGAATCACGCGCTCAATCTCAGCTTGGCGACCAATGACGGGATCAAGCTTTCCTGCTTCGGCCATCTCTGTAAGGTCATTCCCCAGAGCATCCAAGTAAGGAGTTTTGCTTTGACGCTGCTGCGTTTGCGGTTGGGTGGCGGAGGTTCCCCGTTCCGCGTTAGCGGCTATGCCGTGGCGCAGAACTCGCATAACTTGGTTGCGAACTTGATCTAAAGAAACCCCCATAATATCCAAGACCCCTGTGGCCACCCCTTCGCCATTTCGCACTAACCCCAGCAACAGATGTTCGGTCCCGATATAGTGATGATTCAAGCGCCGCGCTTCTTCAATTGCGTACTCAATCACTTTTTTAGCGCGGGCCGTAAGCTCTTGCTCGGTCTGATGGATCCCTTCCCCAGCGCCAACGATAAACTCTACGGCGCTCCGGGCTTGAACCAGTTTGATCCCCAAATCCTCTAAAACCCGTGCGGCAATCCCCTCACTCTCGCGGATTAAGCCTAGCAGAATATGCTCAGTACCCACATAAGGGTGATTAAAGGAATGCGCCTCATCGGTGGCCAACTGTAAGACTTGTTTGGCCCGCTTGGTAAACTTATCATAGAGTCGATCAGCCATCTTAGATTGCTACCTTTGCTGGAAACATGCCGATTCCGCAATGTTCCCAACACTGTTCTTACTTTTGCTAGAGTTGTACGGTTTGTTTAATCAGTCTGTGCCTAAGCTATATGACAAGGGAGCCGCGAAACTGCTTAAAAGTATAGCATTGATTGGTTACTCCCGCAAGATTTGGCTTTCCCAAAGGCAACTGGGGCTGCTTCACGGGGTTCTTTCTCTCGCGGGTTTAGCGCTTCAGAGATATGCTATAATGACCTCCGCTAAGTTATAGTGGCAAAACTCTAACGCTTTTACCAGCCGTGATTAGGAAAGGATGTTTGTGGCAAGGCCTCTCTCGCTGAAGCAGGGAATCCCTTACCGCATTATACTATGACCGAGATCATCCAAGCTGCCCAAACTTACCTTCTCCCGACCTACGCTCGCCCGAATTTTGTCCTCGAACGGGGGGAGGGAGTCTATCTTTATGATACCACAGGTCGGCGTTATCTCGATTTTGTCGCAGGGATTGCAGTCAATGCCCTGGGTTACGGGGATGCAGAAGTCATCGAAACCATCGTAACTCAAGCAAAAAAGCTCCTTCATGTTTCCAATCTCTATCATACCGAACCAAGTATCGCGCTGGCCAAACGGTTGATAAGCCTAAGCCCAGCTTTTGCGCGAGTCTTTTTTACCAATAGCGGCGCTGAAGCAGTGGAAGCGGCGATTAAGCTGGCCCGCAAATATGCCCGTGAGCAATATGGGGAAGGGAAAACGACTTTTGTAGCTTTTGAAAATTCTTTTCATGGGCGTACAATGGGAGCTTTAGCGCTCACGGCGCGAGAGAAATATCGTTCACCCTTCATGCCTCTCATGCCCAATGTCCGTTTTGCGGCCTTCAATGATGCAAATTCCCTAGAGACCGCGATGGGCGACGATGTTTGCGCCCTGATTATTGAGCCAGTTCAGGGCGAAGGTGGTTTGCAAGTCGCCAGCAATGAATTCCTAAATTGCTGTCGCACACTTTGTGATAAGCATCAAGCCTTGTTGCTTGCCGATGAGATTCAATGTGGGCTGGGGCGCACGGGAACGCTTTGGGCTTACGAACAGACCCAAATTCAGCCCGATCTTTTGACGACGGCCAAGCCTTTAGCAGGCGGATTGCCGCTGGGCGCTCTTTTGACAACTCAGGCCGTGGCCAATGTGATTCACCCTGGCGACCACGGGACGACTTTTGGTGGTGGGCCTTTGGTCACGGCGGTTGCGGAGGTTGTTCTCCGCCGAATCAGCACGCCGACTTTCTTAGCCCATATTCAGGCGATGAGTCGCTATTTTGAAGAGGCTTTGCAACGTTTGGCTCTGAGCAAACCTGCTCAAATCAAAGAATTGCGCGGTAAAGGGCTAATGCGAGGGTTTCAAATCAATGGTTCCGCAGCCATAATTCGTGAAAAAGCGCAAGACTTAGGCTTACTTGTCGCCACCGCCGGCGAAGATGTTATTCGACTCCTCCCACCTTTGATTATTCAACCTGAACAAATTGACGAAGCGCTTGAGAAGTTCCAGGAAATCCTCTAAAAAAGCAGATCAAGCGTGATTCAAAACCTTTTGAATCTATAGTTTTCAAAGATAAAGGTCGCTTGCACACAGCGGGGCGAGTCTGCGCTATAATAGGGGCCCGTGAAGAACTTGGCCGGCCAAGCCATGGGTGTTATTCTTTTTTTATTTTTGGGCAAGCCAAACAGAGAGGGCAAGCTATGCCAGTCGTCGCACTAATCGGGGCGCAATGGGGGGATGAGGGAAAAGGTCATATTGTAGATTGGTTGGCGAGTCGAGCGCGGTTGGTGGTGCGTTGCACCGGCGGCAATAACGCTGGCCACACCGTAGTCAATCAATATGGCACTTTCAAACTGCACCTGATCCCGTCGGGCATCTTTGATCCGAATATCGTCAATATTATTGGCAGTGGTACGGTTATTGACCCTGAAGTCTTATTGCAAGAAATTGACGCGCTGCGCGAGCGTGGAATTCAAACTAATAAGCTCTTTATCAGTGGGCGGGCCCACATTATTATGCCCTACCACGTTTTGCAAGACCAAATTCAGGAGCAAGCCCGTGGCGATGCTAAGATTGGGACGACGGGACGCGGAATCGGGCCAACTTATGCCGATAAAATGAATCGCAATGGCATTCGGGCCGATGATCTTTTGCATGAAGAGACTCTTTTGGGGCGACTGCGAGCGGTTTTGGAAGATAAAAACCAAATGTTGACCAAAGTCTATGGGGTCAAGCCGATTTCGCTTCACGATACTTATCTTCGCTACTTAGATTATGGGCATCGCTTGGCCGAACATGTTGTAGATGTGCATCCCATTTTGCATCGGGCGCTGGAGAAGGATTTGGCGATTCTGCTGGAAGGGGCCCAAGGTGCAATGTTAGATATTGACCACGGCACGTATCCTTATGTAACATCTTCTCCTCCTGGCGCGGCGGGAGCTTGCCAGGGAGCGGGGATTGGCCCCAGCAAACTTAATTCGGTGATTGGGGTTTGCAAAGCCTATACCACACGAGTTGGCCAAGGTTGTTTCCCAACTGAGCTTGGCAAAGATGATCCTGAAGCCGCTGTCCTCCGCCAAATTGGTAAACCCTGGGCCGAAGTGGGCACAACCACAGGTCGCCTCCGCCGTATTGGGTGGTTTGATGCAGTAATGGGCCGTTATGCCGCCGAAATCAATGGCATTGATACGCTAGTGATTACCAAACTCGATGTTTTGGATTCGCTTCCGCGCATTAAAGTTTGTGTTGGCTATCGGTTGCATGATTCCGTGATCGAATATCCTCCCATGACCGTTGCTGTTTTAGAGCAAGTTGAACCAATTTATGAAGAATTTTCGGGTTGGCAAACCCCGACCAGCGA
>DCSM01000107.1 GCA_002325605.1 Chloroflexaceae bacterium UBA1466
TCAAGGGATTCGAGTGCTTGGCGCTCTGCTTTTGTTGCTGAAACGATGATCGCTGGCGCAACCGCAATTACTTCGCTTGACATCAATTACTTTTTCCCCCTTTATCTCACTGCAAACCCTACTGATCTGTTTGATGATGGTCGCCGACCTAACCTTTCCCCTGCCTTTATCAAAGCGCTGGAGCAAGCGCTGGAGCTACCCTTCATGAAAGGTAAGCAAGGTACGACCTTTGGGCCAGAGGATGTTTTCCATTATATCTACGCAGTACTTCACCATCCTACTTATCGCGCTCGCTACGCTGAATTTCTGAAGATGGATTTCCCTCGCATCCCGCTTCCCCTTAATAGCGCACGGTTCTCTACTTTGTGCAAGATTGGCGAGCAATTAGTAGACCTTCACCTGCTACGGCCCCAGGCTAAAGCTCTAAGTACCACAAGGGTTACTTATCCCGTGGCTGGCAGCAATAAAGTAGGAAAAGTCTCTTATGATGCAACGCAGCAGCGGGTTCTTCTCAACTCGACTCAATACTTTGAGAAGGTGGAGGGGGAAGCTTGGGAGATACGGATTGGCGGCTATCAACCGGCCCGCAAATGGCTTGAAGATCGGAAGGGGCGAACTTTAAGCTACGACGAGATTAAAACTTATACCCAGATCATCGCAGCGCTGGCGGAGACGGGGCGGTTGATGCGGGTGCTGGCGGAGGAAGCGTAGATCAGTCATTCTAGCTTGGCGAAGCCCCCCAAGTTACACCTTCTGAGCCACCCACATTCGCTCTTCGGCCTCTGTTTCTACCAGACCGTCTAACCGTGCAGCCCTAAGCTCTGCAAGGATTTGACCAAGCTTTGGGCCAGGCTTTATGCCTAGAGCTTGAAGGTCGCGCCCATCCAACGTTGGTTTAATTTCTCTAAGCTGCGTTAAGTAATACCTAATTCGCTCTCCCGCCAGCGAAGAATTTTCTGCGCTGCTTATTACTTCTAACGCCACCTTACTAAAGGTTCGCAAAAGATGATCAAGGTCGCTATTTCGCAAGACCTTTGGGGCGGCTAGACGTGGGTTAAGGGCTTTAAGCTTATTGACCTCACGCAAAAGGCGGGCTACTTCACCTGGCAAGCGGTAACGGTCTATCAAAGCTTCAATCTCAACAACCTGAAGATCATAAGTAAGAAGCCCCGCAGTCAGAAGGGTTTTTTGAGGATGATCAATCATTCTGTGCTTCATCCTAACGTCTAACTGCTCACTCCAGTGCAAAGGGGCAAAGATATGTGCTGTAATTCCAAACTTATCGGCAAAGTAGAGAACCTTTGCTGGCTCAGGCTCCTCTAAGGTCAGGCACAACTCGGTCTGAATACGCTCTGAAGTAACGGTTTCAAAGCACCTTTGGGTCAAGGCAAGGGCAAGAAACTCCTGTGTTTGAGCTTCCATTTTCAGCCCTAACCGTGCCAACAACCGTAGGCCGCGCAAGATTCGCGTAGGATCATCAATAAAGCTTTGGGGATGTAAGACGCGCAGTTGTTTGCTTGCTAAATCCTCTTTTCCCTTAAAGGGGTCGAGAAGGTCGCCCAAGTAAAGCTTTCCCTCAGTCCGCAAAATAGGAATGGCCAGCGCATTGAGGCTAAAATCACGTCGCGCTAAATCCGCCGTAATTTGAGCAGGTTGCACGATTGGCAAGGCTCCAGGAGAAGGATAGGTTTCGGTACGAGTGCGGGCGAGGTCGAGGTTGAGAGAGGTTTGAGAAGTAAAAGGTAGCAACACCGTCGCGGTTCCAAAAGTTTCATGCTTGGCCACCACCTTTCCCCCCAAAGTAGTCGCCAGCTTCTCTGCTAAAGAGCTTGGATTCCCCTCCACCGCCAGGTCAAGATCGCGGCCAAGGGTTATGCCCAGCAGCAGATCACGGACCACCCCGCCTACCAGCCAAAGGTTAGCACCTTGCGCTTGAGCAAGAAGCGCAACCTTTCCTAGAAGTTCCTGCCAAGGACCGCTTAATCCCAACCGCATACTTTAGCTTTGCCCCAATACTTCTTCGTAGACTTTGAGGGTTTTTTCAGCCGTTGTGCGCCAAGAAAAGGCTTGGGCTTGCCTGAACCCCCGCTCCCGTAGCTCGGCCCGTAAAGCCTTATCTTTGAGCAGGTCAAGGATTGCTTTGGCCCAACCTTCCACATCCATTGGTGCAACCGTTATCCCCGCTGGCCCCACTACTTCGGGCAAACTGGAGCTATTGGAAGTAATCACGGGTGTGCCACAAGCCATTGCTTCCAGGGGAGGCATTCCAAACCCTTCATAGATCGAGGGGAAGACAAAGATCGTCGCTGCGGCATACCAAAGGGGTAATTCTTCTTCGGCTAAGTAGCCCACAAACTTAACCTTCTCCCGCAGCCCCAGTTCTTCTAACCGTTTGAAAAGCGGCCCATTCATCCAACCCTTTCCCCCTCCTACCAGCAAGGGTACATTACTCACCTGAGCAACCTTATGGTACGCTTCCAAGAGCGTGAGCAGATTTTTGCGCGGCTCCAGCGTCCCGACGTAGAGAATAAATTGCGCTGGAAGTTCATACTTGGCTCGAAAGGCCTCTAAAGTTGTGGGCGCAGGAGGTACAAAATGTTGCCTGACCGCGTCATACGTCACGACAATTCTTTCCGCAGGAATTCCCAAAATCCCAACAACTTCCCGCTTGGTATGCTCAGAAACCGCCAGGATCCGGGAAGCTCTTTTCACACTCATGCGCGTTGCAAAATCCAAGTAGATCCGGTTGTAAGGGCGAAAGGTCTGCGGGAATTGAATAAAGGCCAGATCGTGAATGGTTACGACGGTAGGGATGGGAGAAGCGAGTGGGACAACATTTAGCGTTCCGTGGAAGAGGTCAGCTTTGATCTTACGGAGGAGCAAGGGAGCTAAAAGTTGTTCCCAAGGAATCCTTACTCGCGGGTTGATCGTGGGCCAGAAGCTCGCTGCGACAGTGAAGTTAGGTGGAAGGTTCAAAGCTGCTTGCGTAAGGCCCCGCGTAGTATAAATTTGATAGCGATTTTTCTGATCAATTTGGGCTAAATGCTGAAGAAGTTGCTCAATATAATGCGAAACTCCCGCCCGCCGAAAACTCTGCGTATGGGAAAGTAAGTGAGCGTTAATGGCAATGTGCATAGAAGGTTTATCTTTGCTTACTTCAGACCTATCTTACCACAACTTGGCCCGCAAAAGGGCTTGCTTTATCTCAGAATCATTGGGAGCTAGGTCAAAAGCTAGTTCATAATTTTGCTTGGCTTCCGCCAACCTTCCCCGTACTTCCTGTGACCAACCCAGACCGTAGTAAGCCATAGCAGCATCCTTTGCATCCAACTTAATGGCCCGCTTAAAATGCTCTTCCGCTTGCCAAAGGATTATCTCCCGCTCCTCCTTTGAGTCTTTCTCTTTCCCCCGCTTAAAGAGACACCACGCTAGACCATTATGGGCCTTACTTTGAGCTTCATTGATTTTGAGCGCTTGCTTAAAGAAGTCTTCTGCTTCTGAGCAAAGGTCTTCTTCCTGGCGAAGCATTCCCAAACCCGTTAGCGCAAGCTCCGTGTGCGGATTCAGCAGAAGGGCTTGCTGAAAGAATTGTTCAGCTTCAACATACTTCTTCGCGGTCAGCGCTTCCCACCCTAACTTACTCAAATCCGTCGCTTGAAGGGGAAGCGGGGAAGGATTAAGCGGTGGAGAAGTAGGGAGGGAGGCTAATGTAGCAGAAGGATGCGGAAGGGGCCAAGAACCAGTCCCTTTTTCAACAGAGAGTTGTACCCCAATAACGATAACTATCAGCAGCAACGTAAGAATCGCCAGGCCCAAGTAGCTGATCATCGGGTCCCGCTTAGAGGTTTGCTGGGGAGGGGGAATAAAATTAAAGTTTGGGGGAGTTGGGCGAAAGGGCTTTAAGGTTGAGCGAGTCGCATTCTGAAGGGCCGTAACTAATTGCGTAGCGCTCTGAAACCGTTGGGTCGGCTCCCGCGCCAAGGCCCGCAACATCACTGCCTCGACGGGCCGCGCTATGTCAGCCCGAAAATGGCTTGGGGGCTTAGGGTCATACATTATCCTGGCCGCTAAGGTTGCGACTGCCGTTTCCCCTTCAAAGGGCAATTCCCCCGTCAGTAGCTCATAAAGGATAACGCCCAGCGCATAAGTATCCGTCGAGGGGCCGATGTTTGGCAGACCTTGCGCCTGTTCGGGGGACATATACTCCGGTGTGCCAATCACCATCCCCGCTGCGGTCAGGCCCTTTTCCGCCGTTATCGCCCGCGCCAGCCCGAAATCCGTCAGGTAGACCCAGTTCGTCTCGGTCAGCATCACATTGGAAGGTTTTATGTCGCGGTGGATAATCCCACACCGATGGGCATAATCGAGGGCCGCACTCATTTGGGTCAGTAAGCCCAGCACCCGTTCAATACTCAACGCTGGTTGCTCTTGCATCAAATCCCTAAGCGTGCGCCCTGGAATATATTGCATCGCAATGAAATGAAGGTCGTCCTTCTCCCCGACCTCATAAATTGGGACAATGTGGGGATGCTCCAGCCGGGCTACACTGCGAGCTTCAAGGCGAAACCGGGCGACGTAAAGGGTATCGCGGGCTAACTCAGGCCGCAAAACCTTGAGGGCCACAATCCGATCCAAATTGGTCTGGCGAGCTTTATAGACGATGGCCATCCCGCCCCGGCCCAACTCAGCCAGAATCTCAAAATGGCCTACCGTTTGCCCCAACAGATTCATATCTAACGCCACCATTATCCCTCACCTGATTTTGAAGCTAGGATGAAACTCAAGCTCTTTTCCCTCGGAGACCACAGCGGTTGCTGAACTTGCTGAAGCATAGCTGTTGGGGCCACGGCTAAAGCCGTGGACTCCGCGAGGGTTTCATTTCCTCGGATGGCTCTAAAAGAGCCATTCTTGGCTGCTTTAATCTTAGGCCACCTTACTCTACCGCTCCACAAACTTTACAAACTGGTCAACCGTTCCTGAAGCCGCGCCAGCGTCGCCTGAGCATTCGCAAGCTGGGCGCGTTCCTTCTGCACCACCGCTCCTGGGGCTTTCGTGATAAATTCGGCATTGGAAAGCCGAGCTTCGCGGCGAGCAACATCGGCCTGCGCGGCAGCCAATTCTTGTTGCAACCGTACTTGCTCCGCAGCCAAATCTACCAGGTCAGCCAACGGTAAGAAAACTTCTACCGTCCCGACCACCAACGTTGCGACCTGAAGGGGCTTTTCGGCCACCGTCTCTGCAAGGGTCAAATTGGCCGCTTCCAGCCGGGCCAGCCGACAAAGCAACCGTGTTTGCTGCGCCAGAAGCTGCGTCTGCGTTCCCGCGACGATGGTCGCCGCAATCCAGCGCCCAGGCACGACCTTGTATTCATTGCGGATGTTGCGAATCCCCGTGACCAACGCTTGAAGGAGTCCAAAATCCGTTTCGGCCTGAGCATCTAAGAGCTTTTCAGCTGCGCGAGGATATTCCGCCACCATAATGGAAGGCCAAGGTTGCTTTTGCTCACCTTTGGCCTGAGCTTTGAGAACTTGCCAAGCCGTTTCGGTAACGAAGGGCATGAAGGGATGTAACAGCCGCAAACTCCCTTCGGCTACCTTTGAAAGCACATCGCAGGTCAAAAGCTGCCGCAAAGGTTCACCTTCAAGCTGCTCTTTGGCTACTTCAACATACCAATCGGCAAATTCATTCCAGAGAAAATCTTGCATCTGGCGGCCAGCTTCACCGAAGTTGTAACCTTCTAACAGACGTTCAACCTCGGCTACCAGGCGCGTATAGCGGGAAAGAATCCAACGGTCTGCTAAAGTATGGGCGGGGAAAGGCAAAGAATCGGTTTGGGGCGAGATTCGCTTAGAAGCTCCAACAATGAAACGAATGAGGTTCCAAATTTTATTGGCAAAATTGCGGCCCGCCTCAATCCGCTGCGGGTTAAGGTTGATGTCCTGGCCGGGCGTACCGCTCGTCGCCAGCGTAAAGCGCAGTGCATCTGTGCCATATTCTTCCATGACCTGGAGCGGATTGACTACATTCCCGTAGCTTTTGCTCATTTTGCGACCATGTTGGTCGCGGACAAGGCCGTGGAGATAGATGGTCTGAAAAGGCTCTTTACCCGTCAAATAGCAGCCCATCATCATCATGCGGGCGACCCAAAAGAACAAAATATCGTAGCCCGTTTCCATCACGCTGGTCGGGTAGAAGGTTTGAAGATCAGCCGTATCATTGGGCCAGCCAAGCGTGCTGAAGGGCCACAAACCGCTACTAAACCAGGTATCTAGTACATCAGGGTCTTGCACAGCATCGGCGGGTGGCGCTTCACCAGGGTTAGGCACAATCATCGTACCGTCAGGCAGATACCAGACGGGAATGCGATGCCCCCACCAAAGTTGCCGACTAATGCACCAATCCTCAATATTTTCGAGCCAATGCGTGTAGACTTTCTCAAAATGGGCGGGCACAATGCGCGTGCGGCCTTCCTTCACAGCGGCTAAAGCCAACGCCGCCAACGGCTTCACGCGCACGAACCATTGTTCGCTCAAAAGCGGCTCAATCACTTCCCGACTGCGCTGGCTAATCCCGATGTTTGAAGTGTGCGGCTCTATTTTGACCAGCAAGCCTTCTTTTTCCAAATCCTTAACCAACGCTTGGCGCGCTTCAAACCGCTCCAGCCCCGCGTAAGGCCCAGCTTGCGCGTTGAGCGTTGCATCGGGATTCATGATCGAAATCATGGGCAAATTGTGGCATTTGCCGACCTGATAGTCATTGGGGTCGTGCGCGGGCGTGATTTTTACCGCTCCGGTGCCAAATTCTTTGTCGACATATTCATCGGCAATAATTGGAATCTTGCGCCCAATTGCAGGCAAAAGCACAAATTGACCAATTAAATGCGAATAACGCTCATCGTTTGGATTGACAGCCACCGCCGTATCACCCAAAATCGTTTCGGGGCGCGTGGTAGCTACAGTAATAAACGTCGAAAAGCCTTCAGCCCATTGACCACTTTGCCATTTTGCTGTTCGATCATCACTGTTTTGCTTGACTTCTTCGGGAGCTAAAATTGGATAACGGACATACCAGAGCGAACCTTGGCGTGTTTCATATTCTACTTCCAGATCGCTTACCGCCGTACCTAATTTGGGCGACCAATTGACGAGATAAGTCCCTCGATAGATGAGACCATCGTCAAATAAGCGTTTGAAAGCCGTTTGCACCGCATGCGTCAAACCCTCATCCAGCGTAAAGCGCTCGCGTTGCCAATCGCAACTTGCGCCCAACCGCCGCAGTTGATTCGTGATTTCACCGCCATATTTGGCTTTCCACGCCCAAGTACGCCGCAGAAATTCCTCGCGCCCGACAGCTTGGCGACTCGTTCCCTCACTGATTAAGAGCTTTTCAACTTGGGATTGCGTAGCAATTCCGGCGTGGTCTGTGCCAGGAACCCAAAGTGTTTTGTAGCCTTGCATTCTGCGCCAGCGAATCATAACATCTTCTAAAGTCGTCCCAATCGCGTGGCCCAAATGAAGTTCCCCCGTGACATTGGGCGGCGGAATGCTAATTGTGAAGGGCGGTTGGGGTGCAGCAGGCGACGGGGCAAAAAACCCACTCGTTTCCCACCAAGCGTAAAGCGCCTGCTCGACTTGGCTGGGTTCGTAGGGTTTGGTAACGTCCACCTGGCTAATGAGGGATGCAAGGGCAGTTGGGGCAACGGTCATAAAAAAGGCTCCTTTGGTTTGACTAGCTTAGGTTTGGAAAGGCAAAGGCTAAACTCAATTATAGCATCAAAATCTCAGCTTTTGGCCAGAAGTTGCGCCAAGTCTTCGCGGGAGGCTAAAGGGCTTTAGAACTTAGGGCGGCTTGGCTAACTGTGTTATAATCGCTAAAATAATGCAGCAAAATTTAATGTTGCCAGGAGGATAATCCGATGCAAAAAAATAGGTCATATAATGCAAAAACGAGAGTCAAATTTGGCCGCAGGATTTGCCGAGTGCTAATCCTCGTTTTCAGCATTGGCTTGGGGCTGAGTTTGGGGTCACCAACCACGCAAGCAGCAGGCGGGATAAGTTTTTCGGCCAGCAAAGAGGTGGTTGAGGGGGGCGAAATCTTTGAGGTTTTTGTTGAGATTGACAGTACGCCCAGTCTGGCCGCCCTTCAAATGAGTATAAGCTATGATGCCAGCAAGTTATTAGTCCGCAATATTGAAGTAGGGAGTGCTTGGCCCGCAGAAAATACCGATCTTTATCAGTTTTCGTGGCCTGGGACAATTGGGTTTGCGGCGAGTCTTCGCGGTGCAGCCCAAGTAGCTACTCCTGGCCATCTTTTACATTTGACTTTTGAAGCGATTAAGCTTGATGCGCCCGCGACTACAAGCCTTCAAATCAGTAATGTCTTGCCTTTTACCTTGATGCAAAGCGATGCGACCCCGATTCAGCCGACTTTGCCCGCTAGTTTTAGCCTCACGACCAACCCTGGCCAACGGATTAGTGGGCTAGTTACGTTGCAAAAACCTGCGCCAGGCCGCTGGGTTAGCGCCAGCCTGTTGCGGGGAAGCTATGCGGTCTTTGGCACAGCGACGGAAACGACAAAACCGCAACTTAATTTTAGCTTTACCGTGCCGAGCGGGGATAGTTATACCCTCACAACCCTGGGGCTTTGCCATGCTAAATGCGTTAAACCCTATCTTTCAGCGCCTTCGCAACAGAATCTTACGCTTTTGGCGGGAGATGTCAATGCGGATACCGTTATTGATATTCGGGACATCGTGCTGCTCAAGCGCCAAATGGCAGCCAAATCAATTGGAAGCTTTCCTTGTACCGATCTCAATGGCGATGGCCAAGTGAATAATGCTGATCTTGAGCTTGTTTCAGGTAATTTTGGAAGAGCTTGCCAATGATTTAGATTAAAATAAAACTCGCTTTGGAAGATTCTGGCTTCTAGGTCAAAAAAGCCTCTGGAGCTTCATTGCTTCAGAGGTTACATTTTTGCTGGGATTTGATTTCGCTATTAAAGCCAATTACCCAGGACTAAAGCGCCTGGGCTTGCATCTCAACCCTAAGGTTGGACACCAGAGGCTG
>DCSM01000055.1 GCA_002325605.1 Chloroflexaceae bacterium UBA1466
GATGTTGATATTCAACTCATTGCGGACGAAAGTGGCCAAGTGAGTTGGCAATGGGAAGCGCCACCCGATTCGCCCGTCGGGAATTGGCGTATGATTGCGCGGGGCCAGCGAGATCAAACCTTACGCATTATTCCTTTTATCATTGGCGCAATTTCGCTCACGCCCACGCCCACTGCTGTGCCACAAGTCTGGCTGGTGGCAAAACCTGATCATGGTTTACCAGGCACAATCTTCACTTTCTACGCGGAAGGTTTTGGGCCTGAGGAGACTGTTTCTTTCTGGGCCACTGACCCTGAAGGTTATCCCGCTACCCAAACCAACCCGACGGGAAACGACATTGAGACCAAAACTGATGCGGCGGGAAAAGCCTCTTGGCGGTGGAAATCGCCCGTGGATGGGCGGTTGGGGCGCTGGATCATGACGGGGCGGGGGAAAGTCAGTGATCTTGTTCTCCAGGCCGCTTTTACCTTAATTGCTACTGAAGAAGACCAAGCCTTGAATGGAGTGGAGCCACCTGCGGGTCGTCCAGGGACGACTTTCAAGTTTTTTGCACGGGGTTACGATACTGATGAGATTGTACGCCTGTGGGTTTTTGGCCCCAGAGGAATCACTTTTCAAGGCCCGTCTGGCGACCTCTATGTCGATGCCAATGGTTATGTTGAATGGACATGGACTGCGCCGCAAGATATGCCCGAAGGTGCATGGAATATGGTTGCCCGTGGGTTGGACAGCAACAAGCAGCACGTAATTTTGTTCACGATTGAATATCCCCCCGCTGCGCCCACACTTACGCCGACTCCTGCGCCCTATGCCGTTGCGCCGCCCAGCGGGCCGCGAGGTACAACCTTCAGCTTTTTCGCCGAAGGCTTTGCAAAGCAGGAAACGCTCGGCTACTGGCTGACTGCGCCCGATACTTCCGTTATTCCAATTGAGCAGCAAATTACGGCAAATGATCAAGGAAGAGCAGATTGGCAATGGACTGCGCCCCAAGATGCTCAACGGGGACTGTGGCAAATGACGATTCGCCCTGCGCGCTCAGATAGTGTTAATCTCAATATAGTCTATACTATTCGCTTTAGAATCGAGTAAAGATGATTCCTTATGAGCTAAAGCTTTGCAACTTTATGTGTTATCGGGGCGAACAACCAGCGCTTCAATTTGATGGTTTGCATATTGCTTGTCTTTCTGGGGAAAATGGTGCGGGAAAATCGGCGATTCTTGATGCGCTTACCTGGGTTTTATGGGGTGAAGCTCGGATCAGCAGCGATAACTTAATTAGTCAAGGCGAAACCGAGATGTGGGTTGAACTGCAATTTGCGCTCAACGCTCATGGTGAACAGCAGCAATATCGAGTTATTCGTCGTCGCCAACTTGCGGGCAAACGCGGAAGCGGCAAAAGCTGGCTTGATTTGCAACTTCAGGGCGAAAAAGCGTGGCGGCCAATCGGGGAGAAGACTATTGCGGAAACCCAGCAGCTTATTGATAATTTATTGCGAATGAAATACGCCACCTTCGTTAATGCTTCATTTTTGCTACAAGGTCGCGCTGATGAGTTTACACGCAAAACTCCTGGTGAACGAAAGCAAGTCTTAGTTGACATTCTTGACTTAGAAAGCTATGCGCTCCTTGCGGAGCAAGCCAAGCAGCGAGCCAAGAAGATCGGCGACCAGTTACGTGGTTTGGAAAGCCTTATCGCATATCTTCAAGAAGAAGCCAATAAAGTTCAGCTTTACGATCAATTTGTGTCTGAAGTGCAGGAAAGAGTTTCTAAGCTGACTGCTGAATTGCAAAAGGTCGAAGAAGAAAAGCAGCAAGTTGAAAAAGAGCTTCAGCAGCTTGAACTGAAAGCCTCGCAACGAAAAGAGCTTGCTGCTCGTCTAATCACCTTGCGAAAAGATCAATTTACCCAACAGCAAGAGATTGCTAATCTTCAGGAAACTAGCCTGAAAGCTGAGAAAATGCTCCAGCAGCGCGAGGAAATTGCAGCAGGAGTGGTTGCTCTTGTTGCGGCGCAAGAAGAACTAAATTGGCTAGAAGAATTGCGTCCGCATTATGAGCTTTTACAAGAGAAGCTAAATGATTTACGAGAGCAATTCAAAGATGCAAGACGGGCTTTACAAAGTGAATTGGATGTTTTTAAGCACGAAGTTAATTATCTAACCCAACGAATTGCTGGTCAAGCTCAAATTCAGCAAAAATTGCTTGAAAGTGAGCAACATCTCGCAGAATTTGCTTTGCTTAGTTCTAAACAGCAGCTTTTGCAAGCTCAAAAAACAGAATTAGAAGAGTATTTCTATCAAATCAGCGACTTAGTTCAGCAAATTAAACAAAAGTGGGATTTGCTGGTGAATGACAAGAGAAATTGTGAATCTGAGCTTGTTCAATTGCAAAAAGAGCTTCAGAATGTTTCTCGTTGGCAGGCTGATCTGAAGACTGCACTGGAGCAACAGACCAAAGCCAATGATTTAGCGACAGAACTTGTTGAATTACGAGAGCAAAAACAGCAGAAAAACAATGAACTTGCAGCTTCGCAAGCTTTGATTAGCCAACTAAAGCAACAAATTGCTCAGGTAGAGCAACGAAAGAGTTTGTTAGTTGATTCTTCGCTTACAACCTGTCCTCTTTGTCAAAGCAATCTTGGTCAAGATGGTCTAACAACTATCAGCACGCATTATGAACAAGAATCACAAGCTCTCATCGAACAAATTGAAGCGACAGAGCGTAAAACAAGCGAATTAGAAACTAATTGTAAGCAACTGGCGCAAGCGGAGCAGGCTTTGGAAACTCGCTTGACTCAAGCTCGTCAAGCGGCGGCGCGGGTGGATTTGCTTCAACAAAATTTGGCTCAGGCTGAAGGGTGGTTTGAGCGTCAGCAGCAGGTGCAAACCAAGCTTAATTCAGTTTTGCAGCAATTAGAAACTGAAGATTATGAGAGATCGGCTCGTGAAGAGCTTACTAAAATTGAAATTGCATTAGATAAATTTGATTTTACGGCTGAAAGTCTGGCTTTTCAACCAGCTACACATTCAATTCATTCATTTCTTGCTCCTTTTGAACAGAAACGAAAGGCTTTTCAGCAAGAAGGCACTGCCTTAGAACAACAATTAGCGGCCCGAACAACTTGGGAAAGCCAGGCTGCCACATGTCGGCAGCAATTAAGCGAAATTGCTCAAGCTCAAGCAAAACTTCCTGTTAAACAGGATCAAGCCACAATTTTGGCTTTGCAGCTTGATAAGAATGATTTTGCTTTGGATATTCTCGCTGAGGGTAAAAAAATAGCAGCCGAAGTTGCCAATTTAGGCTATACCCCCACAGATTACCAGGCTGCACGCGCAACGGTGCAACAGCTAAGTCATTGGGCGGCGAAAGAGCGTGAAACGCAGGAAGCCCAAAATCGTTTGACAACAAGCCAGCAAATTCTTCAGCTAAAAACAGAGTTGCTGGCGCGTTCCACAACTGAGACAGAACAAATCTTAGAGAGAATGAACTTCCTCGACCAAGAGTTACAAAAACTTTCTTTTGTTGAGCAGCAGGCCCGCGAGTTGACTCAAGCGTTGAATAGCTCTCAACGCCAGCTTCGGGTTGCCCAAAATGATCTTGCAGAAAAAACGGCTTTGCGGGCTAAAGCCCAAAAAGCTGCGACTGAATTAGCTGAAAAGCAAGAAGAATTGCAGCTTTTGACAAAAAAGCAGAGCGTCTTTCAAGAATTGGCCGAAGCTTATGGCAAAAAAGGGATTCAAGCCATGCTCATTGAGCTTGCTATTCCCGAAATTGAACGCGAAGCAAATGATCTGTTAGGCTGTCTCACGGATAACCAAATGCACGTTAATTTTAAGATGCAAAGAGAAACTAAAAAAGGCGATTCGATTGAAACTTTAGAGATTGAAATCGGTGATTCTATCGGGACGCGCAATTATGAGGCTTTTAGTGGAGGCGAAGCAATGCGAATCAACTTTGCGATTCGGATTGCGCTCTCTCGCCTTTTAGCCCGACGCTCAGGCGCAAGTTTGGAAACTTTAGTGATTGATGAAGGTTTCGGAGCTTTGGATAACGAGGGTAAGGAGAGGTTTGTAGAGGCAATTACGACTATTCAGCAAGATTTCAAACGAATTTTGGTTATTACGCATTTAGATGAGCTAAAAGACCGTTTTCCCCATCGCATTGAAGTTACCAAAAATGCAAAGGGTAGTACAT
Organism: Chloroflexaceae bacterium UBA1466; assembly: GCA_002325605.1. GTDB lineage: Bacteria > Chloroflexota > Chloroflexia > Chloroflexales > Chloroflexaceae > UBA1466. Next base: position 4,195 of record DCSM01000055.1, read on the forward strand.
GGGAGTTGCGATGACAATAGATCAAACGATTGCCCAATTTGTGGGGCGACGAGTCTTAGTGATTGGTGATGTTTCGCTTGATGAATATCTTTTTGGGCAACCAACTCGCCTTTCGCGGGAAGCGCCTGTCCCTGTTTTAGAATGGACGCGGCGCGAAATTATCCTTGGGGGAGCTGCCAACCCAGCGTACAACATTGTTGCGCTTGGGGGGCAGGCGACACTCATAGCTTTAGTAGGAAATGACCCTGAAGGCGACCAATTTCGGGCCGCGCTTACCAAAGCTCAGATTTCAGTGGCAGGATTGCTTTCCTTTGCCCAGCGCCCCACGACGATCAAAACTCGCATCCTGGCCCACACTCCACCCCGCCTCCCGCAGCATCTGGCCCGCTTAGACCGCTTAGATTACCGACCTTTAGCGCCCCCCGAAGAAGAGCAACTTTTAGCCCTTCTGACAACGCTTATCCCGCAGCATGAGGCCGTTTTATGTTCTGATTATCAACTTGGAATGCTTACTCCCACGATTGTGAAAGCGATTCGGACTCTCTGTCAACAATACCACGTTTTACTGACGGTTGATGCCCAAGGCAATGCAGATTACTATTACGGAGTCGATCTATTTCGTTGTAACGACCAAGAAGCAGCAAGAACGCTTGGTAGGCCCCTTCAGAGCGAAACAGACTTTCAGCAAGGTTTACAGCAATTGCAAACGCAGTTGGCCGCCAAGCTAATCATCGTGACCCGTGGGCCAGAAGGGGTCTCTTTGGTGGGGCAAGGGGTTCCTTATTCCCACCTCAAGGCAGTAGACGTAAGCGAAGTCTATGACACAACGGGGGCCGGCGATACCTTTATTGCCGTGGCAACGCTGGCACTTATGGCCCGGCTGGAACCTCTAAAGGCCGCCGAACTGGCGAATGTAGCTGCTGCTTTGGTGGTCCGTAAGCTGGGAAATGCCACCCTTAGCCCAGCGCAACTGGGCCAGGCAATGCGGAGGGCGAAAAAAGGGAGTCTCCGTTCAATTTAGGCGGCAGCTACATTTTTGAAGCCCCGGACTCCCTCGTCTTCATTTTGATAGATGTCAGCATATTGGGCCAGCCCAACCATGCGAAAAATCTTCTGAAAATGCTGTGAAAGACCACTAAACCCTAATCTCTGGCTGTTCCGATTGACTTCGGTAACAATTCCAATTAAAATTGCAATGCCTGCACTATTGATATAATCATTTTGGCGAAAGTTTAACAAGACATAGCGCGACCCTTGTTTAGTAATTTCTTGATAAGCAGCGTTGATTTTTTCTTCCGCAAAAGTGGTTACATCACCGACCAAATCAATGACGGCTACACCATCCCGCTGCCGGGTTGTGACAATCAACTCATCTTCCAACATGTTATTGTTACTACCTTTCGTATTCTAAACGTTCACTGGCAACAGAACAAACTTGTGATTCGCCTTATCTTGTCCTTTTTTGCAGGGCTTATTTCTTACCTTACCCAGGTTGCTGTTCTGTTATCATTTGCATGTTGCCAAGCATTAAGAATTTTGTTTAAGCTTTGGCCCTTCAGACGGCCCCAAACATTTGAGTTGCCCATCACGCAGGTCGACTAAACTACTTTCTCCATAGCGAGCTTTTTGATATTTCACCGCTTGCCCTTCCTGAAAAAAGAAATCCTCGCGCTGCAAATGGAGTTGCCCTGCATTTTTGTGAAATGGTAGCCCATAGTGTTCTGCGGGAAGTGAAACAATGTTTGAGCCAACTTATGTATTATGGCACGCCGAAGATAACGTTCTGTTAAGAAAATAGAAATATAGCAAAGAAAGAGTGAATTAGACAACCAGGTACTTAGCACAATGAACAAACTGATAAACCAAGGAGTAGGTACAACAGTTTTTGTGTAGCTTGGGCAACAGCCAGTAAACAACCCAGTGCGAAAACTGCTTCCAATAGCCCAAACTTAGCAAAACAATTCATCTCAGCCCAGTTATAGGCAAAGAAAAAGACGATACCGATGCTGGTAAAGGCACTTCCTAACCACAATAAGGCAGCATCAAGAAAAGCTCGCCAGGCTGTCCGCTTGGAGAAAATGCCGAAGAAACGCAAAGTTTGTTCGGCATTTGGGGAACTTAGCAATCCAGCCCGCACGAAAGCATCCCAGTGCTGTGGCTCAAGCGGCCTTTCTAGGGGGTCAGGAATCGTCATGACAGATCAAAAGGAGATGCAAGGTAACTTCCTGGCAAACCTTCAGCTTAAAGGTTGAACGGGACAAACTAGCTTTGAGTTGGAGGTGGTTGGTTAGAAAAAACGAAGTAAAAACAATTGCCCTCACTAAGGCTGGGTAGAAAACCTGCTTCATCGGTCAACCCAGCGATAAGAAGCAATCCCATTCCCCGTTTGGAACCAAGCCCCTGCATTTTTTGTTCGATAGTCAATGGGGGGCCTTGGAAGGAATAGGCTTTGCGACCTTGGTCACAAATTTTCACCACCAGCCGATCTGAAAAAAACTCACACTCAATGCTGACTTTCAAGCCTGGAAGCAAGAGATTCCCATGTTCCATGGCGTTGAGACACGCCTCACTCAAGGCGGTCTTTAGGTCATCAATGCGCTGCTTCGCAAAGCCTTGAGTGCGGACAAAAGTTACTACTGCATCACATCCTACCTTTTCGTAGCCTAGCTCACTGGGTAGGATGATTTCGATAAGGGCATGGTTAAGTTGCGTTGTCATCCCTGCTCAAGGTGAATTACCATGCGAACCTGATTGCCTCCGCTTGGTGCAACGGAAACCTCGACTTCATCCATCAATTCTTGGATAAGCCAGAATCCCCACCCTCCGCGATCTACATTATCGAGCATTTTATCTCGAATGTCGGGAGTTTTAACCTCACGATTGCGATCAATGGTTCTTTGGCCCCGATCAACAACATCAATCACCAGTTCGTCATCACGGGCGGTGAGGAAAACCATTACTTTCATGGCTTCGTCATGTTGGTTGCCATGCTCAATCGCATTCGTGACCGCTTCGCTGACCGCGGTCTTGAGGGCATCAATTCGTTCCCGTTGAAAACCCATCCGTTTGGCCAACGAAGAGGCAGCATCCATCGCCACACGTTCATAGCCCAGCCGACTGGGTAAACGTAACTCAATTACTTTCTCAGGGGGGCTGGTTTCGGTGGATTCGTCTTGTGTCATTGCTATGTCCCTGCCGCCTGACTGCATCTGCTCCCTGACTGCATCCGCTACCTTCTCTCACTGGAGAATGGTACTAAAGAAGCCAATGCCCATTCAGAATTATAGATTTATATCTGTTTTAACCAGTTCACCAAGTCTTTGGCAAACCTTTGTTGCGCTGGAGAGCTACTCTTTGGTGAAATTCCTGTAAGAATTAAGCCCCCGACTTGCGTTTGCGCGCCGCTAAGAATCAGATAATAACACAAAAAACTTGCCTTGCAAAGAAAAAGGGTAAATTCAATTGCTTCTAGCTACCAATGGGGGAACAAAGTTCGATTAGCGACCCCTCTTTAGATCGAAGATAAGCAACTACTTGGCCCCAAGGCTTTGGAGTGGGCGGGCTGAGAGAAACTGCGCCAGCGTTAATAGCCTTGGCATAGGCTGCCGCAACATCCTCAACAACAAACACTAATTCAACACCTAAAGGAAGAAGTTGAAGATCCGTTTTCTGATATGGGCCGCTAAGATTCATTTCGCCCATAGAATGCGAGGCAAAAGCAAGGACTGTTTCGCCTGTCTCCAATTCACCATATTGACCAGAATCATGAAGAAACCGCGTCTCGAAACCAAAAGCTTCTTTGTAAAAGGCTAAGGTTTCGGCGACTGATGAAACATAGACTATAGTATAGCCAAATTTCATTGCTGTTTTCGTTTAGACATGGTTGCCCTTGCTCTGTGTCTACCAGAAAATCACAAAGGAATGTTGCCATGCTTTCGGGCTGGCAGACTTTGGCGTTTGGTGCGGGCCAAGCGCAGCGAGCGAATGAGGGCTGGGCGAGTTTCGCGTGGTTCAATCACGGTGTCTACATAGCCCCGCTCGGCAGCAACATAAGGGTTAGCAAAGCGCTTCTGATAATCTTCGACCAATTCAGCAGTGCGGGCGACAGGATCCGCAGCTTCGCCAATTTCCTTGCGGAAGATAATTCGGACTGCGGCATCAACGCCCATTACAGCAATTTCGGCGGTGGGCCAAGCAAAATTGAAATCGGCCCGAATGTGTTTGCTGGCCATCACGTCGTAGGCTCCGCCGTAGGCTTTACGGGTGATGACGGTCAATTTGGGCACAGTTGCTTCACAATAGGCATAGAGCAGCTTTGCGCCGTGGCGAATGATGCCGCCATATTCCTGTTGCGTGCCTGGCAGAAAGCCTGGAACATCAACAAAAGTAACAATTGGGATATTAAAGGCATCGCAAAAGCGGACAAACCGCGCTGCTTTGACAGAGCTATCAATATCCAAAGTGCCCGCCAAGTGAGCAGGTTGATTAGCTACTACGCCAATAGCGTAACCATCCAGCCGCGCAAACCCGATCACAATGTTGCGGGCCCAAAGGGGTTGCACTTCAAAGAAGAAGCCATCATCAACCACGGCCTCGATTACGCGAGTTATATCGTAGGGCCGACGAGGGTTGTCGGGGATAATCGTGTTTAAGATGTCTTCCATGCGCTGCGGATCATCATCAGGCGTGACACGGGGCGGGTCTTCCATGTTGTTGGCGGGCAGAAAAGAGAGCAATGTGCGTAACTGCTCAAAAGTCTCAGGTTCACTATCGGCAGCAAAATGGGCTACCCCACTGCGACTATTGTGAATCAGAGCGCCACCGAGGTCTTCAAAGCCTACTTCTTCGCCCGTAACGGTCTTAATCACATCGGGCCCCGTGATGTACATCTGCCCAATGCCTTTGACCATCAAGATAAAATCGGTCATGACGGGGGAATAGACTGCGCCACCCGCACAAGGGCCTGAAATAACTGAAAGCTGGGGAATAACACCACTACTTAGCACGTTACGATAAAAGATTTCGGCATAGCCGCCCAGCGAAACAACCCCTTCTTGGATGCGTGCGCCACCACTGTCGTTGATTCCAATGCAAGGAACGCCCATCCGCAAGGCCAAATCCATCACTTTACAAATCTTTTCGGCAAAAACCTCGCCGAGCGATCCGCCAAAAACGGTAAAATCTTGTGAAAAAAGACAGACTGGCCGGCCATTGATCGTCCCATGGCCCGTGACCACGCCGTCACCTAACACTTTACGGCTTTCCATTCCAAAAGCGCTTGTGCGATGAACGGCAAAGGCATCGAGTTCTACGAAGGAATCGGGGTCGAGTAAGGCAACCGCTCGCTCACGGGCGGTCAATTTGCCTCGTTCGTGCTGTTTTTGAATCGCACGTGGATCAGGATTAGCGGCTTGCTCGCGGCGACGTTGTAAGTCAGCGATTTTCAGGGCCGAAGTAGAGGTGTTTGTCATCTATGGCTCCTCAAAGAGGGTCTTTCCAAAAGAGTAGCAAAACTACCCATTTAGGTTTAAAAACTGCTTTTAGGCAAAGTAATCCAGCGAAAGAATGAGCCGAATCAAGCAAACTGGGCAACTTGAAGTTTACATTGCCTGCATTGTAACACAAACATGAAATGCGTTCAAATGCCCAGGGTTGTTGTCTTAGAAAAAAGCACGGCAGTCCGAAAAGACCCCGTGCTTAGTTTCTGGATGCTTACAAATTTCTACACGAAAGTAAGTAAAACTTGGCCCTGTTGGACGGCTTCGCCAGCTTTAACTTTGATTTCCTTCACCTTGCCATTCACTGGAGAAGCAATGTTGGTATTCATTTTCATGGCTTCGATGATGACCAACAGATCATTTTCCTTCACAACAGTGCCCGCCGAGACGCGAATCTCTGTTACCACACCCGCAATCGGCGACGTAAGCTCTTTCTTATTGCCCGCGCTGGGAGCTGCGGCCACGGGGGGCCTAGCTTGGGGAGCGCTGGGGGCGGGGCTGCCAGCCTGCACATGAGGAGCCACCACACTATGGCTTTGGCTACTTTCCTCATCGTCTTCCAGAATCTCAACTTCGACTTCGTAACTGACCCCGTTGACGGTCACCCGTAGTTTTTTCACAAATATACCCTCCTCTACTAAGATAGTAGAGCTATTTTTACGATATGAGGCCCGAAAGGACTAGAGTGGAATCAAACCATGCTTCTTGGGCGGGCGAATATCCCGTTTTTTCCGCAAAGATTCGAGCGCCAAACTAATGTATTGGCGAGTATCTTTCGGCTCAATGATGTCATCAATCAAGTTGCGTTCGGCCCCAATATAGGGAGTCGAAAATTGCTCTTCATATTCAGCCAGAAATTCTTGGCGAGCAGCTTTAGGGTCAGCGGCTTTTTTAATTTCATTGCGATAAACAATGTTGACCGCGCCTTCCGCGCCCATCACGGCGACTTCGCCCGTGGGCCAAGCCGCAACCCGATCACAGCCTAAATCTTTGCCGCACATGGCGAGATAGGCTCCGCCATAGGCTTTACGTAAAATCACCGAAATCTTCGGCACAGTAGCCGCCGAATAGGCAAAGAGCATCTTTGCGCCGTGGCGAATGATGCCACCGTATTCCTGTTGCACGCCAGGCATAAAGCCTGGAACATCAACTAATGTGACCAACGCGATATTAAACGCATTACAAAAGCGCACAAACTGCGAGATTTTATCCGATGAGTTAATATCCAACGCGCCTGCCATCATCAAGGGTTGATTAGCTACAATCCCTACCGTGCGCCCATTGATTCGAGCGAAACCAACAATCGAGTTCTGGGCATAATGTTCTTGAACTTCGAGGAAATCAGCATTATCAACCAGCCGCTGGATGACTTCCTTCATATTGTAGGGTTCACGCGGATTATCGGGGATGATCGTGTTGAGCACGAGGTCTTCGGCAAAGAAAATTTCGCCTGTGCCATAATCTGGCGGGTCTTCCAGGTTGTTGGCGGGCAGAAAACTGAGCAGCCGTTGGCACAATTGGAGGGCTTCAGTATCGCTCTTGGCAATAAAGTGAACCACGCCGCTTTGGGCCTCTTGGGCCCAAGCGCCGCCTAGCTCTTCATCCGAAACTTTTTCCCCCGTCACCTGCCGAATGACCTCTGGCCCCGTGATAAAGAGCTTGCCAATTCCCTCAACCATGATGATAAAATCCATCAGCGCAGGGGAATAAGCGGCTCCGCCAGCGCAAGGGCCAGCGATGATTGCGATTTGGGGGGCGACTCCCGAAAGAAGGACATTTTGGTAGAAAATTCGTCCGTAGCCGCTGAGGGCCCCAACCCCTTCTTGGATTCTGGCTCCGCCACTATCGTTGATAATGACAACGGGAGCGCCACATTTCAGCGCTTGATCCATCGTGCGGCAAATTTTATCGGCGTGAATTTCACCGACTGAGCCACCTGAAACCGTGAAATCCTGCGAGGCCACAAAGACTTGGCGGCCTTGCACCGTCCCGACTCCTGTGATGACTCCGTCACCTGGCAATTCGGCTTTTTCCATCCCAAAGTTAGTACACCGATGTTTGGCGAAGAGAAACATCTCTTGAAATGTATCGGGATCAAAAAGCAGCCCCACGCGCTCGCGGGCCGTCAATTTCCCACTTTCGTGCTGTTTGGCGATCCGCTCGGCTCCGCCCCCAACGAGGAGGCTGTTCCGAGTTTTACGCAGGCGTTCAATTTTTGCTTTTGTTGTTGGCATTACAAACCTGCTAAACGAAAAGTAACCGTCGTAACTCTGCGATCTAAGATGGTAGATCATAGCGGAGATAGTCTGGCTTGTCAACTTTAGCGTTCGGCCCGCCAGACAGCCCAAGCGAAAAGAGGCACGGCGACCAGAATTCGCCGCCAACGATGGGGTTGCGAAACCAGCCGATAAAGCCATTCCAAGCCTAAGCTTCGGATCCAAGCGGGTGCAAAGGGCACGCGCCCCGTGAGATAATCAAAAACACCCCCGCAGCCCATAGCTACGGGCACGCGCAAAAAAGGCTGGTTCCGCGCAATCCAAAGGTCTTGGCGCGGATGGCCGTAGGCCACCAACAAAACATCTGGGCGAGCAGCCAGGATGATTTGGCGCAGAAAAGGCTCATGGCGCGGATGGGGCGACCCAGCAAAACAGCCCGCGATCTGGAGTCCAGGATAAGTTTCTTGTAAAACCTGGGCCGCCTGTTCCGCAACCCCAGGCGCAGCCCCCAACAGAAAAAGCCGATAGCCCTTTTTGGCCGCCAGCGCCGCAAGGCGATGGGTGAGCGCGACTCCCGTCACGCGTCCCCTAAGCGGATTTCTCAGCCAGCGAGCCGCTAAGACTAGCCCAAACCCATCGGGAGCTGCAAGGTCAGCTTGGCAGAGAACCTCTCGAAAAGGCGCATTCTGTTGCGCTTCCATGACAAATTCAGGGTTGACCGTGACGATTTGATGGGGGTCGCCATTGGCTAGAAAAGTGGCTATTTGGGTAAGAGCTTCATTTTCTGTTAGATTATCTATCGGGATGCCTAAGATCGTAATGCGTTTTTGAGGATTTAATGCGCTCATTTCTACGAACTTTAGTCATTGCTTTGGAGAAGAAAAGCGTTCAGTAATAATTAAAAGCCGCCAGTTAGGGTTTGGCGGCTTCAATCTTTTGTAGCACAAGCTCTTCAGCCTGGGGCCGAAAATCATCATTCATCGCCCGCCACCGCCGAGAAACTTTGTTTCATTTCTTGGGCTTCCTCGGCCAACATGCGGTAATTGTCGGGCCGCACTGAGCCACATTCATCTAAACCGACAGTCCATTCATCGGCTCGCCGGCGTGCCTCAGCGATCACGGTTTCCAAATGCGTCGGCTCGTAGGCCGCGTGATAGGCGGCGGAAAGCGTCAGAAAAGCAACATCGGTTTGTTCGCGTAACTGGGATTGGCGACTCAAAGCCAGAAGCCGCTCAAAAAGCGATTCCTGCACTTTGTTGCTAATTAGCTCCGCCATAATTTCGAGCCCCCGCGAGACAAACCAAGCTATTCCCTGCTCTTCCACGGGAGAAGGGCTAGGATTTTGTAAGTTGGGCAAAGATTGGATGGAAGTGATTTGCGGATTCATAGAATGCTTGCCTTTTAGGCGTGGTTTACCATTAGCGAATGCTGGCGCTCCTCATAGCTTGCGTAAGACTCAATCTGGACAGCATCTCCATTGCTAGTTAAAACCAGACTTGTTCCTTTTCTAAAGGTGAGATAAGCGCAATGTTCTAAGGGGACAGCGGTAATTACCTGGAGGCCAAATTGTTGGAAAAGGTCAAGAGTCTTGTTTAAGCGACTTTGGTCCATCTTAGGCCCAAGCTCTTGGAAAGCGATCAAGCGAATCGTGGAGCCTTTTAGAGCTTCAGGGGCTTGATACAACTGGACAAAAGCAGCGGAAACGATTAAGTAGAAAGGTAATACGGCTTCGCCACCCAATTGACGATTAGGATTCTGAAGCACCCGTGAAGTGCTACCATCGGCTGCCGTGATTTCAAAATCAAAAGCAAAGTAATGCCGATAATCAAGTAACTGTTGCTGGACTAATTTTTCGACTTCATTTTGGGGATTGGTCGTCAGCGCAGCGAAAAAGCGATCAAAAGCTGCACGATATTGCCCATACAAATCGTCTTCAAAGAGGGTTCCACTATCAATCAAGCGAGTATCGTTGATGAGTTTATAGTATTCGCCAGACTCATCTGTTGGCTGATAGATCAGGCGGGCCCGTTCACCGTGAATTTCGATCTGAGTTAGGGCATGATTGACCCGATCCAGTTGCTGTTGACAAGCTACGATCTGGTCATAGAGCGGATGTAAAACACAGGTGCGGAGTTCTTCAGCAGCCCGCCGCTGGACTTGCTCAAAGATTTCCTGCTGTTGGGCAAACTCGGTGGCGGCCAGGCGCTGTTCTTCCTCAATGTAGCGGTGGTCGTAAGCATTGTTGGCCTGCGCGGCAAATTGGTAAAGGGTATTGTAAGTCGTGGCATCTTGGGTCAGGGTCTGGAGTTCATTGAGCGCCCGCGTCTCAAAATTCTTGGCTTGGGTTTCAGCACTCCGCAGTTCCTCGGCAAGGTCGAGCTGGGTTTGCGCCAGACAGGTTTGGAACATTTCTTCAGCGGCCTCAACCGCATGGAGATAACGGGCTCGCACCTCATTGGCAGCTTGTTCGCGCTCCTGATATTCCTGCTGGGCTACTTCCAGGCGACTTTCGCATTCGCGGGTTTGTTGCTCAAGCGTCGCAATTTGCTTGACAATAGTGAGAGCCTTTTCCTGCTCTTGTTCAACCAAAAGCTGCAAGCGTTGCATTTCAGCATCTAAGGCTTGCACTCCACTTAGGTCTTGGGCCTGGAGTTCGGCGTTAAGGGCTTCAATTTGGGCCCTAAGGGAGTGGTCATCCAAAGGTGCTTCCAGGCGTTGGCCCAGGTTAGAAAGGGCCCGCCGATGCGCCAGCCGTTCAATTTGGCCCTCGACAAGCTCTAATTTTTGCTTGAGAAGGTCAATTTGTTCCCCAAGAAACTGGAACTCTTGCTCACGAGCCTCAATTTGGGCTTGATTGGCCCGCTCGCCAATGTACCAAGGTTGATAACTCTCTGTGGGCAAAACACGGGCAGTCCAATCACTGTACATTACCACTTCAGGCGTAATAGCGCGGTAATTATAGCGCAATTGCTCAGGCGAATCGCAGGCAATAATATCACCCAGGACCAATTCTACAAAAGGTTGTAAGGCCGGAAAGGTAGGTTTGACTTGCGAAGCGAGAGAACTTGGCTCAGGCTCAAAATCCTCATTCAGCCCTTTAGCCATCCTTGTTACGTCAAGCAAGCCAATGCCCGCGATATTTTCCTTCTTTTGGGCCTGGTTAAGAGTTTGCAGAGCCAATTCAAAGAATTTGGGCTTGACCACCAAAGTAAAGCGATAAGGCCCCAACATCGCTTCAACGGCATTCTGCCAGCGAAGGTCGGGCACATCCAAAAGTTCGCATAGGAAGCGCGGGCGTTCGCCTACCACGGTGGCGATGAGGTCGCGGAGTTGCTCGACGGCTGGGGGATAAATCCGTTTGCCAGCGCGGAGGTCTTCCAATTCGGTGTTTAATTTCTGCTGGCGCTCTTGGCTTTCTTTGATGTGGCGCTTGAGATCGTTTTTAAGGCGTTGCATCCGCTGGCAAGCGCTATCTAAGAGCGGGAGAGCCACTTCAAGCAGTTCCGTAAGCTGGGCTATTGCCCCTGTGGGGGGTGGCTCAGTGGGCGAAAGACTGGCAACCGCATCCATTAACAAGCGCAGCTTTGTGCGCTCTTCGGGCAGCAAGCGCAATTCGCTGGGCCGGGGTAAGGCAGTAGCATTTCGTAATTTGGGATTGATTCGCCGTTCGCGGGCCTCATTGGCCTTATGGCGGCCAGGCCGCTGAAGCAAAGGAGCGAAAAGTTCGAGCGCTTCTTTGAGTTCTTGCAAAAGACTAAGCCAACGCTTGTGGATGGTCTCTGCTTCACCCGTTAAGCGATCTATCTCGCGCTGCAATTCTGTTCGTTGGCGGACAACATCAGCCTGATGAAATGCTGTTTCAGCTTGACGGCGCTCTTCTTCCGTACTTTTGAGCGTCGCTTGGGCAACCGTATGCTGCGCTTGAATCTCAGTAATCTCGCCCTGGAAAACCGCAAGCTGATCTTTGATCTCGGCTATCTGGGCTTCACTGTTTTTCAAGCGCAACAAATTGCTCAGAACAGTATATTCGGTGTGGCGTTCCCGCAACTTCCGAACTTTGGTCTGCTGTGTACCAATTTTGCGAAGGCTGTTAAGTTGTTCTTCGAGCTTAGAAAAAAGGCTCCGTTGCGTTTCAAGTTCCTCTTTTGCTGCTTGAAGGGGCTGAATTGCAAGAGGAGATTCGACCAATAGCCATTGGTTGAAGAATTCTCGTAGATCAGTAAGGCGCAAATGCAGAGCTTGTTGAAAGATGGCAAAAAAGAGGGGCGAAAGGTGACCCAAAGCATCCAAAAGGGCCGTCTGATAAGCTGGCCCAGCTTCAAAAAGTTGAGCTTCAGGACGATTTTGGAGTTCTTGGCGCAATTCTTGGCTGGAGCGCGCTTGGCCATTTTGAACAAACAGCCTTGGCTCTAAAAGACCAGGAAGAATAAAGAAAGTGATTTTAGGAAGAGCAGAGAGGGTTGATTCAAGACAAGCCCCAAGGGTGACCGCGCTGGAATCCGCCTGGCCCTCGGCCCTAAATTCAAGGGCCGTATAGGCTACGGTTGAGTCTGGCCGCAATGTTCGGCCATCATCAAGCCGCGCATGAATGTAGCTGCTGAGATCGCGCTCGGCGGCGGGAGGTAACGAACCCTGCGAGGAGAATCCTTGCAGATCAGCCATTAAGACCAATTGCAAAGCGGCCAAAACAGCGGTTTTATCAACTCCCGCCTCCCCCGCTAAGTACAAGTTATCCTCAAAAACGAGAGTCGCCTCGCTGAAGCGCTGCCAGTTGTGCAAAAAGATGCGTGTTAGAACGAACATAGTTGCATTATCACATTCCATTACGGCAATGAAACCACCTTCTTCAAGCAAACTTCTCCCAAAAATTGCGACTGGGCCATGGCGATTTGTGCTTGACAGAGCTATTGACCATAAGCGCAGACTAACCTCACAACTTTAGCCTAGTGTAACTTGAAACCATTTCAAAGTCAAATCTCCTTGTGCCTACAAACTGCCCGTCAGAAGGGGCAGTTTGTGGGCGGGGTTCGCAAAAAGCAAGGGCAATCTACCGCAAGATCAGCTTTGCAACCCTTCCAAAGCACTTTTAAGGCTGGCCTTTAACGGCGCTTTTGTGTTATACTGCTGCTGGCAAGCGTAATCTTTGCTCCTTAGCTTCACCCTGTAAAGAAGGGATAAATATTATGGTTGAGCGCCTTTGCCCCCACTGTCAGCACGGCAACCCGCTCGAAAACCGCTTTTGTGGGCAATGTGGCACTGCGCTGGCGCGGCAGCAACTTGCTCATCCGCAACAAGGGCCCCAAAACCAACTTGTGGTCACCGGCCCGCAGTTGCCTGCGCCCCTAAAACAAGTTGGGCAATCGCTGGTGCTGGGGTTAGTCGCGCTGGCCGCCGAAGCGGGGTTGGCTTGGCTCCAGCGCCGCGTGCAGAACCCAGGTCTTGTTAGCCGAGCTTCAGGCATTTTGCCTGAGCGTTCCTGCGCTAACTGGAACCGTACAAAGGAAACTTCTGGTTTTTCAACGGTTGTCAAAGAGCGTGTTGTCCATGTTTGGGAGCAAGGTGTGCTAACCAAAAAGATGGTTGAGCATGTCACTTGGCAATGTGAAGAGTAAGAAGTCATTGTCTATTAAGCAGAAGTAATAAGGTGTAAACATTATGCTTCAGCCATCCACCCCTCACGAAACCCTTTTGCGGGATCTGCGCCGCATAAGTTTGCGGTTGCGCCTAAGCGATGCGCTTTTTTTTGCCAGCCGCAGCCTTTGGCTTGGGCTGACCGCTTTCGCGCTCCTTGCGCTTCTGGGCCACTTTCTACCCCTTCCCCTTTGGCGAATTTGGGCCCTTAGTCCCTTGGGCTTTTGGCTTGGCCTCGTGGTTGCTTATCCTCTTTTTCGCCCGCTCCCCCTCCAGCGCGTAGCCCAGCGAGCCGATAGCCTTTTGTTGCTTTCTGAACGCTTGGCTACGGCGTTGGAATTGCATACCCAGAAAGAGCATGGGCAACTTGACGATTTGCAGCAGGAAGATGCTGCTAATGTTGGGCATCAGATTCAGCCGCATCAAATTCCTTTCCAAGCTCCTTCCAAAACTTTGCGCTGGAGTATCATCCCACTTTTTGTCGGTTTAGCCTTACTTTTTTTGCCCAATCCGCAAGATGCCATTCTCGCTGAACGCCAAAAGATTCAACAAACAGTAGAGAAAGTGGCCAAAGAAGTTGCTGAAATGAAGCAAAAAGTCGCTGAAACGAAAGAACTCAAAGCGGAAGAGCGGGTGGAGTTAGAAAAATATCTAACTGAATTACAGGAAAAACTGCGGCGCAATGCTGAGAAGCAAGAAGCGGCTCTCGCTGACCTTTCGGATGCGGAGGCGCATTTGCAACAAAAACTCAAGCCGTTGACGGATGCGCGAAAAGCGGCTTTGGAACAGATGGCTCGTAATTTGCAAAATGCTCAAAACCCCGCAGATCAACAGGCTAATCAGCGCCCTAATCTTGACCAAGTTGCTCAACAATTAGAGCAATTGGCCCAGCAACTTGCGAAGATGACCCCTGAAGAGCGGCAGAAATTGGCAGACCAGCTTAATCAGCAAGCCAAGCAAATGACAGCCACTGACCCGCAGACCGCTCAAAATTTAGCCGCTGCTGCAACGGCTTTGCAACAAGGAAATAGTGAGCAGGCTGCCAAACAACTCCAGCAAGTTGCCCAAAACGCTCGTGAAACGCAGCAGCAAGTTGCGGGTCAGCAAGCCGTTCAGCAGGCGCTCGGCACGATTCAGCAGGGGCGGCAACAGCTTGCTCAAGCTGGGCAACAACAAGCGCAAACTGGGCAAACTGGGCAAACTGGGCAAACTGGGCAGCAGGGCCAAAAAGCAGGCAGTGGTGGTGGCTCCAGCGCCCAGAATTTGGGCCAGCGCCAGTCTGAGAGTAAAGCAGGTGTTGACCAAAATCACCCTGTGGTTTCAGACTCCAAAGGGAATAAGCGGGATATAATATATCAACCCTACAAAGCTTCGGGCCAAAAAGGTCAAACTGATTCTGTGCAAGGTCAACAGGGCCAACAAGGTCAAACAGAAATTCAACAGGGCCAAAACGAATTGCCTGGCACAGATAACGCTTCTGTTGTACCCTATCAACAAATTTTCCCTGAATACAACCGCGCCGCAGGTGAAGCCTTAGACCGTAGCGCTGTTCCACCGCATCTCAAAGAATATGTCCGCAGCTATTTTTCGCAATTAGAGCCAGCATCTGCCCCAAAATAGGTTTTTGAAATTCTTTGAAACTAAAATCTGGTCTAATTGACCTGTAGTTCCTGAGGAGCGAATTAAAGATGACCCATCCGCCCCAAGTCGCGCCTAATGCCGCGTTCAGCCCCGATGAGTTTCGCCAACGGGCCCAGATTATTGAGGCCGAAGTTGGCCAGGTGATTGTTGGCCAACGCGACCTCATTCGGCAGACTCTGGTGACTCTTTTGGCTGGGGGCAATGCCTTATTGGAAGGCGTGCCAGGCCTCGCTAAAACCACACTTGTTCGCACTTTAGCGGAAGTGATAGATTGTAAATTCAGTCGGATTCAGTTTACGCCCGACCTGATGCCCGCCGATATTGTGGGCACAACCTTAATTAGTGAAGATGAGCATGGCCACAAAGCTTTTCGCTTCGAACCAGGGCCGATTTTCGCTAATCTGGTGCTGGCCGATGAGATCAATCGAGCTACGCCTAAAACCCAAAGTGCGCTTTTGGAAGCCATGCAGGAGCATACGGTTACGGTAGCCAAGACAATTCATGTGCTTCCGCCGCCCTTTTTTGTCTTAGCAACGCAAAATCCTTTGGAAATGGAAGGAACTTATCCCCTTCCTGAAGCGCAACTTGACCGCTTTCTGATGAAAATCAACGTAACCTTTCCTACCTCGGCAGAACTGGTAGAAATTGCCAATCGGACAACGGGAGCTAGACTTCCCCAGCCGCGCAAGGTGGCCAACGGCGAACTCATCAAGCGGATGCAGTCGCTCGCCCGTACTGTGCCGATTGCCAGCCATGTTCTGGCTTATGCGGCCCGTTTGATCACCGCGACGCACCCGCAGACGAAGGATGCTCCGTCCATTGCACGGCAATATATCCGTTATGGGGCTTCGCCACGCGGGATGCAAGCCTTGATTTTGATGGGCAAAATTTTGGCCCTTCTTGATGGGCGGCTCAATGTCGCTTTTGCCGACCTCCGCGCCGCCGCGCTGCCCGCTTTGCGCCATCGTTGCATTCTCAATTTTGAGGCCCAGGCCGAAGGCGTTAGTTCCGACGAAATCGTGAAAGGTATCTTGGAGTCTGTGAAGGATGAATAGTAAAAAATTAGAGCCAAATGCTGGCAGCTGGAGCAGTAACGGCAAACACTCGCATCCCTTAAAGGAGAAACCCATGTCCACAACTATCGTGCAGAAATTTGATCGTTCGATGATTGAAGTCTATCTTCAGGAACGAGATTTTAAGTATCTCACAGACCGCGATGGTGATTTTCGCTTAGATTTCGTTTACGACGAGGAAACGGATTGCGAACCTTCGGTTTGGTTCATCACAGAAGGCGAAGAAAACGAGATTTTCGTGATGCGCGGGCTTTCAAACAAGCGTATTCGCAAAGAAGACTGGGAAAAAGCGACCAATCTATGTAATGAGTGGAATCAGAAACGGCGCTGGCCGAAAGCCTATCTAAACGTGCGCGAACCTGAGGAGAGTACCGCTTCCATTCACCTGGAATTTCAGATCGATTTGGAACATGGCATTCACCAAGATTTGCTCAATAGTATGGCAGCCACTTTTCTCGCGTCTTCGTTTAACTTTTGGCGTTGGTTGCATCAAGAACAAGGGATGTAAACCTCCGCAAAGCTCATGTTAGCCTATGGAAAACCTCTTCGAAGCAAGCTTTTTACGCAAATTAGACCGCTTGGCCTTAGTGACGCGGCGGGCAATGGGGGGCGAAATGCAAGGCGAACGCCGTAGCCCACGCCGGGGAACTTCGGTTGAATTCGCTGATTTTCGCCCCTACACCACGGGCGACGATTTTCGCCAAATTGACTGGAATCTCTATGCGCGGGCCGAGCGGTTTTTTCTCAAGCTCTTTGTAGCCGAAGAGGAATTAACCTTCCATTTGCTTTTGGATAGCAGCGCCTCGATGGATTGGGGTACGCCCAACAAGTTGCATTATGCTCGACGATTGTTGGCGGCCTTTGGTTACATCGCTCTCAGTGGCTTAGACCGCGTCACAATCACGAGTTTCGTAGGCGGCAAGGCTCACCAACTCCCTGGCGTGCGGGGAAAACGGGGAGCTTTGCCGCTCTTCACTTTTCTGCAAAAAATTGCGCCGAGCGGCCCAGGGAATCTGGCCGCAATGACTAAACGCTACAGCCAAAC
>DCSM01000159.1:0-4714 GCA_002325605.1 Chloroflexaceae bacterium UBA1466
TTGGCTTTTAACAAACAACGTGGAGGCTTACTCCTCGCCCGCTCGCATGTCCTCTGGCGTTTGTGGTTCACAACCATTATTTGTATCAGTCTTGTTTGGTTTGTGATGGAATACGCTTATCCTAAAGCTAAAAGTACTGTTTCTTTCGCCCAAAAGATGAGTCAGAGTACGAATAAGAATGAGACAAAAGCAGCAGATAATGTTGAGTTAATCAAAAAACGCTTAATTCAAAAAAAGCTTCAATCAATGAGTCCGGTTGAGCTTAAAGCTTTGGTTGAAAGCGGGGTTTTAGGCGACATTTTCGACCCCAAAAACCCAACCAAGCTAGATTTTGAAAAAGCGCTCCAAACCCTAGACTTAGAAAAATTGAATCTGGAAGAGCTGGGGATTGAAAAGCTGGCCCGCGAGAGCCTGGTAGTTGGGAAAGTCGAGACTGACAGCATTGACACGAGCAAAGCCGAAGGGAAGGGCATCAATGACTTGAAAAAGGAAGATATGGATGTTTTGCTCAATCTCCTTGACCAAATTGATCTCAACAAAATCGATTTTACAGATCTAGAGAAACAAGAAGAAGGGACAAATACCGAGATTATCAAGCATCGCGTGCTGAAATTACTCTTGAAAAAGAAAATGGGGAAGAAAGAAGTCAAAGAAAAGGATTTAATGCCCTACGATATGAATTTATTGGATTTAGATAAAGTTGGGGTCACAGAGCTTGTCCAAGAGTTTCAGACGGGCGAAGATCTCAAGCCTGGCGAAATCAAGCCCCTTGATAATTTAAGTGAAGTTGAACTGAAACCGATCCTAAAAAAGCTCCCCGACCTTGAGCTTAGTAAAATCAACTTGAAAGATCTGAAAAACAGTTCCCAGTTTTGCTGTGGAAGTCAATCTTGGAACAGTGATGATAATCAAGCGGCCAGTGATAATCCCTATGCTTATATTGCTGATTCGTGGGTCAATATCCAAGTCTTCTTTGCTGTAACTTTTGCCAGCTGGGTTTTGTTCTTTGGGGCGACAATCATTTGGGCAATTCAGGGTCTCTTGTGGTTATGGAAGAATAAGGTTCCCAAACAAGAGGGGGCTTGGCTCCTTTGGTTGCTTTATGGGGCCTTTCTGCTCCAAGTCCCCGTTTCCATTGTTGCTGATTCCGCCGCCAGCGATGCCGGAGGCAATATGTTACAACGGCTTCTCCCCTCTATTTCGATGTTTGCGGTGGGTATTGCAGGCTATGCACTCGCTTTCTGGTATCCTAAAGGCTGTTTTGGCTGGTTTATTCGCTTTGGATTATCACTCTTTGTAGCCTTAGTGATGGTTCCAGGCATGTTGAAAGTTACCAATGACCCAGCAGTCAGCAATATGTGGATGTTTTACCGCGAAGACGAGTTATTGACCCTTAAATGGGCCGATTCTCACCTCAGCGGCGAGCAGTTTTGGATGGGTTTTAATGATCGGCTCGTGGCTTCCTTTCGCATTGCCCAAGAGCGGGCTGGAGACGATGTTCGCTTCACTCCGCGCCGTAATTTTTTTACTTTTTTCAACCCCCGGTCCCGCACACGGAGTTTTATTATCAGTAAAATCATTCGGCTTCAAGGGGCCAGCATGAAATTGCCTTTGCCCCTTCCCCCCGATGCCCTTTTAGTCTATGATAATGGGGATTCGCAATTCTATCGGTTGCGCCCCGTCTCTTTGCATCAACGTTGAACTTGAAAAGCCAAAATTGCTAAAAAAACCTAAAAAAATTGCCTGGAAATTAGATAAATCTCGTTCGCCCTTCCAAGACTTGATGTTAATCGCTGGGAGTGCAGGGGTTTTACTAATGCTGGTTTTTCTTGAACAGCAAGGTTTTAACCTAAATTCGCTGCGCTGGTTTCAAGTTCCTTTGGGGTTAATCCATGTTCTCTTTGTGCCGGGCTATTGTTTAACGGTGATCGTTTTTCCCCAGAGTGATGATATAGATGGTTTGACCCGAGTTGCCCTTAGTATTGGCTTGAGCGTTTCAATGCTTCCGCCCCTGGCCGTTTTACTCAACATGCTGCCGGGTGGCATCACCATTTGGCCTATGGCCCGCTTTCTCAATCTTTGGATTATCTGCCTTTCAGTAGTCGGGATGCTGCGGCGGCGGAGCCTTGTGACTCTTGGGATAGCCTACATCCCGCCCGTCTTTCTCCCCCCGCTGACCTGGCAAGGTGTTACCTGGCTAAAACGGCTCTGTTTTATAGCCAGTGTGGCCCTCATTGGGGGCGGGATAGTTTTGGGGACTTCCCTTTTGCTTTTACCCCCGCTCATGCTCCATTTAACCGAATTTTATCTTCTCGGTTCTGCGGGAATGGCGCAGGATTACCCTCGTTCAGCAAAAGTCGGGGAAGAAATCAAGGTAAACGCCGAAATTATCAACCGGGAGCAAGGGCCTAGAACTTACCATGTTGAGGTGTGGGTTACGGATACCTGGAATAACTACCGCCGTGAGTGCCTCCTTGTTTCGGCCCCAATAACGACAACAGCGGGAAGCACAAAAGAGGTTCCACTGACTTGGAAAATACCTTGGAGCGGAGAGAATCAGAAAGTTGAAATTTTACTTTTTATGAAGCCTAAGCCCCAACCCTATCGGCGAACTGTTCTCTGGATAAATGTTGCTGAAGAATGAAGGAAAGTTATGCGTGTTGGCTACCTTACTTATGGTTTAGATCGAGCGCCCACAGGAATTGGGCGTTATGCGGTTGAACTCTTACACGCCATGGCCGCTTTGCCCAAGGCCCCCACGTTTGTCTTGTTGACCACCGAAGCGAAAGACTCCCATGGTTTATGGAAAGAATTTGAACACCATCCTTTACCTGGTTGTCGCCTTTTACCAGCTTTAATGACCCTCGGAAATTTGTTTTTACCCCTTGCGATTCAACGTTTTAAGCTGGAGATCCTCCACGACCCCAATGGAATTGCGCCCTTTTTGGGGCCTGCGCTCGGAACAAAACGAGTTGTAACCATCTACGATGCGTTTGCCTACGTCTTTCCCGAAACCCATAATTTGCTGGACAATTGGCGCTATCGGTGGATGCTGCCGTTCAGTGCCAAAAGAGCCGCTGCTGTAACAACCATCAGCGAATGTTCGCGCCAGGATTTGCAACGGTTTCTGAGGCTCAAGGAGATTCAACTCATCCCGGCGGCGATCAATTCCCATTTTCGGCCCATCCCCGAAACCCCCGAACGATTAGCCATCCTAACCCGTTATGGGATTTCGAGACCATATATCCTCTATGTGGGCGGAATAAATGCCCGAAAAAACATTGCTCGTCTTTTTGAAGCCTTTGCAAACCTCCGTAAAAATCAGCCTGATCTCTTTTTAGTCATTGCAGGCAAACGCCAATGGCAAACGAAGGAAATAGATGCAACTTTTCAACGTTTAGAACTGGAGCAAGCGGTTCATTTCACAGGCTATGTGGCTGATGAAGATTTACCAGCCCTTTATAGTGCCGCAAAAATGTTTGTTTTTCCTTCGCTCTATGAAGGTTTTGGTTTGCCCCCCCTTGAGGCAATGGCTTGTGGTACGCCAGTCATAACAGCCAATAGTTCTTCGTTGCCCGAAGTGGTGGAGGATGCCGCCTTATTGATCGACCCGTATGATGTGGAAGCCTTGACAAAAGCGATGCAGCGCATCCTCACCGAACCAGAACTGGCAGCTGAATTACGGGCCAAAGGGCTAATCCAAGCCCAAAAATTTACTTGGGCCCGCACGGCCCAGGAAACCGTGCATTTGTATGAAACTCTCCTCGCAAATGCACCAGCTTAAAGGAAAGCAGCGAAGCTTGTTTGCACTCCTTCCCCTGCTATGCTATGCTATAGTTCTAGGTTTCTTAGCCAATCTAAAGGTAATAAAATGAGTCAATCCCAGAACACGCCCAATTTGCAGGCTTGGCTTGTCAATTGGCCCACCGTCCGGAACGAGATCAAAGCGCTCATTTCTTGTCACGCCGAGCGCGACCCAGGGTTACATTTTGAGCTTACGCTTGCTGAATTGGAACTCAAAGACCTCGATGAGGCCGTCAAGCGGGTCCGCGCTCTCAGTAAGCTCTTGTGTACTGATGCCGATTTGACTTCCGCAGAGCTTCAAGCCACAGGCAATCTCTAAAAACACGGCATGGTTAGCTTTGAACTTCAAAAGGACTGGTGGCTGGGTTCTAAACCTCGCCGCCCTATGTCCTTTTGTCTTTCTTAGCGCTGTAAATCCCTGGCCGAGTTCCTTAATGTTAATATCAGAGGAGATTTTGATGCTTAGATCTAAAGCACCCCAGCCCCGCTTCCTCTATCCTTTGAGCGCCTTGTTTCTTGGGTTTGCGCTCATGCTTTTGGGCCCAATTGCTCCTACTAAAGCGCTTGAGCTGCGAGCCTCGATTGCGCTGATTCTCAAGGTTGAACCAAATGTTCACGTTCAGCGCGGCGCAATCCTGATCTATAAACTCCAGGTGGAAAATAATGGCTTGGTAGGGTCTTCCGTAATCCATGCTGTTTTGCCTTATGACCGCACCAAAATGACTTTGCTGAACGCAACTTTTGAAAATTCAAACGATTGGGTGGAAACTGTCGATGATCAGATTAAGATTCGATTTGGCGAATTACGGGCTGAAAAACGGCGTTCAATGAAGGTAACAATGCGAGTCAGCGATACTTTGCCCCTTGGAACGGTTATCAATATGTGGGCTGGGGGCGAATGGCAGGATGT
>DCSM01000159.1:4845-11144 GCA_002325605.1 Chloroflexaceae bacterium UBA1466
GTTAATGAAACGAGTAAATATAGCTGGCTGGCAGTTGATCCTGTTGCGGGCCCAGCGGGGACAATCCATAACTTTTTCACAGATCGGCTGCTGCCGGGCGAAAAGACTTATACTTGGCTTATAATGCCAAATGGCAAAAAAGTGCGAGCAGGAATGAAACCTAAAGTTGACGATCAAGGGCGAGTCTGGTTCAATTTTGAGAGTAAAAAGCTCTTGCCTGGAACCTACAATCTGCTCATAGAAGGCCAAGTGAGTGATCTCCAAGCGCAAACCACATTTATCGTAAACCCCTAACTTACCAAAGCGTGATACAATAGAAGAAGTCTTCTTTTTTGTAGGATAATGCAAAGGTATGAATCATCTAATCACAGGCGGAGCAGGTTTTATTGGGTGTAATTTAGCCCATACGTTGTTGGCACGGGGGGAGCCAGTTACGGTTTTGGACAATCTCAGTCGGCCCCTCACGCCGCTCAATTTGGCGTGGTTGAAGCAGCAACATGGCGAACGCTTGCGCTTCATTCAAGCTGATATTCGGGATTTTGAAGCGCTCCAGGAAGCTGTGGCGGGCCACGACGTTGTCTATCACTTAGCGGGCCAAGTTGCGGTAACGACTTCAGTCCAAGACCCGCGCACCGATTTTGAGATCAATGCCCTGGGAACGCTGAATCTGCTAGAAGCGGCTCGGCTTGCCGCCCAGCCACCGATTGTCTTCTTCGCTTCCACCAACAAAGTCTATGGTGGGATGGAGGAAATTGCTACTGAAGAGCAAGCCTCTCGCTATAACTATCGTGATCTGCCAGAAGGCATCCCTGAAACTCAAAATTTGGATTTTCATTCGCCTTATGGCTGTTCTAAAGGTGCTGCTGACCAATATGTCCGCGATTATGCGCGGATTTATGGCCTGCGGACAGTTGTTTTTCGGCAAAGTTGCATCTATGGCCCGCGTCAATTTGGCGTAGAAGATCAAGGTTGGGCCGCGCATTTTGTGATTGCTGCCGTTTTGGGGCGGCCAATTACCATTTACGGCGATGGGAAGCAGGTCCGTGATATGCTCTACGTTGATGATCTGGTTGCAGTCTATCTTACAGCCTTAGAAAAAATTACTTCAGCGCAAGGCAAAATCTACAATATCGGTGGTGGCCCAACCAACACCTTGGCGATTTGGGCTGAATTTGGGCCTCTTTTGGAGCGATTGGTCGGGCACAAAATCGAGATCAATTATAAGGATTGGCGACCAGGCGACCAGCCTGTCTACATTAGTGCAATTCACAAAGCGAAGCGTGAACTTGGCTGGGAACCCCAAGTAGCCCTTTCTGACGGCATCGAGCGACTTGTGCATTGGGTTGAAGCCCAGCGCGGGGTAGCTTTTTAAGCATTCTTGCCGAAGCCTGATCTGGCAGATTGGCCAAATCTGTCAGATCAGCAAACTATTGAAAATCACAAGAATCCTATGAATTCAAACGAAATATCCTACGAAAACGACTTTTACACTTGGCTAATCTATAATGCTCAGTTATTGCGCGAAGGGCGCTTGAGCGAAATAGATACCGTAAACATTGCTGAGGAGTTAGAGGCTCTGGGAAGGAGCGAAAAGCGCGAGTTAAAAAATCGGTTGGCGGTCTTGTTAGCGCATTTACTTAAATGGCAATTTCAGCCCGATAAGCGTTCCCGCAGTTGGGAATTAACCTGTATGGAACAAAGACGTGAAATTCTCCAATTGCTCAAGGAAAATCCTAGTTTGAAAAGCAAAATCAGCGAGATCTTGCTCGAAGCATACGAGGCTGCAACCTTATTGGCGGAACGTGAAACTGGTATCCAATACAAAACATTTCCTGAAAATTGCCCTTTCGCTTTTGAACAAATTATGAATGATGCTTTTTATCCTGAAAAAGATTAAAAGCTGTGAGATCACTATGCAAACAATGAAAGTTGACTACGAAAACGATTTTTACACTTGGCTAATCTATAATGCTCAGTTATTGCGCGAAGGGCGCTTGAGCGAAATAGATACGGTAAATATTGCTGAGGAGTTAGAGTCTATGGGGCGGAGCGAAAAGCGCGAGTTAAAAAATCGGTTGGCGGTCTTGTTAGCGCATTTACTTAAATGGCAATTTCAGCCAGAAAAACGCTCAAAAAGTTGGCAGCGAACATTGAAAGAACAAAGAAAGCAAGTTTTTGAGGTTTTGAAAGATAGTCCTGGCTTGCGCTCTAGTTTAGCAGAGTTTCTAAGCAATGCGTATGATAGCGCAATTCGCAAGGCTGCCGAAGAAACTGGTTTTGATGAGGATGCTTTTCCCCAAACTTGCCCTTTCGCTTTTGAACAAATCATGAATGATGCTTTTTATCCTGAAAAATAAGCAAACCTGCCAAAATTACTTTGACAGGTCTGCTTTCAAGGTTTGGGAAGAAGCCAAAATCTAGCAAAAATCCAAACCTATATCCAACGCTCGTGCTGAATGGGTTAAAGCCCCTACAGAGATGTAATTCACACCTGTTTCAGCCACAGCCCGTACAGTTTCCAGATTTATCCCTCCCGAAGCCTCTAATTTAACTGCGCCTTTGATCAGATTCACTGCTTCACGGAGCTTTTCGGGGGACATATTGTCTAACAAAACTAGATCAGCACCCGCATCTGCCGCTAATTGTGCCTCAGCCACCGTCTCCGCCTCAACCTCGATTTTCACCATTGGGCCGACTTTAGACCTAACTTGCGCTATTGCTGCCTGAAGGTCAAGTCCCTGGGCCGCTAAGATTGCCAAATGATTATCTTTGAGCATTACGCCATCATATAGCCCAAACCGATGATTTAGGCCTCCCCCGACACGCACAGCATACTTTTCAAACATCCGCAAGCCAGGAGTCGTCTTTCTGGTATCAATAATCTGAGTCGCTAAACCTGCTAAAACCTCAATATAGCGCGAAGTGAGCGTTGCAATCCCACTTAATCGCTGGAGAAAATTGAGAGCTACTCGTTCACCTGTCAAAATTCCGCGAGCATTTCCTGCTATTTCAGTAATTTTTGTACCCGCAGCAACTTTCGCACCTTCATTTACCAAAAACTTAACGACAATGGTTGCATCTAAGGCTGCAAAAACTGCTTGAACGATAGGGAGACCAGCAACCACACCCGCTTCCCGCATTCCCAAATAGGCCTTCGCTTGCGCTTCAGGCGCGATAACGGTCAACGTTGTAAGGTCTCCCTGGCGAATGTCCTCTTTAAGCGCATTTTCAACGATTTCGCTAATAACCTGCTGAGGCAAGTGCATACCATTCCTCCTCATTAACATTATCAAATTGAGAACTAAGATCAGCCACCGCATCAACTTTTGAAGGCTTTTGCCCCCGCGTTAAAACCAAATGAACATGCCACACCGCTTCGCTATGGGGAAAATCAGTACGATAGTGGGCTCCACGACTTTCTTCCCGCGCCAGCGCCGAAGAGGCGATTAGCCGCGCCGTCAAAGCCGCATTAGCCGCCGTGAGCGCATCAGAATCAGGTTCATCCAGTTGGGAAGGAAAAACAGCAAGGCTTTGAAGGGCCTTGGTCAATTTTGTGGCAGATCGTAAAGGCCCAGCCGCATTAACCATTATCTTGGCAAGATCATTGCGCCAAGTCGTTTTTGGCGTTGACCAATGGGTATTATTCGCTTGAGATGTCATTTTTGAAGACTTAGGTTGTTTTTGAGTAGCAAGAAGACTATTTTGTTGCTTAACAGCAGCCAAACCTGCTCTACGCCCAAAAACTAGACATTCTAAGAGCGAATTACTCGCCAACCGATTCGCGCCGTGAACACCTGTGCAAGCACATTCGCCAGCAGCGTACAAACCTGCGATATTAGTTGCGCCATTTAAGTCTGTCCGAATGCCGCCCATCAAATAATGAGCAGCAGGCGCAATGGGAATCGGTGTGGTCGCAGGGTCAATTCCTTCTTCTCGACAGCGTTTCGTAATCGTTGGGAAACGTCTTTCAAGATAAGCTGCTGAAAGATGCGTTAAATCGAGCAAAACGTAGTCAGAGTTCTCACATTGCATGGCAGCAAAAATTCCGCGAGTCACAATATCACGGGGCGCAAGCTCGGCCCGCAAATCGTAGGCTGGCATAAAGCGTTGCCCACTTGGTGTAAGGAGTTTTCCCCCTTCGCCGCGAGTCGCTTCGCTGATGAGAAAACCTTGCCCATCGTGAGTGCGAAAAACCGTCGGGTGAAATTGCACAAATTCCATATCGCAAATTTCGGCTCCCGCCCGATAAGCGATTGCAATGCCTTCGCCCAGCGCACTCGCCTGATTACTTGTCAAGCCATACAAGGCTCCCGCTCCGCCCATGGTCAAAATAGTCGCTTGAGCTACGAAAAAGTGAAGCCTTCCTGCTGTGTCGAGGGCCAAAATCCCTTTACACTGACCTTCTTCACCGAGCAGGTCAATAACCTGGAAACCTTCCAAAATCTGAATGCCAGGGCAACGGCGGGCACATTTGGCCAGCGTGCTTGTTAAGGCCAAGCCTGTTGAATCCCCAACGTGCAAGATTCGGCGTTGAGAATGCCCACCCTCCAGCCCAAAGACTAATTGGTCATCCTTACGCTCAAAAGGAACCCCAAAATCAGTCATTTTACGCATTAACATTGGGGCATCCAGCGTCAATGTCTTAACCGCTTCCTTATCGGACAAACCTGCGCCCGCAATGAGCGTATCTTCGATGTGAAACGCGGGCGAATCGGTCACGGCCAAGGCCGCCGCAATGCCTCCCTGCGCCTGCGCCGAGTTGCTCTCCAGAATTGGGTCGCGGGAAAGCAGCGTAACCGCCGCGTGGTCAGCAGCCTGCAAAGCGGCCATCAAGCCCGCCGCGCCCCCCCCAACGACCAAAATTTCTGTTTCGTGCCGAATAGGTTGCTGCCAGCTATCAGGGGTCAGCAGATAGCGCGGGACATCCGTAAGCGCCGAACAGCAATTTTTGAATGACGAAGAATAGGTCTTCATAACTTTACTATCCTATGGCTAACATTCGCTCAATGGCTTTGCGCCCTTGCGAAGCGAGAGGCTCTGAAACAGTTACAGGATAGACCATTTCGCGGAGAGAATGAACAACTTTCTCTGGCGTGATCATTTTCATATAACGACAGGTCATTGTCTCATCAATCGGATAAAACTTCTTTTTAGGGCTTGCTTTATTCATTCGATGCAAGACTCCCGTCTCTGTTGCGACAACAAACTCTTGCGCTTGACTTTGTTGTGTGTGGCGTAACATTCCCTCAGTAGAAAGAATGTATGTCCCTTGAGCATCAATATCCCCACTTGCAAGAGCTTCCATGCACGAAGTTACGCAACCACATTCAGGGTGAATGAGAAATTCTGCTTGAGGATAAGCAGCCCGCATTGCGGCCACTTTTTCTGGCTTGACCGCCGCGTGAACATGGCATTCACCAACCCAAATGTGCATTGGGCGTTTCGTTGTTTTCAGCAAATAGTGGCCCAAAAAGAAGTCAGGAAGAAAGAGAATCTCACGATCTGTGGGAATAGCCTCGATAACTTTAACGGCATTCCCCGATGTACAGCAATAATCACTTTCAGCCTTGATTTCGGCTGTGGTATTGATATACGAAACAACAACAGCTTGCGGATGTTGCGCTTTCCATTCTCGTAATTGAGTGACATTGATCGAATCGGCAAGCGAACAGCCCGCTTCCAAATCAGGAATCAAAACGGTTTTGTTGGGGCAAAGGATGGCAGCAGTTTCCGCCATAAAATGCACGCCACAGAAAAGGATAACATCGGCGGTGGTGCGAGCCGCAGCTTGGGCTAAACCTAAAGAATCACCAACAAAATCCGCTATATCCTGAATTTCAGCATATTGATAGTTATGAGCGAGAATAACTGCATTGCGTTCTTGCTTGAGTTCTGCTAATTCAGCTTGCCAAGCCGCTGAATTTTCGGTTTTTCCATTCTGATTCATAGTAATTTACCTATCAAAATCCTAAATTAGCCTAATTACAACTTCAACCCCATTGAAAGCCAGGTGCTGGAGAAAAAGGATCTGGCGCTCAATTTTCTGGTGGTGTTGAAATGACACTATACCACAACCTGGGCTTTTTGTCAAGATGGCAATATGTCCCCACAGCCCCTCGAAGGAACTGAAGCGCGTTCCAAACCTTAAACGACCTCTGCGGTTTCAGAACTGCAAAGGTCGCTAGTAAAACGACTAAAATCTGTTATAATAATAAGAGGAAGTTGCGAATCTACTATCTAAGTGAGGATAAAATGCAAGCAGTAAGTTTTGTGGTCTATTGGCTAGTCGTTCCTCTCAT
>DCSM01000159.1:11257-21132 GCA_002325605.1 Chloroflexaceae bacterium UBA1466
GAAACAAAAATGGTCAGCAAGAGAAGAATCGGCAAGAGTAGGCTTTTGGGCAGGAATCTTAATTGCGGTTGTCTGTATTAGCTGGCAGATGAGCGAAGGTCATAATTCCTTCAAGCCACCGATGTTTAACCCAATTAACATTGTTGCTGGAATTGGTATTAGTTGGATTGGGATTTTAGTAATATGGCCAATATCAAGGCTAATACAATGGCTAATATCAAAGATAAAAAGCCCTCTTCATATTCAGGGATTCGTAACAAAAATTAAATCCTGGCTATCCAACTTCCTTAATCTAATTCAAAGAGCTAAGTTTGGCATTTTAGCACTTTTCCTCTCTGCCATAAGCGTATTAGGCCTTTTCAGCTATATCTTTATTGATAGCTGCCGCGATCTTATCTTTAAAGTCACACTTGCTTCAGCAATAGATATTCTCTTGTTTTTGGTCTTCTTTCCAGAAACGCTTGAAGATCTCAAAAAGCCTTAATAGTCTAGTGGACGCAGATAATATTCGCCAATCGCTGTAGAACTCAACATCGCGCTACTTGGCAAATGGCGTTTCCAGTGAGTACTATCGAGGCGACGTTTAACTAGCGCAACATCGGTTGGTGAAAAACCTAATTGCGCTAGTTTTTCAGCACTATAGCCCTGGAGCAGAAAGGATAGAATCCGATCTGCTTGGGGATAACTTATGCCAAAATCGCTTTCATCGGTCTGGCCGACGATTAAATCAGCACTGGCAGGCTTTTCAACAATCACGGCGGGCACGCCAACATGTCGCGCCAATTGCCAAACTTGTGTTTTGAAAAGGTCACCCAAAGGATTGACAGGCGGCGAATCGTCGGCGTGCCAAGTGTAGTAGCCAAAGAGCCGCTCCGTCTTATTCCCCGTTCCAATCGGCAAACTGCCCAATTTTTGCGAATGATCAAAGAGAACAATCATCCGCATTCGAGCCATAATGTTGCCTTTGCGTCGCCCATCCATTTCAGCATCAAGACTGGCATAAGCATCTACAGCCTGACTAATGTCCACGGTGATAGCTTGAATGCCAAGTTGATCAATACAAAGTTGAGCATGATCTAAACTTTCACTGCTGCTCGTACGATATGGCATCCGAATCGCTAAAACATGCTCTGGGCCAAAGGCTTCGGCACAGAGAAAGGCCACTAGAGCCGAATCAACGCCACCTGATAAGGCTAAGACAACATCTTTGAACCCTCGGCGGCGAGTGACTTCGTCGCGCAGAAATTCAAGCAGCCAACGTTTGGTCAACTCAACATTAAGTTGCAGCGGCACAAGGGAATTCGGATCAAAACGAGGCGCACTAAAGACGGGAAGCGATTTTTGTTGAGGAATTACCGAATCTTGAGGTTTTAGAGGCGAAGGTAAATTTCTTTTTCCTTCATCCCATTGCACAAATGCAGGTTTTCTTTGAGCAATTCGCCTAAGCTCACTTTGCAAATGAGGAAGCATGGTCTCTAAATCAGCAAGCAAAGGCTCATCAGCACGAGCTAAAGGGATATCATCCAAATCAATTGTCGCAGTGATGAGAGTATCTTCCCAAAGAGGCCCAGAAAGGAGCAGATCGCCACGCGGCCCCAACAAAAGCGAACCACCAGGAAAGATTTTGCCCCCTTCAGAGCCGACCAACTGCGCCACAACCACGAAAACGCCATGCTCATCGGCGATGCGGTGGGCGAGGTCTTCCCAATGCTCCAAATTGCTGGGTCGCGCCCCCGCCGTGCCCCTGGCGGGCGAAGCACTGAGAATATACACAATTTGGGCCCCATCCAAGGCCGCAACCATCCCACTAATACTGTGCCAAGCATCCTCGCAAACCAGTAACGCTGCCCGACCATAAGTCGTGTTAAAAGCTGCAATCTGCTGTCCAGATGCTACAAATCGTTGTTCATCAAAGACTCCATAGGTCGGAAGAAAGACTTTGCGATGAACATGCTTGATTTCTTGTTGCAAAGTAGCATACAAAGCACTGTTGTAATAGTGATCTCGGAATTTCTCGTAAAAACCGATCCCTATATCTAAGGGTGGCGCATCTTTACCACCCACATTTTGATAGATTGCATTGAGATCAGTAAAGACTTCGCCCGCCGATTTCGCTATTTCGCGGACTCCACCTTCCAGAAAATAGCCGCTCAAGAAGGTTTCTGGGAAGATTACAACATCTGGGCGCGGCGTGAGGGAGGAAATTTGTGCGAAAACTTCGCCGACTCGCGCAAGGTTAGCGTGATAAGCTCCCTTTTTAGGGCGCATTTGGGCAATAAGAATGTTTAACATTGATTATTCCTGACTTTCAGCATCTCTTGCTTGCCGATCACTTTTGTCTACCTTATCCTCGCGCCAACGAAAGACAAATTGCTTCTCTG
The DNA here is from genome assembly GCA_002325605.1 of Chloroflexaceae bacterium UBA1466. Classification (GTDB taxonomy): domain Bacteria; phylum Chloroflexota; class Chloroflexia; order Chloroflexales; family Chloroflexaceae; genus UBA1466. Next base: position 13,639 of record DCSM01000159.1, read on the forward strand.
GGTGGCTGCCCCGAAATCGCCATAGCCGCGTTGGCCGCCCACGGCCTTCGCGCACCTGCCCCGTATCCTCCAGAATCCCCGTCTCTTTGATCTTGCGATAAAAATTGCCTTTATCCAGCTTTTCAGCTAGAATCTGCTCATAAATATCTTTCAATTCTAAGATACTAAAGACTTCAGGGAGCAATTGAAACGCCAAAGTGGTATATTCGAGCTTAGAACTGAGTCGTGAAACCGCGTAATCCAAGATTTGTTCGTGATCAAAAGCGAGTTTAACGGGTAGCTCACGGATTGGAAACCAACAAACATTTGGCGTTTCATCGCTTGAGCGCAAGATCTGTTTGTCTGCTTGCACTAAAGCAAAATAGACAATGCTAATCACGCGCATTCGCGGGTCACGGCCTGGGTTGCCAAAGGTATAAAGTTGCTCCAAATAGACGTTTTGCACGCCCGTTTCTTCTTCTAATTCGCGGCGGGCTGATTCCTCCAGTGATTCATCCATATTGATAAAGCCGCCAGGCAAGGCCCAAAAGCCTTCAAAGGGCCATCTACTGCGTTGCACTAACAAAACGTGCAATTCGCGCTGCTGAAGCGTGAAGATAACCACGTCAACCGTAACGGATGGCCGCTCATAGCGCGAGGGATCATAATTGGTCGCATTTTCTGGGGGATTTTCCATAGCAAAAGGCTTCCTTTTGACTTATTGTGAATTACACACTAAGTATACCTGAGAAGCAGAAGCGTGTCAAGAAGAGCCGCAAAAATTGACAAACTGAGCAGCATCTTGCACAATAGGGACTTAGAAAACTTAGGGCGAAAATCTGATAGATCAATAACTTTTAACAAGCCTTACGATTTATTTGCAACCAAAAGAAGGATTTACTCGATGCGAATTGCAATTACGGGTGCTGACGGCCAACTGGGCCAAGCCCTTTGCGCTCGACTCGCGCCCGCTCACGAGCTTATTCCGCTTACGCAAGCCACTTTTGAATTAGACAGTCCTGCTGCTGTGGCTCAAATCGTTGCCACCAACGCTGAATGCGTTATCCATCCCGCAGCTTATACAAATGTTGATGGTTGTGCGCGTGAACCCGAATTGGCTTACCGAATAAATGGTTTGGGCACGAAATATGTAGCTTTGGCATGTCAGCAACTTGACGCGAAGCTGCTTTATATTAGTACAAATGAAGTTTTCGCAGGCAAAACCTCAAAAGCCTACACTGAATACGATCAAACAGGGCCAATAAATCCTTATGGTTGGTCGAAATGGGTTGGTGAGCAAATTATCCGTGAGCTATTGCACAAGTTTTACATCGTGCGCTTGGCTTGGCTTTTTGGGGGCGAACGGAACTTTGTTCGGACAGTTTTGCGCCTGGCCAAAGAGCAACCTGGAAAAGGTTTACAAATGGTAAATGATGAGATCGGCAACCCGACATATACTTCTGATGTTTCTAATGCGCTTGCTCAATTGATTGAAAAGCCTTTTTATGGCACATATCACCTGGTAAATGAAGGTTTTTGTTCAAGATATGCGTTTGCAAAAGAGATTTTGAGGCAAGCGGGTTTTGAAAATACCCCAATCAAGCCAATCTCGCTGGCGGATTACAAGCGGGATAGTACGCCCCCGCCCTATTCGCCCTTGGCCAACATCGCTGGCGCGGCGTTAGGTTTGCAATTGCGGCCTTGGCAAGAGGCTCTTGCAGCCTATCTGAAAACTTTACCTGAAGATTAGAATTTGAGAGGGGGCAATGCTCTTTGCTGCGCTTTCGCTGGCCTGGATGCTGGGAATCGTCGTTACAGATTTACTTTTACTTCCCCTTCCGCTTCTTATTACGCTCATTGTCGGTGGCTTGAGCAGCAGCATTATCGCAAGAAAGCTTAACTTTTTTCGTCTGGTAAGTTTAATGGTGCTTTTTGCGGGTTTGGGGGGCTTGCGCTATCAAATAGCCCAAATTCCTATAACCTCGCGGAGTGTTTGGCGCTTGGCCGAACAAGGTGAGGTCGAGATTCAAGGCTTTGTGAACGCTGACCCGAAACGTAATGAGGAAGGGCAGCAGGTCATTTTGGCAACGCAAAAGGCAACGCTGGGCGCAGCGACAACAGCGGTTGAAGGCTTGTTGCTCATCAATTTGCCGCCTTATCCTGCCTATCAATATGGTCAAAAATTACTGATAACAGGTCAAATAAATTTACCCAAAACGATAGAGCGGCCTCAAAAAGATCAAAATCGCCTCTTGCTGGTTTGGCAAATGTTGCAAGAACCTGGAATGTTTGATTATCGACTCTACCTGAAACGCAAAGGGATTTTTGCGCTGGTGAATGAGCCACAAATAGAGCTTCTCCCAGGTAATGTTGGTAATTCACTTTTGTTGCGTCTCTTAGCGCTGCGCGACTATTGCAAAGCGATTTTGCTGCGGCTATTACCTGAACCACAAGCCTCTTTAGCAATTGGAATCCTCCTTGGTCTACAAGCCTCTATCCCTGACGAAGTTTATGAAGCATTCTCCGTCACGGGAACCTCGCATATTTTAGTCATTTCAGGCTGGAATCTCTCAATTGTCGCGCTTCTCTTAGCGCGAAGCGCGGCCCAATTACAAATTGGAAAGAATCTTACTTTTTGGGCCTCTTTGGCTGCGCTTTGGCTTTACACTTTGTTTGTGGGCGCGACAGCAACAGTTGTGCGGGCTGCGGTGATGGCAAGCCTAGCGGTTCTGGCGACGGCAACTGAGCGCCGTAGTGAGACTTGGACCCTCTTACTAGGTGCTTGTTTCTTCTTAACGGTTTTTGACCCTCAAACTCTTTGGGATTTGGGTTTTCAATTATCAGTCTTTGCAACTGCGAGTCTTTTCGCTTTCGCAACGCCCATTACGAAATGGTTAGAGCTTTTTGCACCGTTTCGCTGGGCAGCATTGGGCTGGGTCACCGAAGCTCTTGCAGCAACTTTAGCCGCCCAGATTCTTGCTCTCCCGCTTATTCTTTACAACTTTGGCAACCTCTCAATCATCGCGCCTTTGGCAAATGTTTTGCTTGTGCCTGTCGTACCTCACGCGATGGCGCTTGGAACACTGGCTTTGCTCGCTGGGCTGATCTATCTACCTTTTGGGCAAATCGTAGGTTTAGGCGCATATCTCCCGCTGGCCTGGCTGACTGAAGGGGCCCGAATTTTGGCCGCAATTCCCTGGGCCGCCATCAAAATCCCTCCTTTTCCTCTTTGGATGTTGCTTCTCTACTATCTTTTAGTTGCTCTGTTTTGGCAAATAGCGATAAAAGAGAAAGGGATTAGCGAAAAGAAATAAATGATGCTTTTAGATCATTCTTACACAAAAAGAGGAAAAATAGCTTTTAGAGCTATCTTCCCTCTTTTTTAGTCTCGAAACCCGTTAAAAGCTCATTCTAACGCATGATCAGGGGCAAGAAAACTTGCTGCGGGCTTGAGGCAGGAAGCGCTGTGGGTTGCTCCGTCGCCGTCAGCACAGGCGTGTTTGTCGGCACAGGCGTGGCAGTTTCGAGTTGTGCGGGGTCGGCGGGCGCAAGAGCCGCTGGCACAGCAGGCAGTTTTTGGTTCTCATTTGGCTCGCTGCCAATGGCTAAATTGGACTGGGAGCGAAGCGGTTTGGTTGAATCAATCCCGCCCAAAGTTGCCTCACTCAAGGTTGCGCCTGGATTTATTTCGATTTGATAGCTGGCATCAGTATAACCGTAGATTTCCAATTGATAAATTCCATCAAATGGCGCAATGAAATCTACGGCATCGGTGCTTTCTCGCAAATTGCTATACCAAGGTGGTAAGCTGGCGGCAAAGTCTGGCGGCCAAAGGTAGAGATCGGGATCACCGTTTAGGGGGCGCAACTGGGCTTTGAAACGCTGCCCCGCCTGCAAATTGTAACGATAGACTCGTGCTTGACCATGCTCTACCGCATCTTTGGGCTGCACGAAATTGATGAAAGCCTCTTGGGAAACAAGCGAAATGTTCCCCACCGCATCGGCGGCCCAAGCCTGGAGATATTTTACACCAGACGAAGGCAATAGTTTCCAGGCAACCCCATTTTGCGTGGTGGCATAATCAAGCCAAGGCGATTTTTGAGTAGAAACCCATTGATTGAGACTCTGGTTATATTCAAATTCAATGAAGATAACGGACTTGGCACTTTGGCCATCATCATCAGAAGCTGTAACATTGAGCGTAACATTCTGGCTCGTGGTTGCAGCTGCTCCACCGTTGATTTTGAAACTATCTACGTGAGGCGGTGTTTGGTCAATAACAGCTGGCAGAATTGTCAGGTTTTGACTAACCGTGTTATCAGTGGCGCTGGCATCCCCAAAAGTGTTGTCGGGGTCAAGAACCGCATAAAGGGGATAGTTGCCAGCCTTCGGGGGTGTCCATTGGATGGGCAAAGTATTTTCGCAACTATTGGGCGCAAGAGACGGAATCAAGCCATCGCCAAGGTATTGGCCACCTTGGTTTGGGTCGCCAAGGTAGAACGCAACTTCGACCTCACTGAAACTGAGTTGCCCATTTTGACGACAAACCCGTAGCCCAAGCTTCGCTTTACTTTGCGCTCGCAGGGTCGGTGGCTCGCTCCAAAGGTCGCTATTGGTTGCGAACAGCAGATCGCTGGTAGGCTTTAAGACACGGTAGGCTTGCGGCAGAAATGCACTTTGCCCGTCAGGGTTGAAGACGGTCAAGTCGTGGGAACCAAGGGCAAAAGTACCCGCCGGAATAAGCACCCGGATTTGCGTTGTGGTTATCCAGGTGGTTGTCAGGACGGTGGTGTCAAGCTGGGCGATAGCTCCAGCCGCAAAATTTAGACCGTTGATACTAATTTCGTTTGCTCTATCAGATCTGCCTTGCTCAGGACTAATTTTGATGAGGAAGAGGTCTTTGGTCTGCACTGTGAAAGCGGCGGGGAGGATGCCAACTGCGCCATCGGGGTTCGTAACCACCAGGTCATAGACTCCAGGCGACCAGCCTGCGGGAATGGTGACGCGCAATTGGGTTGAACTAAGGAAGGAGAGGTCGGTGAGCAAGCTATTATTTAGGGCAACGGTTGGCTTCGCAACGAAGTTTTTGCCAAAGATGGTAAGACTTAGGGCTTGATCATTCCAACCCTCAACAAGATCAACATTCAGCACCATAGGGGCTGGCAAAGATAAAGATGTTGAGGTAGGGGAAACCATTGGTGACCAAGTGGACAGAGGCGAAGCACTTGGGTTTGGGGTGCGGGTGCGCGTAAGAGTTGCTCCGCCAGCCGTTGCGGTTCTCTCAGACTTATTAAGTGTTGCTGTGGGGGTTGCTGAAGCAGTTTTTATATTACCTGGCGTGGGAGTCTTGGTCCGGGTTGGGCGCGGCGTGTTCGTCATTGTCGGTTTTACGGTCAACGTAGCTATGGCAGAGGTCCCGCTGGGCGCGGAAGGATTCGAAACACTCGTTGCTCCTGAAGAAGGGGTTAGCGAGGGAGAAAGAGAAGAATTACTCGTTGAAGCGGGGGAAGGCGTAGCCGCAGAAGGGGAAGTCCTTCCCCCAGGAGTGGGCGTAGAAGTTGGGGAAGGAGGAACGGGAGGCGCGGTGATCACAACGTTGGTGTTTGCGGTCAAAGGGGCTCCGCCATTGCGGGCCGTGACCTTGGCCGTAAAATTGCCTGCCGCAGCATACTGATGCGTAACGCTCTGACCCGCGACGGGTTCTGTCCCATCACCAAAATCCCAAAGGTAGGTAACCTTATCACCCGCCGTAATGGAGGCATTAAAGGAGGTTGGGTTGCCTAATGTGGTTGGCCCATTGTTCGTTGCCGCTAAATCTGCAATTGGCGCATTGATCGTAAGGCTTGTTTCAGCGCTGCTAGGGCTGCCTCCATTCTGGGCCGTAACTTTGGCCGTAAAATTGCCTGCTACAGCATACTTGTGGGTAACATTTTGTCCCGCAACCGTTGCACTCCCATCGCCGAAATCCCAAAGGTAGGTAACATTCTCGCCCGTCGTGAGAGTCGCTGAGAAGAAGACCGTATTCCCTGGGACACTTGCGCCACTTGTGGTAGCCACCAGGCCCGTGATTGGATTATTGACAATCACCGAGGTTTGAGCGGTGACGGGGCTTCCCCCGCCGTTTTGGGCCGTGACTTTGGCCGTAAAATTGCCTGCCGCAGTATACTTATGGGTAACATTCTGGCCCGCGCCAGTTGCGCTCCCATCGCCAAAATCCCAAGTATAAACAACATTATCCCCACTACTAACCGTTGCTGTCAGATAAATTGTTTTGTTTAAGACAGTTTGCCCACTGTTAGTCGCGGTTAAACCAGCAATGGCTTTATTGACCACAACGGTTGTCTGAGCGGTCAGCGAGTTTCCTGCATTGCTGGCCGTAACTTTGGCCGTGAATGTGCCAGAACCTAAATATTTATACGAGACATTTTGCCCAGTTTTGGTTGCCGATCCATCGCCAAAATCCCAAACATAGGTTGGGCTATCTCCGCCAGTGACTGTAGCTGAGAAAGCGGTGTTGCTCCCCAAGAGAACGGGGCTGCTATTGGCCGCGCTGAGGCCCGCAATGGGTTCAACAATCGTAACACTGGCAGTATTGGTCTGCGTGCTTGCGCTATTGCTTGCTGTAACACTAACGTTATATGCCCCACCAGAAGCGTAAGTATGCGGGACAACGGCTCCTGTTATCCCCGTCGCACCATCCCCAAAATCCCAAGTATAGACTACGCCTGCCGAATTGACCGTGGCCGTGAAGACCGTCGGGCTGCCAAGAGCGTAGCCTGAGCTACTGATGGTCGGGGAAGTGGTGAAGGGAAGCTGGGCTGGCGGATCAACGGTGATTTTAAGATCTCGATAATTACCTTCAATAATCTTTTTAGCAGTGGCAAAATCGGTTGTTTCCGCAAAGCCCAGGGTGAAATGCTGGTTATTGGCTGTCATATAGCGCGTCGTCGCACCAGAAGCAGTACCACCATAGCGCCCAAAGCCAAAAATAGCCATTCCTTTGGTTGAATCAGTCGCACTGGAACCAGCACTGTAGTAGCCATCTACGATATTATCATCTTCATGATGGGCAAGGAAGAAGACGCGGTTGAGTCCACTCCCAGTTGCTGGCTTATCGCCAAAATAGACCCACTGCGGTTGAAGACCATTCGGCTCCCGCCACCCATTACCATTGGAGGCATTCAACTTAGTGCCAGCAGGAGTCATATAATAATCTAAGAAGGTAGTAGCGCCACTCACATCAAGTCCCCCTCCTGGCTGCCCTTCGTAGAGAAACCAATAGGATGTTGCGCCAGATTTAGTCAAAGTCATTTTGGCGTAGGTAGGGTAAAATTCCCAAATTCCCGCATACCCCGTAGCGGTTTTATCGTTTGTTTCGGAGGAAATAGAGGCTTTAAGAGGATAACTTCCTACCACAGCTGTACTTGTGGAGCCTTTCTTTCCTGATGCGGGGATATTATCCTGGTAGCCTGGGTGGGCCCATTCGCCCATATTGGGAACCCCTCGATATGCACC
>DCSM01000160.1:0-3097 GCA_002325605.1 Chloroflexaceae bacterium UBA1466
ACTAGAAACAAAGTATGTTAATTACAACCATTACCGATCAAGGCCTTAGGATTCTTGTTGAACCCCTCCCCCACACCCATTCCGTTTCCATGGGGTACTTTGTGGGGGTTGGGGCTTGCCATGAGACCACTCAGTTTAGCGGGATGGCCCACCTTATTGAGCATCTCTGTTTTAAGGGGACACAAAGTTTCCCCAATCCGAAACTGATCTCGGATATGATCGAGGGAGTTGGGGGGATTTTAGAAGCCTCTACTTCCCATGAATCAACTATCTATTGGAGTAAAGTAGCAGACCTTTACGTTGACCGAGCCATTAGTCTTTTGACTGAGATGGTTCGCTATCCTCTTTTTGAAGCTGCTGAAATGGCCAAGGAACAGCAGGTGATCTGCGAAGAGATTCGCAGTTACCAGGATTCTCCCGATGAAATAGCCCACCTTCTGTTGCACGAAAGTTTATGGGGCGCTCAACCTTTGGGCCGCGATATTGCAGGAAGTATTGAGACGGTCAGCGCTCTTACTCGCCAAGACGTAGTAGATTTTTGGCAACAACATTACAGCCAGAAAGACCTCGTAATCTCTGTCGCTGGCAACATTGATCCTGCCCAAGTAATTGAAGCGATAAAGGTTGCTTTTACGGGCCATCCTGCTCACGATCCTCTCCCTCCCTTACCCACTAAACCTGCGAGGCCTGGGCCAGAAGTAGTCTTGCTTCCAAAGGAAACTGAGCAAGGTCAATTTTGCTTAGGATTTCCCGCCCTCTCTTACAGTGACCCTGACCGTCGGGCTGCTCAGGTGCTAAACGTTATTGTGGGGGGGGGAACATCTTCTCGCCTTTTTCAAGAGGTGCGGGAAGAACGTGGTCTAGCTTATGAGATCGGTTCCTATCAAAATGAATTAGTTGATAGTGGGATGTGGGTGATCTATGGGGGGGTCAGGACTAATGCACTTAGGGATAGTCTAAGGTTGATCTTGCAGATTTTAGCCAATGTTGCAAGTAAAGGGGTTACGGTTGAGGAGCTAAAGCGGGTTAAGGATCAGGTCAAGGGAGGGATGTTAATCTCGCTTGAAGATACTTGGTCGGTAGCTTCCCGCAATGGTTCACACCTTCTGCACTATGGGGAAGTTGTCCCTGTGGAGCGGGTGGTTGAAGAGATCGAAGCGGTAACGCAAGAAGATGTTTTGCGGGTTGCCCAAAGGTTGCTCCGCCGTGATTCCCTGCACCTCGCCGTCGTTGGCCCTTATCAGAAGAAGGATAAAGCTCTCCTTCGTTCCATTTTAGAGGAATTTTAACAGCATGACCTATTGCCTGACTTAGGTCAGCGAGAGAGAACCTTTGTGTATTTGAAGAACTTTTCAAAGGCCTGGGCTTCGCAAGGCCTTTTCTTGCTTCTTACTTTCATCCTTGTCCACCTTTCGGCCTGCCAACTTCCCCAAGATTGGCAACCAGGTTTAGCTTCTACCAAAGCTCCTTCTGGCATACCTGCGACGCTTCCCTCACCTTCCCTAGAACCTTCCCTTACGTCACTTCCACCTACAGCTACGCCCCTTCCAAGTTCTACTCCCACTCCGCCCCCCACGGCCACGCCCATTCCTCCCTCACCTACGCCTGAAAGCCTTATCCTTTGGACAAGTGAGCAGGAACAAGCCTTGGCAACCATTCGGGCCTTAGTAGAGGAGTACAATGGGCAAGCACCGCTGAAGGTGCAAGTTCTTAACAGGAAAGCGGATACGCTCCGCACCGACTTACTGGCGGCCAAGCTGGCGGGAGCGAATTTGCCTGACCTAATTTGGGGCAATCAGAACGATCTTGCAGGTTTACTCTTTGATGAGCAACTTCAGCCCCTTAACTTGCCCGAAGGAACGACAGGTTTTCTGTCCGCAGCCCTTACGGGTGCAACCTTCAACGGCCAACTTTGGGGCCTCCCGCTTACCGTTCAAGACTTTTTGTTCCTTTACTTCAATCGGGCCCTTGTTAGCACCCCTCCCCAAACCACGGACGAGTTAATCGTTACATCACGGGCTGAAAGGGAAGGGCAACCTAATGGTCTTGTGGCAGCTTGGTTTGAAGCTCGCTGGCTGCTGGCTTGGCTTAATGGTTTCGGTGGGTTGCCAACTTCCCCCGACGGTCTGCAACCAACCTTGGATACGCCCCAAATGGTGCAAGCTCTCAACTTATTGCACGAACTCTACTTAGCAGCCCCCCCTGAAACCCAGACTCTTGCTGAAGGGCGCAACCTTTTTGCAAGTGGGAAGGTTGCAATGGCCCTTGATGGAGATTGGGCCCGCCAAAGTTATCTTAGCTTTTCCCCGACCATCCAGGTTGGGATTGCACCTTTACCGTTGGCCGTAAGTACGGGTCGGCTCGCGGGGTCAGCAGTAGGGGGAAGCTATTTGCTCTATCAGCGCAATATCCCGCAAGGGAAACAGGCTGCGGTAGTGAATTTTACGCAATACCTTGCTTCACCCGCAATCCAGCTTAGGCTTGCTCAAGCCCTTGGCCGTTTGCCTGCGCTGCGAGCGGCCTTAGCTTCCCCCCAACTTGCGGGTGACCCGTCGCTGACGGCGGCGGTGGCTCAGGCTGAAAGTAGTATTGGTTTGCCCCCCACGAAGGGGCTACGGTGTGCTTTAGCGGGCATCAATGCTCACCTTCCCGCTTTCCTTACCTCTTCCCTCGATGCCCAAAATACGGCGACGGCTATGCAGGAAACGGCTGCAAACTGTCTGGCAAAGTGAGCTTTTTGTCAAAATTAAAGGAGCCTAACGATCATGATTACTTACGATGACTTCTTAAAGGTTGAGATGCGCGTTGGCAAGATCGTTCATGTCGAGGATTTTCTGCGGGCCCGCAACCCTTCTTACAAAGTGCAAATCGACTTTGGGCCCGAAATCGGGCTTAAATGGTCGAGCTTGCAAGCCAAAACTAACTATTCGCTAGAGGAGATGGTGGGAAGGTCCGTTGTTGCGGTAGTCAATTTCCCGCCGAAAAACATCGCGGGCTTTATGTCGGAAGTCTTAGTCCTTGGGGTTCCCGCTGCCGAAGGGGGGCTCTCGCTTCTGCTCCCCAGCCTCCCCGCGCCAGTCGGCGGCAGGGTTTACTA
>DCSM01000160.1:3167-3295 GCA_002325605.1 Chloroflexaceae bacterium UBA1466
CCTAGAAAGTGTTACAATCATTCGAAGCGTTTTCGAGTTGCTTGCAAGGGGGACAAGATGCCTGTCAAGTATTACGTTGGCAAAGATATGCAAGGCCGCGAGCGTGGGCCTGATTTTAGTCATGAAGC
>DCSM01000161.1 GCA_002325605.1 Chloroflexaceae bacterium UBA1466
GGCAGGATGCCTGTCCTACCTACACCAGCGTTCCCTTCGGCAAGCTCAGGGAACAATTCGTTGCCGAAACCAACGTTCCCTTCGTTCCCTTCGGCAAGCTCAGGGAACAATCAATAGAGCTTCAGGGAACGTTGGCCTCAGCTTTTTTGAGACTTCCGCCAGAGATCATAAATCAAATTAGTTGCAAGTCCGACCACAATGGGCAGAATGAAGTTACCAGTTGTCCACTCGCGCTTGGTAATATCCAAGTAGATGAAAAGAGCAATCAAGCTCAAAACGATTGAAGCTGTGATAGTGATGATTGGTTGCCAAGGTATCTTGCGCCGAGGCTTACGAAGTTGCATTTCTTGGGCAAACTGCTTTTTGACCTCGGCAAGGTTCACAAGCTTTTGACCTTGTTGGCGCTTTTCAATCACGATTCGCCCTAATTGCCGTAAGCGGCGGGGATAACCCTTACCCTCTTTAACAATGAATTCAAGCTCTTCTGTAGTTAAGGTGTAACCGCCTAAAGCGGCCAGACCTTTCAAAAGGTCATAAGCTTCGTTGTCAGGTAAAGGCCCTAGCTGAATGGTCACGCCGATAAGATTATCAAAAGGGGAGATCGAATTGGTCTTGATCTTGCCGTCGCTAACTAATTGAGGAATAGAGGTCTTTGTTGCAACGACCAAAGCCGTGGTACTGGTATTCGCAACGCTGCGAAGGCCGTCAAAGAAATCGGCGGTAAAATTAGGGTTGTTTACGGTTGCATCAAATTCATCAAGAAAGAAAACCACTTTGCGCTGTCTAGCTTTAAGGGCGCTGATAAGGTCGTGGGCGGTATGGCCCGTTGCGCCCAAAGTATTCAGCATAGCTGTGAAGAAATGTTTAGTATCAGGGAAAAGAGCCATGTCAAAGGAGTGCAAATCGTAATCGGTGAGGATTTGCGTCCAATGGTCTGTTTCTGTTTCAGCGATAGGGTGCTTTTCCCACCCCCTTTGAGCAATGTAGCTTAACAAAGAGGAGGAACCGATTTGTGTCTCGCCGATGATGGAGACCGTCGTGAGGGTGGCTAAACTTTCAACGATGCGGCCAACTTCGGCCACGCGGCCAAAAAATTGCTGACAGTCCTCGGCTTTAGTGCCAACGTAAAAAGGGTTTGTGGACATAAGGCTTCCAATCCTTTCTTTGCGGGAGTAGATCCAAAAGACCTTCCAGATTTTTCTTCTGGAAGGTCTAAAGGTTTGAGCCTAAGAGTTGCCCCTTAGACTTCCATCACGACGGGGATAACCATCGGGCGGCGTTTGGTCTCACGGTAGAGCAGGTCGCTGACCACATCTTTGATTTTGCGATTGACAAAGGCACTATCAATCTGGGTTTGCCCGTTACTTTTGCTTAACGCTTCGCGGACGCTCGTTTTGGTCGCCTCAATCAAATCGTTACTTTGCCGCATATAGACAAAGCCCCGCGAAACAACATCGGGGCCGGATAGCAATTCACCCGTCGAACGGTCAATACTGACGACGACCATCAAGATGCCATCTTTGGCCAACATCTGCCGGTCACGGACGACGACATTGCCCACATCGCCGACGGTTGTCCCATCAACGTAGATATAGCCGACGGGGGTCTTGCTAACGATCTGCCCAAAGCCAGGGCCGAACTCCATGATCGAACCATCTTCGGCCAACAAAACGCTTTCTGGCGTAAACATCTCCCCCATACTGGCGACCAGCTTCTTATAGAGGACGATGTGGCGGTAGTCGCCGTGGAAAGGGACGATGTATTGGGGGCGCAGAAGGGCCAGCAGAAGCTTTAACTCTTCCTGCGCGGCGTGCCCCGAAACATGCACGCCGGCATCGCTCCCATAGATCACGTCCGCGCCTAAGCGAAACAGGTTGTTTATCACTTGGCTGACGGAGACCTCATTGCCAGGGATCGGGGAAGCTGAAAAGACTACCGTATCCCCTGCTTTGATTTTGATGTGGGGGTAGTCCCGATTAGACATGCGACTGAGCGCGGCCATCGGTTCCCCTTGGCTCCCCGTGCAAACAATGGCAATTTGGTCATCGGGATGCTGGGCCATTGCGCTGGGGCGAATAATCGTCCCGCCCTCAGCATGAAGGAACCCTAACTCCGTAGCAATGCGGCCAATATTTTCCATACTTCGCCCCGCCAGCGCGACCTTTCGATCATACGCTTCGGCAGAATCAATAACTTGTTGCACACGGCTGACGTTTGAGGCAAAGGTTGCAACAATAATTCGGCCAGGGGCCGTCGAGAAGATATTGTCAAAAACTTCGCCCACCGAAACTTCGCTTGGAGTATAACCTTTCGATTCGACCCTTACACAATCCGTAATCAGAAGTAAGGGTTTGCGCTGGCCAAATTCGGCCAATTTAGCAATGTCGGTGGGGCGGCCATCGGCGGGGGTATGGTCAAACTTCCAATCGGTAAGGTAGATCACCAAGCCTGGAGGGGTGGTAATCGCAAAGCCTACCGCGTCGGGAATGGAATGCGCGACGTGAAACGGCTCCACAGGGAAGCTCCCGACTTGAAAACCTTTGGTGTCGTCAATCGGGATCAGCTTGGCCTTCTGAAGCAAGCGGTGTTCTTTGAGCTTGTGGGTGATAATCCCCAGCGTCAAGGGGGTCCCATAGATGGGAGGGAAGCCTAGATCAGCGAGCAGAAAGGGAACTGCGCCGATGTGATCTTCATGCCCGTGGGTCAGCAGAATTCCTTTGATATTGCCGACCTTCTCGCGCAGGTAGGCAATATCAGGGAGGACTAGATCGACCCCCAGCATATCGGCAGTGGGAAACATGATCCCGCAGTCTAAAATGAGGATTTCTTCGCCATACTCTAGGACCCACATGTTGCGCCCGACCCCCCCGGCCCCGCCGAGGGGGAGCGCTCGGATTCGTTTTTTTGCCATAGTCGTATCAGTTGGTTTTAGGTTCTGTTCATACTCGTTTGGTCAACTAAGCCTCCGTGCTGCCGAATTTCGGTCAGCAAAGATTCCCGCTCCGCCAGGCCAGGGTAGATCGGTAGCTTATTACGGCCATACCCCTGTGTGTGTAAAAAACGGAGCAAAGGGTTTTTGATCTGCTGCGTCGGGTTGCCGAGGAGGATGATCTCATCCATCGGGTCTGAATCATCGTCGTCGACGCGCCGAATTTCTTGCATTGCTTCCCAAGGGTAGATGAGGGAAATCCCCAAGGACTCAAATAAGAGACCTTTGGGGGTCGGGGTGTAAGCGGCGGCCCATTCTTCCAGCAAGTTCCAAATCAGAAGGGGCGTTGCCCAAAGTAAAACAAAGAGCAAAAGGGCTGGGACAAGCTGGCTTAGGGGCAAGCCGCTTAGAAGGGTCAAGAATTTTTGGGGGAACGCAAGGAGCGGTAAAGCTTGCAAATTTTCACTCAGTTTGAGGGTGTTGTTGAAGCTCCAGAGCGCAAAGCCCCAGATGATGAGCGCGGCCACCAAAAGGATAAGGGTGGTTCTGCGCCCCGTGGGCGAGAGGCGATAGGTTTTAGTCTCCATCAGAACAAACTTAACTGTTCATTTGCTGGCCGTGAAGGTTCAGCAGGTTTGGCCGGTGCAATTGGCGTTGGAACGGGTTGGGCTTGCGAAGCGGTGGTTTGAGCTAACAGCGCCGGTAAGCGCCGAAAATCATCCTCTATGAGGGGGCGATTCTTCGGTTGGTGGAGGCCGGCGGCGGGGTGAAGCATTGGAATAATTAAGCGCCCCTCGACCTGCTGCGGTTGGCCGTGAATTTGAGAGATTTTTGCGCCAGGGAAGTAGAGGGCCATCGAAAACCGCCCCAACGTAACAATCGCTTGCGGATTGAGCGCTTCGATCTGGCGAAACAAGTAGGCTTTGGTACAAGTTGCGACCTCGTCGGGCAACGGGTCACGGTTCGCGGGCGGGCGGCATTTGATCACGTTGCCAATAAAAACCTCTTCCCGCTTGAAGCCTGCCAACGTCAGCAATTCTTCTAAAAATTGCCCCGCCGCGCCGACAAACGGGCGGCCTTTTTGATCTTCGTGAAACCCTGGCCCCTCGCCAATTAACATAATAGGGGCATTCGGCGGGCCTTCCCCTGGGACGGCATTTACCCGCCCTTGATGCAACGGGCAGAGTGTACAACTTCTTACCTGTTGTGCAATCTGGTCAAGTTCAGTCACGTGCTACAAATCTTTCTGCGCTAAAAAGAAATTTACTTCCCCTATTATACCGCAATCCGCTCCAGTTATTCAAGAGGCATTTTGAAGCCTAAAAGAGGCTGCTTCTCGCGCTTGCGAAAAGTGTTATAATTGCCCCTAAGCCTTGTTTTTTGGGAATATCTCATCAGCAAACGAAGCAAAACTATGCAAAATACGTCCGTCATTGGGATGGAACCTGAAATTATCGCTCGCCGCGACCAAGCTTTGGCTAAAATCTTTCAAGGTCGCGGGCACGTCTGGTTGGTTGCGGAAAGTTACAACGCGGTGGCAACAACGTGGCAAGTTGATGTGGTGAACAAAGGTTCGCAAGGTCAATGGCTGCGCCGTCGTTATCACTATGATGTGCCTAAAGAGGTTGTTTATTTCTTTGGGGCCCGACCTCTTTCTGAAGCCGAATTCGCCAAGTTGCGGCAGACAAGTCGCTTACTTGACGGCTATTTAGCCTAACCCTTCGCTGGCTTTCCTTCTGTTAGTTGAAAGGAGGGCGGCGGCCCTTTCGCGCTCTGGCGCGAAAGGGCCGCCGCCCAACCATGATCTCCAAAATTACCAAACTAGATCGTCGTTTGCTCATCTTTGGAAGCAT
>DCSM01000156.1:0-15561 GCA_002325605.1 Chloroflexaceae bacterium UBA1466
CGTCGACTCCGCAGGCAGGCAGCCCGCATTTGATCACCACACCGAAGGCGTAAGACAGGCATCTTGCCTGTCCCGTGCAGGCTGGAAGCCTGCACTACGCCAGAAGCCAGTTTTTTACTTCGCTGGCAGGCCCTTGGATTCTTCTTAACTAGGAATCCACGGCTTTAGCCGTGGCCCAACAGCTATGCTTCAGCAAGTTCAGCAACCAGCTGTTGACTCCTTCGGATTTCGCAGGCAGGCCTATCGCTCAAAGTGAGCAGCTTAAAAGCCTATCCTAAAGCCATTTTGCCACAGACTCTACTCTATGGTACACTATCAATGTAATCGTCCAGCGGAGTCAAAGAACGTGCATGAACAAAACCAATTAAAGCCTCTTTTGCGGCGGCCATCGTGCTTGAGTCTGCCAGTCGTCATTTTGGCGGTTCTCTTGCTAATCCTGGTCGAGGGTTACATCCTCTTTGTTGCGCCGAATTTAGAGCCTTCAAAAGAATCAAACCAGGTAGGGCAATCAGCTACGTCTAAGGCTGCTACGCCCGCTTATTCACCTTTGTCGGATGCGGAAAAGACGGCTATCGTATCTAATGAAACGCCTAAAGCGGTTGAGGAACCGCCGCCGCGTGCTATGCCTGAAGAAACGAGGGAAGGGCCACCCCAAGCTCCGCCTGAAGAAGCCAGGGAAGGGCCGCCCCAAGCTCCGCCTGAAGAAGCCAGGGAAGCGCCGTCACAAGCTCCGCCTGAAGAAAGAGCTACGGTGGAGTTGCCAAGTGTCATGCCTAAAGCGACGCTGCCAAAGCCGCCAACCGTTGCGCCAGTTGCCCCTACTTTGCCTCCCACTAAACTGGATGATCCTGTAGCCCCTGTCTTGCCAAAGGGTGAGCTAAAACTTTCAGTCACCGAAATCAATGCCTTTATCGCAGCCAATCCCCAAGCCATTAAGCCCTTAGAAAGCCTTACCTTTAACTTTCTACCCAATCAGTTGCAAGCTGATATGGAGGTCAGCGGCATCCAGACCCAGTTGACAGCTGAACCTATTGCGGAGGGGGGGCGGATAAAGTTGGTGAATGCGAAGCTGAGTGGCTTAGGCGCTTTAATCCCGATTGACGAGGTGATAGGTCCCTTAGAGCAGCAGATAAATAGTCAACTTTCTGCTCAAGGGCGGGCGATTAAGAGTGTGAAGCTTGAGCAAGACGTGCTTATTGTTGAAGTTGAATGAGGCCCTTAGCTCATTGTTAAACTATAAGGAAACCAAATGTCCGTTAATGCTGATCCCGATTCCCTATATCGGTTACGCCACTCTGTGGCCCATATTATGGCGCAGGCGGTCTTAGAAGTCTTCCCCGAAGGCAAGATCGCCATTGGCCCCCCAATAGAGGATGGTTTCTACTACGACTTTGATCTGCCGCGAGCGTTGTCTTCTATTGACCTAGAGGAGATAGAGCAGCGGATGCGAAAGATCATCGCACGGGGGAACCCCTTTACCTATAGCGAGGTGAATGCCGAAGCGGCGCGCCAACTCTTCCAGCAGCAGCCGTATAAGCTGGAGCTTCTGGCAGGCTTGGCGCAGGGGCAAGATGAGTATGGGGAAGGTGAAGGAGCGGCCACGGTAATCTCTACCTACCGCCATGAGACCTTTGAGGATCTGTGTCGGGGCCCGCATGTTGAGGATACAAAGCAAATTGCCAGCGACGGCTTTAAGCTGTTGAGC
The DNA here is from genome assembly GCA_002325605.1 of Chloroflexaceae bacterium UBA1466. Taxonomy (GTDB): domain Bacteria; phylum Chloroflexota; class Chloroflexia; order Chloroflexales; family Chloroflexaceae; genus UBA1466. Next base: position 1,706 of record DCSM01000156.1, read on the forward strand.
GTAGCGGGGGCCTATTGGCGCGGGGACGAGCGCAACGCGATGTTGCAACGGATCTACGGGACGGCCTGGCCGACCAAGGCCGACCTTGAGCAATATCTCTGGCGGGTCGAGGAGGCCAAGAAGCGGGATCATCGCAAGCTGGGTAAGGAGCTTGACCTCTTCAGCATCTCTGAGGAGGTGGGTGGCGGGCTAATCCTTTGGCATCCAAAGGGAGCCCGAATCCGCGTGATCGTAGAAGACTTTGTACGTCAAGAGCATTTGCGGAACGGCTATGAGTGGGTCTTTTCGCCGCATGTAGGGCGGGCGCAGCTGTGGGAAACGTCGGGGCATCTCGGCTTCTACCAGGAGAATATGTACGCGCCAATGGACATCGAGGGGGATCTCTACTACGTGAAGCCGATGAACTGCCCCTTTCACATCCACATCTACCAGAGCCAGTTGCGTTCGTATCGGGACTTACCGCAGCGTTATGCAGAGTATGGGACGGTCTACCGCTACGAACGGAGCGGGGTCTTGCACGGCCTGACGCGGGTACGAGGGTTCACGCAGGATGACGCGCATATCTTTTGTTGTCCAGAGCAAGTAGGGGCCGAGATCAGTAAAGCCTTAGCCTTCTCGCTGACGATCTTACGGGCCTTTGGGCTGAGCGACTTCAAGGCCTATCTCTCTACAAGGCCTGCAAAGTACGTTGGGGAGCCAAGCAAGTGGGAACAAGCAACGGAGGCCTTGCGGCAAGCGGTAGTTGAGCAAGAGCTACCTTATGAGGTAGATGAGGGAGGGGGGGCGTTCTACGGGCCGAAGATCGACCTCAAGGTGCATGATGCTTTAGGGCGGCAGTGGCAATTGAGTACGATTCAGTTCGACTTCAATCTGCCTGAGCGCTTCGGCCTAGAGTACATCGGCGAAGACGGGCAACGGCATCAACCGTACATGGTGCATCGAGCCTTACTGGGAAGTATTGAACGGTTCTTTGGGATCCTAATCGAGCATTACGCTGGGGCCTTTCCTCTTTGGCTGGCTCCTGTGCAGGCCGTCCTGATCCCCATCACAGACCGACACCTTGAGTACGCCCGGAAGGTGCAAGAGGTTATGCTTAAAGCTGGCCTGCGGGTGGAGATCAATGCGGGTAAAGACCGGATGCAGGCCAAGATAAGGCAAGCGCAAGTAACAAAGATCCCTTACATGCTCGTGATCGGAGATAAGGAGCAAGCGGCGGAAGCAGTTGCGGTACGGCAGCGATCAGGCCCCGATCTGGGGGCGATGCCAGTGGCTGACTTTCTGGCCCAAGTGCAGGCCGAAATGGAAGTAAGGGCTAACTAAGCAAGGAGCGTAAGTAATGGGCCGCTTTTTCTGGGGCTTTACGACGGGCGTGGTAACGAGCTTGGTAGTTTCGTTCCTCATGTCTGCTGAGTCACCGTTAGATACCGAAGCTCTGGCAGCTAAGTTCACCAAGGCTCTGGAGGATGGGCAAAGGGTCAGAGCAAAGCACGAACAAGCCTTGTGGGATGAGTTTCAGCAACGCCAGCAAGGCACTTATCAGAAGCCCAAGCCGCAGGTTGCGAATAAGCCTTTGAGCGTGAATGTGCCCTATTACAGTTAAACCTATGGATGCAGAAATTATCGCTATCGGCTCTGAATTGCTGTTAGGCATGGTAGACACCAATAGTGCCTACCTTGCGCGGCAATTGGCAACATCGGGCATCAATCTCCTGCGGACGCATGTAGTCGGCGACCAGGTTGCGCTAATTGCGGCGACGGTGAATGAGGCTCTGAGCCGCGCAACGTTGGTGATTTGCACGGGCGGTTTGGGGCCCACGCTGGACGACGTTACGCGGGAAGCGGTGGCGCAGGCCGTCGGCCAACCCTTAGAGTTTCACCAAGCCTTGCTCGACCAAATCGCAGCGCGGTTTGCCGCGATGCAACGCCCAATGAACGAGACCAATCATCGCCAGGCTTATGTCCCGCAAGGCGCACGGGCAATTGAGAACCCGCATGGCACTGCACCAGGCTTCATTGCGAAGAAAGGGTCCGGTCTTGTGGTTGTGTTGCCAGGCGTACCCCACGAGATGCGCTTTCTCTTTGAGAATGCTGTTTTGCCCTATCTCCGCAGCGAACACAAACTGCGCGGGGTGATTCTCGTGCGGACCCTTTACGTTTCGGGGCTGGGCGAAAGTCTTATCGGCGAGCGCATTGCCGACCTTATGCAGGGGACTAACCCGCGAGTTGGTACGTCGGCGAAGCAAGGGGTTTGTCAACTACGCATTGATGTACGGGCTGAAACTACCGAAGAAGCCGAAGCGTTACTTGTTCCTGTCGAGGCGATGTTGCGGGAGCGGCTGGGCGAGTTCCTGATTGGGCAGCTGCCCCTTGACCAACTTGTGGCCCGGTTGTTAGGGATTCAACACCAGTCCCTCGCGCTCTACGAAGGTAATTTGGAAGCCCCGGTTTATCACACCTTGAATGCTTCGGCGGAAGGTTTAGCTTGCTTACGTGGTCTGCTGCTAAATCCTTTACCCCAACCCCAAACCATTGATGAGGCGACAGCGGCCAATTTGGCGCTCCAGGGTGCGCTCAAAGCGCAGGAGCAGTGGCAGACTGACCTGGCCTTAGGTGTTCAGGCTGTCCCCCAACCCAATGGTTTTAGCACCGTGAATATCGCGTTAGTTTCACCCAGCGGGAACGCGCAGTTGACCCGTTCTTTTGATCTGCGCCCGCCTGAAGGTTGGGAATATGTGGGGACTTTAGCTCTTGAGACCCTCCGCCGCCAGCTTTTGGGCTACCCTTTGCACCCCTGAGCGGTTGGGCCAGACCTTAATGGAAGGTCGGCTTTGAGGGTTAAGTGGTATGAGAAAGGTAGTGGGAATCGTATGGACATCGGACGTGCTTTTGGCTCGATCACCGAGGACGAAAAGTGGGTGAGCAAGATTTTGCTTGGGGGCTTGTTTCTGCTGATCCCAATTGTCGGCCTTCTGGCCCTCACGGGCTTTATGCTCGAAGTAGCCCGCAACGTGGCCCAGGGTAATCCGCGCCCCATCCCTGGGTGGGACAATTTTGGCGATAAGATCGCACGAGGCTTCTATGCAATGCTGATTGGCCTTGTCTATTCCATTCCTGTGGGCATCCTCCAGGGAATAGAGGCAGCAATGCCAAGGAAGAGTGAAGGCCTATCCCTCCTCTCCATAGTTATTGCGCTTCTTGGGGTTGCGACGCAAATCGTGATCTATGCAGCTTACGTTCGCTATCTCAAGACCGATTCGTTGAGCGAGGCGCTCAAGTTTAGCGAAGTCTTTGCTCTGGTCCAAAGCTCTTTCACAACTTGGCTAATGCTCTTTGGATGCAGCATTATCTGCGGTTTGGTAGGTGCTTTAGGTTTAGTTGGTTGTGGATTTGGCATCATCTTTACCACCGTTTATGGCGGGATTGCTTTTGGGCACATGCTGGGGCAAGTCGCCGCCCAAATCAACGACCAATATCCCCCAAAAAGCTACGTAAATCCAGGGGCTTAACGCTTTTCGAGATATTTCATTGGTGAGGATTGAAAGTGAGGGCAGAGCGCTCTGAAACCTTCAACTTGCGGGAGTGCCTTTACCCCGCCAATCTTCTGACTTTAGGGCGCTTGGGGTTGCTTCCTTTGACACTGGCCTACCTGCGCCAGCCCAAGAAGCAAAAACAAGCGTCCCTTTGTTTGGGGCTGGCGATGCTCACCGACCTCGTTGACGGCTCCCTAGCTCGCCACATGGGGCAAGTTTCGCGCCTGGGCGAGATTCTCGACCCGCTGGCCGATAAAATAGTTTTGAATAGTGTCTGCATTGTAATGTGCCAAACGCAGCAGTTTCCCTGTTGGATGACGCTTATGCTCTTGCTGCGCGATGGAGGCATTCTCCTTTCAGCTTTTTTACTCTATCAACGCCGCGCCTATGTTGCTACCTCGCTGAAAATGGGCCGCATCACCACGACAACCCTTACTGCCGCGCTTTTTCTCTATCTTTTAGATGGCCCCCGAAGCGGGAAACCCGTTCTCTACCTCACCCTTATCCCTTTCTTTCTCTCTATTTGGCAATATAGCCAGCGGTATCGGGCTTTAATGCGGGCTGCTGAAGAGGCCGAGCGCCTTAAAAGAGAAAGCCTCAATATCCCCCCCTCGGCTTAGATGTGGTAATATAAGCGGCATCTAAGGCGCAATTGTTCGCTGTTGCTGCAATTCAAAAAAGGCATCTCAAGCGCAATTGTTCTTAGAATCAACGGCTTTAGCCGTTGCTGCAACTCAGAAAAAGGAAACCTTATGTCTAATTCTAACCATAGCCCTCTGGCCTCAAAAGAAGTAAAAAGAGTCTATCTGGCGAGTCAACCCTTGGCTTATCGGCAGGCGGGGCACGGGCCACCGCTTCTTCTTTTGCACGGCTGGGGTAGCTCATCGCGCAACTGGCAGACCACGCTGGTCGAACTTGCCGAAAATCACACGATCTATGCCCTTGATTTTCCAGGCTATGGCGAATCGCCGCCGTACAAGGGGAACTCAAATTGGGAACAACTGGCCAATCTTGTCATCAAATTTGCGGATGCTTTGGGGATTCAGCAATTTGACCTGAACGGCCATTCCTTTGGCGCGGGAGTCGCCGCCCACATAGCCGCCAATTGGCCCAATCGTGTTCGGCGCTTGATTCTGACCTGTTTCAGCACCTATCGCAATGAGCTTGAGCGCCGCATGATCGAGCAATTTCTGCGCCAGATGGGAGTTTCTACGACGCTTTGGCAACCCTGGATGTCTTTATGGGAACCCTGGATGGCTCTCTGGCAACCCTGGATGGTCTGGATGGGCGGCATGTCCTCCATTTATGAAGCTCTTGCATGGCGGTTTTTCTATCAGGTTCCCACCGATGAGCATTTTTTACGCGAAGGTTTTGCTGATTTCTTGCGAATGGATGGCCGCACTGCGATTGAAAATGCTTCAAGTGCTAGTAGCCCATCGCTCAATTTGGCTTTAGCTCAAATTGTAACCCCAACTTTGGTTATTGGCGCACGGCAGGATATGATTATGCCCCCTTATGGCGTAGATGTTGTAGCCCAACTTGTGCCCAATAGTCATTTAGTTTGGATTGATCGCTGTGGTCATATCCCGATGATCGAACATCCCCAGGAATATCATCAAATTGTGAGCAGTTTTCTCAATGAACAGAAGTTTTAGGCGCACGCAGAAAGAATTTGGGTTTTTCGCTTAAATCTTGGGGCTTCCAGTTTTTACAAAAAGCTGCGCCCCAGACCTAGCCCTGGAGCGCAAAAGAAGCTAAAACTCTTAATTTTGAAACTTAGCGGCTCTGGTTTAAGCGATTTAGGGCCGCTTTTTGCCCTTTTTGTCCCCAGAGATGCGAGCCACCAAACCACGGACAGCTTTGCTGACCCGCTGGAAAAGGCGCGAAAGAAGCGGCGGTTTGGTCACACTCGCCTGCGGCTTGGCCAAAACGAAAGTGGCTCCTGCGGGGACAAGCATTGGCTCAGGCTCAGGCAGCGTCTTCATGGGGTGTTCGAGGAAAAAGTCAACCAGCAATTGGCTGGCCTTTGGCCCCGTGGGGTCGGTGTAAGAACCCGTTTTTGAACCCCCAGGCCAGCCATGTTTCATTCCGTCAATCAGGTATTTCTTCATTAAGACTTCACTGGTCTGGTCACAATAGACATATTCGGTGTAAGACCGACCATTCGTTACGTTGCGCTGGATGACTTCTGTCGGGGTCAGATCAGCGACGGTCAAAGGGTCTTCCCCCGCCACTAGCTGATTAGTGCGCCCCCATTGCGCGATTACCTGATCCGCATTGATCGGCGCAACGGTCATATCAGCAGTGCCATGAAAAACAATCACGGGCATAATCCGCTTGCGATTGCCCATCGCCTCAAAAGCTAGGGTAGCTTGCATGCGGGGGTCGGGGCCCCCGCGCAGCATTACAAAGATACCTTTGACCGCGCTTGTAGTAGCTTTGTACTGTAAACCTGCACAAATGCCAATTGCAGCGAACAGATCGGGGTAAGTTGCGCCCAAAATCGTAGCCATTGTTGCGCCTGCCGAAATGCCTGCAACGTAGACTCGCCGATTGTCAATAGCGAAATCCTGCTTTACCTGGTTGACAATTCCCACTAAATCGCGGGGTTCACCTCTTCCACGCACTTGATTTTCAGGTTTATACCAATTCCAACAACGTACCCGATGATTTGCTCGTGTTTGTTCGGGATAAACTACAATAAAATTAGCGCGTTCAGCATATTCATTCATTTCTGTGCCACGAGCAAAGTTCTCAGGATCTTGATTGCAACCATGGAGCAGCAGAAAGAGCGGAACAGGCTCTTCAGGGCGATAACCTGTGGGAATGTACAGCTTATAAGTCCGTTTATTGTAATTTCGCACCACAAATTCGCCTTCACGGACCCTCTTTGAAGAAGCCGAAACCGCATTGGATAGCGATAGCAAGGAAAACATAGGCGGCACAAACTCCTCTTTTTTAGATTCTAGGGCTTGCATTTTCTCGATTGTAACATAATCCTTATCTGTTGTGATTGACAGGATTCAAAACTTGTACCAAAAGAATGCTCTTTTTTTCTTATCTCTCCTCTTTTGCTTCCTAAAAGCAATAAATAACACTTACAATGCTAAATACACTCTCTTTTGATCTGTAAAGTTCTTTTCCTGGCAGTTATGATTTTGGTGATGCCAAAGTCAAGAGTCGTGAAGCTTAGATTCCAGGAGGCCAAAGGCTTCAGCCTTTGGGGGCCAATGGCTAAAGCCATTGGATTCCTGTTGCCAAAAAGACTCCCAAAGTTCACTACCCTTACATGACTACTATTATTTTAGTGGTCTTTATATCCGTGTAAAAACTAAGTCTGAGAGGTTTTATGCCTAATCTGAAAAATGTTCCTCTCGAATCGCAGCTATCTATCGCCTTTTTACCTGAGCTAATTGCTGCTTTACCTTCAGAATTGCAAATCATCGCTGAACGTTTATTTTTTATCGAGCGCGTTAAAGGTCATACTGTCCCTCCACCGCTAATGCACGAATGGATTAGACACTATTTCGGTGATATAGCGTTAGTTTGCGATCAGACTATCGTCAAAATCGTTAATAGACTTACCCTGGAAGCGGCAACTTATAATCCGCTGCGCGGCCAACGTCCTCAAGAAGCTGGTGATAATTCCCAAATTAGTCCTGATGAGGCTTTGGAAGCAATGTTGGCCGCTAATGCTGGCTCCCAGGACACTTTTCATGATCCACTCAATGGTACAACGGCTGATCTTTTTGGGCGCATTCGCGGCAAATATTGTCTGAGCGCCTCAAATGTTGCCAAATATGATGGCTGGCACGGCTTAGTCATTTTTGATGAATTTCATCCCTTGCGTTTCAACCTTGATCAGTTTCAAGATTACTTTGCTGTTGCTTTACGGTGGCTAATCGCGGCTCAAAAGACAGATTCAAAAGCCTGTTATCCCCTGATTACTTGGAATTGTTTATGGAAAGGGGGCGCAAGCATCGTTCACGGGCATTTACAAATGACGCTTTCGCAGGGTATGGCAGCGGGGCAGGTTGAGCGTTGGCGCAGAGCAACCATTGATTATCGCACTCAATATCAAAGTAGTTTGTTTGCTGATCTAGCACAATTAAATCAAGCTTTGAGGCTTATTTTTCACGAATCAAATGAGGTTTGGGGTTATACCAGTTTGATTCCTGTGAAAGACCGTGAAATAGTCTTACTGCCCAAAGCGATTTTGCAACCTGAAATCTGGGCTGAAACTAACGAAAGACAGATCTGCGGAATGCTTGAGCCACTTTGGGCTGCTACTTACACTGCTTTGCGCGAATTGATTGATGGGCAAGGCATGCGCTCTTTCAATTTGGCAGTTTATTTGCCGCCTTGCCGCCCGACCACCGAATCATGGGCTGAGATGCCTATTTGTGTTCGCATTGTTGACCGTGGCAACCCCCTCACGCGCTTGGTGAACATTGGCGCAATGGAACTTTTTGCTAACAATATCGCTAATACTGACCCTTTTGCGCTGGCGCAAGCTCTTCGTGAAGCCTAAAAAGGGCAAGATGAGATTTTTGAATGACTAAAAAGCGCATCTATTGACAGATTCTTAGAGGTAAGTTACCATATTAGGGCTAAAGAATTGAGAAAATAACTGAAAAGTGGCCATAGAAAACCTTTTTGCCAGAGGAAAATGTCATGTCACCTAGCTTGAAGAAAAAATTTTGTCAAGAGCAGCTTAGGGAACTGTTTGCAGCGCAGGGGACAAAGTTAGCGTTTCAGCCCCACAACTTTATCTATACCCCTAATCATGCGGCCCAATCGCTCTATTTACTCGAAACGGGCCAGGTTAGCCTTCAAATGCTATCAACGGAGGGGCGTATTCTAACGTTGCAAATGATTGAGGAACAACAGATTTTTGGGTATATGGCCCTCACAAAGAGCCTCAATTATGATACTTTTGCCGAAACAACTAAAGTGGTCAGCGTGCTTGCCCTTTCCCACGAAACGATTTTACGTGAAATAGCGACCAAACCAACACTGGGGCTAATTTTCCTAGAGGCTTTGGCCCATTATCGCCTCCTTGTGAGCCGCCGATTGGACGAAGTTGCTTTTAAGTCAGTTACGGCTCGTTTGGCTTCGCTCTTTTTGGATATGGCGGGAGCCTCTAGCGAAGAACAGCCCTTTCGTTTGCCGCCGCGGACGCATCAGCAATTAGCCGAAATGATCAATGCCTATCGGGAAACGGTAACAAAAGTAATCAATCAATTTCGGGCTGCCAAGTTGCTAGATATTGACCGTTCGGGCATTACACTGCTCAATCTCTCGCGTTTGCGCGAATTGGCCCAGAACTAAAAGCGTTTTTCCTCACTACTTTTCCTTCCCTTTCTTCATTTCCTTACCGAAAATGATCCTTTAGTAAAAGAGGCTTCCAGCGCTTGAGCAAAATTGCTTAATTCTGGGTAGTTTCTTTTGGTAAATTGGCTCGTCGCTCGGCTATTTGGCGCAGATGACTGCGTTGAATGACTAGTTTCCACCAAAGTTCAAGCAATTGAATCCCCGTGCGCCATAAGCGCGGAAAGTTGAAAAATTGGCTTTTCCCGTAAGTCCGCAGGTAGTGTTGCACAGGCACTTCAGCAAATTGAAAGCCTGCATCTTGCAATTTTTTCACTAATTCCAAGCAGATTGTGCCACTATCCGATTCTAAATCTATCACATCGAAAACATTGCGCCGAATCAAGCGAAAATCGCAATCAACATCTCGTGGTTTGAGGCCAAAAATGAGTCTCACAAACCAATTATACAATCTTCCAATCAGAATTCGATGGAAAGGGTCATTGCGATCTGTTTTCCAGCCCTGGACAATCGCAATATCATCTTGCAGCGCGGGAACGAGAAGCTGTAATTCTAACGGATTATATTGGGCATCGCCATCAGTGTAGAAAATCAGGTCTTTGGTAGCCTTTGCAAAGGCTTTACGTAAAGCTCCACCGTAGCCAAGCGGTTCATTATAGGTAAAAACTCTTAGGTTTGGATAGTGTTTGGCTAAAGTTTCCAACACTTCTTTGGTATAATCGGTGCTACCATTCTCAATAACGAGGACTTCAAAGTCATCAGTCAGCGTTTCCAAAGCACCATAAACTGCAGCAACCATGCTGCCAATCGTTCCCGCATCATTGCAAGCGGGGAAAAAAGCTGTAATACTTGGGCGTTTCAGCATTTTAATCCTTTCTGAGTGGATGTTGAACAAAGCGAGATTATAACACAAAAAAGAAGCAGGGTTTTTACCTGCTCCTTCTTTTAGTTCGCTAACTTTAGCGATTTTAGTGATTAAGGTTGTTTAGGCGTTTGGTTTGTGCCCGTAAGGCTCGAAATGTCAACAAACGGATTTGCACCCGTCCCTTGCATTAGCGGAAGTTTGCCATCCCAGCGTTGCATCTGCTGATAGCGAATCAAGTCCGAAGTAAGGCTTTCGGCGAGCATTTTATTAGCTTCGGTCTGAGCCTGAGCGCGAATCCGAATAGATTGTGCTTCACCCTCAGCCTGCGCTTTGGTGGCGTTAGCCCTGCCCTCGGCCTCAACTTTGTCCTGTTCAGCCTTTGTTCGGGCCTGCTCCAGTTGATATTTCTGTTGCTCGGCCTGCTGTTGAGCTTGAATCTTAATATCGAGGGCTTTTTGCAACGATTCAGTAAGATGAACTTCCCGAATGCCAAAAGAAATTAACTCTAAGTGGCGCAAACTAAATTCGGCTTTCAGAATTTGCTCCACTTCTGCTGCAATATCCCCTCGCTTGCTGGCCGTAATCCCTTCCCAACCATATTTGGCCGCGATAACTGGGACTTGTGAACGAGTATATTGACGCACCACGCGATCTTCAACAATATCAATCCCTGCGCCGCCCCAATCTTGATAGAGAACAGCAGCTTCGTCCCGTTTCACTTTATATTGAATTACCACATCTAAGTTAAGTTGCTGTCCCTCACTGCTCTGAACCTTGACGCTATCATCACCTTGAGTCGAGCCTTCAGAACTTTTCTGCACCATCGAATAGTTTTGAATCGTTACGGGATATTCTTGAATCGCTTGCGTAAAGGGATTGATGAAGGCCCAACCTGGCTCTAATGCGCCAGTAGTAACATTATGCGTAAGTTTATCGAATACAATCCCCACATAGCCAGGGCGAATGTTGCGCCAAGCAGTTAAAACCAGCGAAAGGAGAATTACCGCCAGGATTCCTATAACCGTCAAGGTGCTTAACCTCGCAACAACATCTCTTTTGAGTTCAGGTAGTTTGCTGATGTCAGGGTTTTTTCGTGTCATGTCGTGGTTCCTCTAGCTTTCTAACGTGATCTAAGGCTTCTTCATCCACAATCTCTTCCACCGCTTCGTCGAATGAATGCCCCAAACCTCGCAGCCAATGCAGAATGAGGGGCGCAAGAGTGACTCCCAGTTGCCAAGCGACCAGGATTAAGATCAAAACAATGAAAGCCTCTAACAAAGTTGGAGTCATAGACCGTTCCTTGTTTAATTCTTGGCTTTATTATAGCACTTTTGGCTTTGCCTTGCACACGAGAAAACAAAAACTCACTCTTGTTACAGAGTGAGTTGCGTTTGGTGAGCCGGGTAGGGATCGAACCTACGACCAACGGATTAAAAGTCCGATGCTCTACCACTGAGCTACCGGCCCATTTTGTAGCCCTTTCAAAAGCACACCTTAGTCTAGCACAATTTCTTACGCTTGTCAAGGGGAACTTTTATGCTCAGAACCTAGCCAAATATCCTATAGACAAAGAAAGGCATAAGACCTATAATGAGAGCAAGCTGCACTTTCATGTAGATTTAGGAGCAGAAAATGTCTCGCTATCTCAAATTTCTCGCCTTTCTAAGCATCGCTACCTTTCTCCTTCTCATTGAACTACTTAGTAACTTCATTCTCGTGTCCGTTAATGCTCAAAAAGAAGATCTTTTGACTCCCATTGCAAATTTGACCGTTACGCCTGGCGCAGAAACTAAGTCCATCTCTCAAACCCAGGTTTACCTCCCTCTGATAACTAGAAAACTTGCAGCGGGCCCCTATCTTACGCCGACCCCTGACCCTAATGCAACGCCTTTGCCCACGATTCCTGCGTCTGCTATTGCTTCTGCGCCGATTGTGCTTCAGCGTGTACCGGAGCGTGGCGAGGAATTGGCTCCCGAAGCGGCAATAGAACTTACTTTTGACCGCCCAATGGATCATAAATCAGTAGAGTCGCTCTTCCAACTTACTTATCAAAGCTCTGAAACAAGCTTTAATATGTTTGCAGAACAAATCAAAGCTCCTTCTATTGCTGATTCACTTCCTTTGACTGGGACATTTACTTGGCCCAACACCCATACAATGCGTTTTCAGCCAGCCCAACCGCTGCGCCGAAAGGCAAATTACGAAGCTAAAGTTGCCGCCGAAGCCCATGATCTGAATGGGCAAACCCTTAGCGATCCTATAGTTTTCAAGTTTACAACGGCAGGCTACCTCGAAATCGGCCAAGTTAGCCCCGCTAATGAGACAAAAGATGTTGCTCCTGATGCAACAATTACGCTTTTCTTTAATCGGCCTGTTGTTAGCATTCAAAACTCAATCTACCAAACCCCACTTCCCCAACCTTTGACCTTTACTCCACCAATTTCGGGCCAGGGAGAGTGGATCAATACTTCAATTTATACTTTTGTTCCCGCTAAACCGCTTCAAAAAGCAACGACTTACACAGCTAAAGTTGATATTGCGCTCAAAGATGTAAAGGGAAATTCTATTTATGATGAAGGAAGCGGTTATAGCTGGAGCTTTACGACGATTAAGCCTTTGCCTGTCGCGGTAATTTCTAGCTCACCTGAAAATAAGCAAGATTCTGTCGCGCTTAATCCTGTAATAAAGGTGATTTTCAATCAGCCTATCATCTTTGATACAACCGATTTCGCTGCCAAGCGATTTGAACTGCGGTCAAAAGATGGCAAAATCGTTTCTGGGGCATTAGGTATCTTTCAAGATACTTTGATCTTCACGCCCAGCGAGCAACTGGCTTTTAACCAAGATTATGAGATTTTGCTTAGGGCTGGATTGCGGAGCAAAAGCAATGATCCTGCGCTTAGTGCAGATTATCTCAGCACTTTTCACACGATTCCATTTCCCCGCATCTTGAAAACTATGCCCAGCGAGGGTGCTACAGACGTTTCACCCTCTGGCGAGATTGTCATCACTTTCAATGCCCCTATTGATGCCGAAACTGTTGCAAACCATGTAAAAATCACGCCAGACCTCAAAGTTCCCCTAGCTTTAGCACCAAAATACATTGATGATAAATTTTCATGTCATTTTTCTTTGACCGAAGCTAATTTTCAATTGCGTCCGACCACAAGTTATACATTGTATATTGAGCCTGGCATTGCTGATCCCTACGGAAATGTAATTACGCAAGCCTTGAAGATTCATTTTCGCACAGATTCAATGCCTTCACGGCCTGCGGGAGCGTGGTTTGATGCCCCTGGCTGGCGCATTGCGCTGGTAAATGCCTATCAACCTGCCCGTATCTCGCTTCATACTATCAACATGACTAATGTGCAACTTTCCCTTTATAGTTTGCAAGAAGACAATCCTGAATCCTATAGTTCTAGCTCTGAATTTAGTGCTACTAAACTTATCCGTCGTTGGAAGATTCAGATTACAAATCTTCCAAACGAAGAAATGGTGCAAGAAATTGCGGTCATAACAGATGGCGTAAAATTGCCTGTTGGCCTCTATCAAATAGAGCTAGATAATGCGCCCCAAAGTATCCATAATCAGTGGGATAGATGGGATTATCTGGTGCAAAAAACCAAATTCAGGTTGCTTGTTTCAAACGTCAATATAACGCTCAAGGTTGGAAAAAACGAGGTTCTCGCCTGGGCCAATGATTTTCAAAGCGGTAAACCTGTTGCGGGGCTAAATCTCGCTTTCTTTGCCCCTGGCCAGAGCCAGAGCGATTTCAATGCTAAATATAGCAAATTGGGCACATCAGCCACCGATTCCGATGGAATAGCCCGCATAAGTACCAATTTCCTCTTTGATTCCTACTCTTATATTCCCAATATTCTTGTTCTAGGGCAACAATCCACTTTTGCCGCCGTTTCTTCACTCTGGCAAATTGGGCAAACAAGTCATTATCCCTCAAATATCCCAATTCTAAAAGGTTATATCTACACTGAGCGCCCAATTTATCGCCCTAACCAAACCGTTGCTTTCAAGGGGATTTTACGAAAAGAAAGTGATGTTCAATTTAGTCTTTTTCCAGCAGGGAGCGTGGTAAATGTAAGAATCAATGACTCTAGCTGGCAAGAAGT
>DCSM01000156.1:15717-17143 GCA_002325605.1 Chloroflexaceae bacterium UBA1466
ACAGCTAATATCCCCACAAATGAATCAACTCAAACCTTTTATCAAACTTTCAAAGTTGCGGCCTATCGTGCGCCTGAATTTCAGGTCAACGTAAACCCCGAAACCGCTGAGGTTCTACTAGGAAAACCAATTCGGGCATTAGTGGATGTAAGCTATTTCGCTGGGGGTCAGGTTGCTGAAGCGAAGGTAGAATGGAATGTGACTGCGAAAGAATCTAGTTTCGTGTCGCCAGATTGGGCAAAGCGCTATTATTTTAGCACAAAAACCCCGATTTTGTCTTGTTGGGATTGCGAATTTATCCCAATTGCGGGCCAAACGATTCTTACGGGTACGGGCAAAACCGATGCTCAAGGCCATTTTCTTATTGATTTACCCACAGATTTGAAAGATAAAAGTGGAAAATCAATTACTAGCACGACTGAATTAGCGATAGAAGCCTCAGTATTGGGCAAAGACTTTCAGAAAATCACGAATAGTGGGAAGGTCATTGCTCATCAAAGTGAGGTCTATGTTGGGATTGCCTCGCAAAAGTATTTTGGAGAAGTCAATAAAGCGCAACAAATTGATTTGCTAACACTCAATCCCGCTGGGCAACGGCAGCCAAACATCAAGTTAGATGTCGAAATTGTGAAAATCGAGCAGGATAAAAGCTATTTTAGCGAATATAACTATTGGTATAAAGGATATATTCAACCAAAACAACGGCAAACGGTGATTGAAAAACGCTCTTTGAAGACAGATGAGCATGGAGAAACGGACTTTTTCTTCATGCCTCCAGACTCTGGTTCCTATCAAATTATTGCTCAAGGGCAAGATGCTGTGGGGCGGCAAAATCGCTCCTTATTGACACTTTGGGTTTCAGGGCAAGGTTATGCTTCTTGGCAATTAGGCAGCGGGGATCAAATTAACCTTATCGCTAATAAAACAAGTTATAAACCTGGCGAAACAGCCGAAATATTGATTCCTTCGCCTTTCCAAAATCCTCATTGGGCACTAATCACCATTGAAAGAGGGAGTATTCTTAGTCATTCTGTGCAAAAAATGGAAAGCAACAGCCTCGTTTATCGTCTTCCTATCACAACCAATTATGCCCCGAATATCTATGTTTCAGTTGTTTTGTTTAGCCCCTCAGCGGTAATTACTGATGTTCAAAGTAATTATGCCATTACGCTGCCCGCCGACTACAAAATAGGTGTTTTGTCCCTTGATGTCCTCCCCTTAGCCCAAACCATCCAGATCAAGCTGGCCCCAAATTCCCCTGAAGTTGAACCTGGACAGGAGCTAACTTACGCAATCACCGTTACAAATGGTTTAGGAGAAGCAACCACAAGTGAATTATCGCTTGATCTAGTAGATAAAGCAGTTTTGAGCCTTTTGCCGCGAAAGGCAAATGCAATAAAAGATGCTTTCTATGCCAAACGAGACT
>DCSM01000079.1:0-2999 GCA_002325605.1 Chloroflexaceae bacterium UBA1466
TGTCAAGGTAAATTGGGCCGGCGGCCCGCCAGGGTCGCCAGGATGGCAACCAACGGAGGCTAGGCCGCTTGCCTGGCCCGCCCGCAACGTACCGCGCTCCGGTCTGTTTCGCAGGCTAGAAGCCCGCGCTACGGTTCTAAGCTAAAGGTCAAGCATCTTCCAAACCCTCGAAGACCACCACGCCCATGGCCCCTGGGCCGATATGGGTTGTAATGGTGGCCCCAAACTGGACTACATTGACCCTTTCACGCGGAAAGATCGGCTCGACCTTCTCCATTAGCTTCTCAATATCTTCAGGCGTGGTTGCATAGAGCATCGTTACTTCTTGCACGTGGGGGAAGTCTTCAATGAAGGTGTAAAGACCTTCAATGGCTTTGGCTCTGGTCCGCGTCCGCTCGTAGGGTACAATATCTCCATCGTCGAGGAGTAAGAGGGGCTTAATCCGCTGCATCGAACCCAGTGCTGAAGAAGCAAGGGCCAGCTTCCCACTGCGCTCCAGGTATTCTAAGGTATCTACGAAGAAGACCGCATGGGTATGGCGCAGCATCGCGTTAATCAGGTGTTGGACTTCGGCGGGGGTAACCCCTTCTTGTTTAGCTAGACGGGCCGCGGCTAAGACGACCATCCCAAGCCCCATTGAGGCCGACTTGCTATCAATGACCTCAATCCGTGTGAGCGAAGCAGGCAACTTTGCACAGGCCTGTTGGGCGGCTTTATACGTACCCCCTAAACGGTTGCTCAGGTGCAGGGAGAAGATGTGATCATACTCTAAGGCTAACCGCCGATAAAGATGCTCAAAGGTCATCGGTGAAGGGTGGGAAGTACTAACATTCTCGGCCCCGTTGGCCAGCATGTTATAGAATTGGTCATTCGTAAGGTCTTGGTTGGCCCGATAGGTTTTGTCTTCAATGTGAAGGAGAATCGGTACGACATCGATCCCTAAATCAGCCGCCTGTTCAGGGGAAATATCAGCGGAACTATCGGTTATGATCTTTATGCCACTCATTAACTTACTCCTTGAGTTTATAAGCTATTTGCCAAAAAGGGAAGGTTATGCTATATTTACGCAGTCTGAAAGATTAAGGGCTAATCACAGAAATTTGAGGTCTACCATGGCAAAATGCCAATTTACAGGGAAGGGAACGACGTTTGGCCACAATGTGAGCCACTCTAAACGGCGGACTAATCGGAAGTGGAAAGCTAATATCCAAAAGCTAACGCTCGTCGGCCCAGATGGTAAGCGGCAGAAAGTTAAGATTGCAACCAGCTATCTGCGAACCCTCTTCAAAATGCGCTAGGTTTAGCGCAGCCCTCAGACCTGGGAAGGTCTTTCAAACTCCCAGGTCTGAAAACTTCTTCCTCCCGTAATTCCCTCTTCCCTGGCCTGAGCTACACGAAGTCCAGCCACCCGTATTTATCTTCCCGTTCCCCTTGCACGATCTCGAAGAAGGCCGTCTGGATTTTGGTCGAGATTGGCCCACGTCGACCTATCCCAACTTGAATACCGTCAACCGAGCGGACAGGCGTGATTTCGGCAGCCGTTCCCGTAAAGAAGATTTCATCAGCCAGATAGAGCATCTCACGAGGAAGAACCTGCTCCCGCACTTCGATGCCCTCTTCCCCAAACAGGGTGATCACACTTTCACGGGTGATCCCTTCTAGCACCGAGGAAGATAAGGGAGGGGTGTAGGCCACCCCGTTGCGGATTAGGAAGATGTTTTCCCCACTCCCCTCACTCACAAACCCTGCATAGTCAAGAGCGATTCCTTCGGCATAACCGTTCCGCAAAGCTTCCACCTTCACCAGTTGCGAGTTGAGATAGTTGCCCCCCGCTTTCGCCAAGGCTGGCATGGTGTCGGGCGCATAGCGCCGCCAAGTCGAGACGCAAACATCTACCCCTTGCTCCATCGCCTCTTCCCCCAAGTACTTCCCCCAAGGGATGGCAGCGATGATCACTTCCACGGGACATTCCTTAGGGTTGAGTCCAATCCCCCCATACCCAAGGAAGACCAGCGGGCGAATGTAACCAGAGCTAAGATGGTTGACGCGCACCGTCTCCTTAATCGCCTTACTTAGCTCCTCTGGGGTATAGGGAAGCTCCATGCGGTAAATCTTTGCGGAGTCGCAGAGCCGCTTAACATGCGGCGGGAGCCGGAAGATCGCGGTCCCCTTTGGGTTTGCATAGCAGCGCAGCCCCTCAAAGACACTACTCCCATAGTGCAAAGCATGGGTTAGCACGTGAACCGTCGCCTTTTCCCACTCGATCAACTTACCGTTAAACCAGATGAGTTCCGTCTTTTGAATAGCCATTGAACGTTCTAACCTTTCTTACTTCCAAAAACCATTTAGAGCAACCCCTTCTCCAACCATTGAGCTAAGACCTCACGGGCTTCCCGCCCAGCAATCCCCCGATGACTGAGCGCATTCTTCTCAGTGGGAGTAAGCTCCGCAGCGGTCTTATCAGCATCTACCACGTAGAAGATCGGGTCATAACCGTGCCCCCCCGTCCCTCGTGGCGCAAGCTCTATCGCCCCGTACCAAGTTCCCTCCACGAAGACCGTAGCCCCTCCAGGGCGAGCCAAGGCCAAAACGCAAACAAACCGAGCAAGCCTTTCGTGAAAGGGAAACCCCTCTAACTGCTTGAGAAGGTACGCATTTTGGGCCTCCCCTGTTACATCTCCATACCGTGCTGAATAGACTCCTGGCGCACCTTTCAAAGCTGCTACTTCCAACCCACTATCATCGGCAATGGTCGGGAGACCACTCAATTGCAAGTAACCTTCTGCCTTTAACCGTGCATTCTCGGCATAAGTAGTCCCCGTTTCCGCGATCTCCGTGGTGATCCCTACGTCATCCAGTGTGAGAAGGGTGAGCGCTAACCCGGCAAAGATTTGTTGCAATTCCCGCAACTTCCCTCTATTCCGCGTTGCGACTAGAATGTTGGTCATCGCAAGTGTTCCTTTTTACTTGACCTAGCTCTGACGACTCTCTTGGGTTAT
>DCSM01000079.1:3054-5907 GCA_002325605.1 Chloroflexaceae bacterium UBA1466
ACTCTCTTGGGTTATCTCTGACAACTCTCTTGGGTTATCTCTGACAACTCTCTTGGGTTATCCCTGGCGACTCCCTTGACCCGTAGCATGAAGATCGGTTAAGGTCTTTAGCGCAGGAAGAAATAGCCAATCCATGCAACCCCTAAAAAGCGCCCAACCTTCCCTGCTAGACACGCGCTAAAGTAGGTCCGAAAGGGCATCCTTAGCGTCCCTGCGGCTATCCCTGCAAGGTCAAAAAGGGGCGAGGGAATGAAGGCCAAAATGAAGATGGTCAAAGCTCCCCACCGTCGTACTTCCCGCTCGATGCGGGGGTAGAAGCGGGAGCGTGAAGCAAGGGTACTTCCGCCATAGCCTGCTAAGTAGCCCGTGGTTTCCCCTAACCCTGCTGCCACCCCCGCGATCAAGCCCACTAGCCACGGGTTGAGGCTTTTGCTGGCTAATAAGGCCGCCCCTAATGCGGGGGAGGGAAGAAAGAGGGAAGCGCTAGAGAAGAGCGTCAGAAAGAACACGCCAGCGTAGCCTAAGTTGCCTAAGCGCTTAAAGAGGTCAGCAGGGAGAAGGGCTAAGGCTAACGTGAGGAGAACGGTAGCCGCAAGTAGCCCCGCTAACTGCCAGAAGTTTTCGGCAGGAGGCTGAGGTGGCGCGGTGCTTTCGCCGTGATTTGACGATGGGGATTCGTTAGTCAGCATAGCAGAGAGAGTACCTTTTTTTGGCTGCGCTGTCAAGGGGCAAAATGCGGTACAATAGCTGGGATTCGGAGTCAGGAACAACGGCGTTGCTGGCTGCGAATCACCTATGCAATTAAGCCTTTTCTACCAAATGGAGTAAGTTTAGCCCCTATGCTAAAGTATCTTTTCAAGACTATGCGCCCCCACCAGTGGGTAAAGAATGTCTTTGTCTTCACAGCCCTAGTCTTTTCGGAGCAAAGACTCTGGACAAATCCTGCGAAACTGTTGCTAGTGACGCTTGCCTTCCTTACCTTTTGTCTTGCAGCGAGTTCTATCTATCTTTTGAACGATCTAGTAGATCAAGAAAAGGATCGGGCCCATCCTAAGAAATGTCATCGCCCGATAGCTTCGGGGAAACTTAGCCCGCGAGTTGCAATTGTGGCGGCCTGTCTCTTAGCACTGAGTGCATTAGGGACTGGCTATTTCCTTGACAAAAGTGGAGGCTTTCTGTTGACCCTGGTTTTGTATGTAGTGATTCAGGGTTTATTCTATTCCTATGTCCTGAAGAATATCGTTATCTTAGATATACTGACGATAGCGGCGGGCTTTATTCTCCGGGCTGTCGCTGGGGCGGTAGTTTTACATATCACGATTACGCCCTGGCTTTTGGTTTGTATGGGCTTATTGGCGATCTTTCTGGGGGTGGGGAAGAGGCGGCATGAGCTAGTTTTGCTAGAGCAGGGCGCAGGGGAACATCGGCGGATTCTGGCGGAGTATTCGCTTCCCATGCTTGACCAGATGATCTCGATTGTCACCGCAAGTATCGTTATGGCCTATAGTATGACGACGTTTTCGGCCCCCGTAGCCCCGCGAGAACCTTATCCCGTGCTAATGCTAACGATTCCCTTTGTGGTCTACGGTATCTTCCGCTATCTCTACTTGATCTATCAGAAGGGGGAAGGGGGCAGTCCTGATGAGTTGATTCTAACGGATACTCCCTTAGCCCTCAGTATTATTCTATGGGGCCTTTCGATCTTGAGTCTCTTATTTGTCTTTCGGAAGCTAACCTAGAGGAAAAGTAATGCAACTAAAGCAGGATAACCTTACCTTCATTAAGTTGGGGGGGTCGGTGATTACCGCTAAAAGCGGGAAAGAAGCCCCTGATCTGGCAATCATTCAACAACTGGCGCAGGAGCTAAGTCGCGCTTACAAGGCCTTGCCCAATCCCCAAATCCTCTTAGGGCACGGGAGTGGCTCTTTTGGGCATCATTACGCCGCGCAATATCGGGTTCATGCGGGGGTGCAAACGGCTGAGGAGTGGCGGGGGTTTGCCCTTACGGCGGGGGCGGCTTCACGGTTGAATCAATTGGTGGTTGATGAGTTGCTAAAGGTAGGGTTGCCAGCCCTGACCTTTCAACCTTCAGCATCCTTGCAGAGCGGGGGAGGAAAGATTACAGATTGGCAGACGACGACCCTTAGACAAGCTCTCCACTATGGCCTACTACCCGTGATTCACGGTGATGTAGCCTTTGATTCCGCGCAGGGAAGTAGCATTGTTTCGACAGAAAGTCTGTTTACTTATCTAATCTTAAAGGCTTCTTTCATTCCAAAGCAAATTATTCTGGTCGGGGAAGATGCAGTCTATACGGCTGACCCTCGGCTAGATCAGGCCGCACAAAGGATACCTCGGATTAGTAGCTCTAACATTGCTACGGTGCTAGGGCAAGCGGGAGGTTCCCATGCCGTAGATGTTACGGGGGGGATGCAAACAAAGCTGGCTACGATGTGGCAATTGGTAGAGGCTATCCCCTCGCTGACCGTCCAGCTTATTGGGACTAAGCCTGGGCTACTCTATCAAGTTTTATGCGGGGAGGGAGAGGAAGAAGGAACCATCATCGCGCACGAGTAAGGGGGAGGGGCGAGGAATGGGCCTTTGCGACCTTTCTGGTCGCAAAGGCCCATGGCCCATGGTTGGCTTAATAGACCCAGGCCTTTGCGGTCTCGCAGACCCCTTGTAGCGCAGGCTTCTAGCCTGCGGGCCAGGCCGGAGGCCTGGCCTCCGCCTTGGAGACCTAGACCGCAAAGGTCGCCACCGTTACCGTTAGCGCCGCCCCCGTTGCCTGAATGGTAACTGAGCTTGCCGTGGTAACTGAGCTTGCGGCGGTAACTGAGCTTGCCGTGGTAA
>DCSM01000079.1:6000-39331 GCA_002325605.1 Chloroflexaceae bacterium UBA1466
TGCCGTGGTAACTGAGCTTGCCGAAGTTACCAAAGGCTACGGCTGCACTCCCAGTTCCTTCAGCCACTTCTCCAATTCCTGCCGCATGGTTTGGTCTTTGGTCAATTGCAAAGCCCGCTTGAAGGCTGCAATTGCGCTGGCTGTTTCGCCCTTTCGCTTATAGACCTGCCCGATCCCGTGGTAGGCGTAAGCAAACTCTGAGTCAAGTTTAAGGGCATTATTAAAATCCTGAAGGGCTTTGTCAAGCTCACCTTTCTTAGTGTAAGTATACCCACGGCTGTGGTAGGTATTAGCTCTTGGGCTGAGGTCAAGAGATGTATTAAGGTCCTGTAGTGCAAGGTCATAGTCGCCTTTCTCAGCAAGGGCATACCCACGGTTATTATAGGCAGCGGCATCTTTTTGGTCGAGATAAATTGCCTTGTTGTAATCCTGGATCGCAAGGTCATAGTTACCTTTCAGTTGGTAGGCGTACCCCCGATTGTTGTATGCGTTGTAGGCAACAGAGAGTTTCGGGTTAAGGTCAAGCGCTTTGTTGTAATCCTCGATTGCTTTGTCATTGTCACCTTTCTTAGTGTAAGCAACCCCACGATGGCGGTAGGCATCAGCATCTTTCTGGTCGAGGTCAATGGCCTTGGTGTAATCCTGAATAGCTTTGTCAAGCTCACCTTTACCATAGGAGACATCTCCACTCTTGATGTAGGCAGTAGCATTTTTATCTTCAGCCTGCACAGTAGGCTTGAATACAAGTAAAATAGGCACTAAAAAAGAGTAACTAGCTACTGCAATCCCTAAGCTAATGAAAGGTAAAATTATTTGGGCAAAGCGGCGTAGCCTCATTATTTTTTTGATGAACAGTAAATAGTAGATATAGAGGAGTATAAATCCAAGGATCACCAGGATTAAGAACGATAAGATTACTTGCGAAAGCGAATCTTTAGTCAATCCAATTTGAGAAAGATCTGCAAGTTGTCCAATAATAAACGTAAAAACACCTATAGCTGCTGCAATCCATCCCCAAACCGTTTTTAGCCATTCCCAAAGGGAAAGTTGCTGAGGCGCGGGCGAGCTAGGGGGCGGTGTATTTTGGTTGGCGTTTTGGAGATTTTGTCTCCAGCGTGCAGTTCTTTGGGCCATTGTTAAGTTCTCAATTCTATTCCAATGCGAAAACGAATTAGCTTCATTATAACATTATCTGCCAGTCCCTCGCGCTGGTTTTGGCAAACTCAACCAGCGTTCTCCGACCCCCGTGGCCTGAGCTTGCCGAAGGCAACAGCCTGGGCAGCCTACAAAGGACTGGGTTCCACAAAAGTTTGTATTACAGGATGATGACGATGATAAGGGAGACCTTTGCGATTTTAGAAACCGCAAAGGTCGCCCAGGAATGAAAGGAAGGGGAAATTAGTTAGCGTCGCTGAAGCGTTTGAATTCCCCCTTCTCAGAAGCAACCCAAATTCGCTTCTCATTGCTACTGGAAGTAGCAGGCATCGAAAGCATCCACCCCTTCTGGAACATTTGCATGGCTCCGTTCCCACTTTCTTCGCTACTTGTAGCGCATTGCCCCAGCGCGTTAGCAATTTCAGGGTGGGCAACCATTAAGCTTCCAAAGCCCAGCGTCGGCTTAATTCGGCCTGTGGGGCAACTGTAGCTAGGCCGATTGTTGGGAAGGTCAGCCTCTTTGAAGCTTTGCCAAGTTCCCTCTTTCTCCCCAAGGAAGGCATAAATGACCTTGTTGCGCCAATAGAGAACCCCGTTGGGGAAGTATTGCACCGTACCTTGAGCGGTAGTTTCGGCCTCTATTGCACACCCCAGCATCTCCCGTACAGCAGCTTCAGCTTGCCAAAGCTTCCCAAAGCCCAGCACGGGCATCATGGCGCAGGTTGCGGATCGAGCATATCGCCAGCTAAGGTAGTGGAGACCTACATTCCCCATCTCAACCTTGTAGCCCGTTGGGTTATCGGGTGTATAGGTCAAGACGCGCCGTTCAAAGGCTTGCATCAAGACATCCTTTTCACCCCCCCCGACCTTCACCTTGGCCCAATAAGGTTCGCTGATTGGTAAGCCTAGCACGAACTTCCAATCCATTACCATCCCCTGCACATACTTCCCTCCCTCATAGACAATGCCTGGTTGAATGAAGTAGTCAGTGAAGATACGGGGGATATTATGCCCTATCGTTTCGTCATACCCGTCAAGGGTGATGTTGTAGTTGGCTAGACGGGTCTCATCAACGGTAGTGCCATCTTTCTTGAGAACCGCGATCACGGTTTGACCTTTGCGCCGGGCCGCAGGAGCAGCATTCACGGGGAAGGCAATGCTGCGGAAAGAGCGGTAGGTCGGGGCATCAGAATTGATGCGAGCGGCATCCCCCGCAACAGCTTCGTCGGCGGGGGTACTTTCCCTGAAGCTGCTATTCCCGATTTGAATGAAACCTTCTACCATCTCAGCTACTAAGCGGCCATTCGTAACGTACCACTTATCGCGGGCAGCGTTAGGATTGTTGATTTCCATCCGACTCTTATCAAAGTATTGAACTAACCGCGTTCCCCCTTGACCTTCAGCATAAGCTTCTCGACTTCCCCCCGTCAAGGGCATAGGCCCCCAAATCCAGGAGCGAGCTTGCAAACCAGGGGCCCCACGGGCTAAAGGTTGATCCGTCCTTTCCCAAACCTTCTCAAAAGCTGAGTCAGCAAAAGAGCCATCTGAATCGGGAGGAGGTAAATCTGGCTCAGGGTAAGGGTTGGAAGGGGTCGAAGTTGGGCGCAAAGGGGTCTTGGTCTTCGTAGGGATAGGGGTCTGGGTCGCAGGCGGCTCATAAGGTCGGAGCGTCGCTGTGGGGTAAGGGGTCTTCGTAGGATAAGGGGTGACCGGCGGAGAAGAAGAAACTGGGGGCGAAGATGGATAAAGGCTTGGGGTCGGAGTAATAACTGAAGGGCCATCGTTCCATGTTGGGCAAGGATCAAAAACGTTCATCACGATCAGATCTGAGTTGGCATAGCCTTTATGTGTACCTTTAACGTTACCAATTCCGAGAAAACCCTCACTTTCAGAGGGGCCACTATTGTTAGTATAGGAATTCCAGAGGATTGCGTGGCGATGCCCCCAACTACTCCCACTATCATCGTACATCCAATTGTAGACCGCTCGCTCAATTGGGAAATTCCAATTGCTCCAAAGGACAGCTAGGTTTTCGGCCACGCCGAGGAAATCGTGGCAAGCGTTAATGGTTGAGTTAGCTTCCAGCCGTTTCCAGGGGCCTAAGCCATCTGCATCATGACTAAAAGCATCATTCTCAAGGAGATATTGAGCATAGGCTTGAGCCACACTGGTAACGTTAGATTCTAGCCCTGAAAGGGGCAATAAACCCCGATCAATTCGTTCCTGATTGATCAGCCAAAGGGCTTTTTCTCCCCCCGATTTGCTATCCCATTCAGCTTGCGAGGGCAAAGTCAGCTTCACTCTGACCGTATTATCGCTAGTCCGGGCCGTGTTGAAGCGAGTTTGAACATCCGTAACGCTGCTTTCGGTGCTAAAATCCCATTTAACGTCGGTAGAAGGGTCGGCGGGATAATCGGCAGCTTGGGCGGGCAAAGGGGTTAAAGGCCCCTTGAACAGAAGACCAACGAGGAGAATGAAGCTGAACCCCAGCGTGATCGGCCAGTGAACATGCGATTTACGCATTGTCTTTCCCTTTCTTCGTTCCTAGAAATAAGAACTTTCCTTAGCATACCAGATCTAGCACCGCTAATCAAATCTTCAGCAAATTAGTTGCTCCTTTCTCAACCTTAGTAGATCAATTAGAGATGAATTGTTACCGCATAATTAGGGGAAGGTAGTTGCGAATAGCGTCGCTTATTACTTCTACTGCCGTATTGCTCTTTGCAAGAACCTGACTTCCCGTACTGGTACTATCTCTGATACCTACTTCAATGCTCAAGGTCGAACCTTCAGGAGCATCGGTTTGCACGGTGAGCGCAAAGTTGACTTCTCCCCGCTGGCCTGGGGCTAAATCACCAAGCGCAAAGGTGTAAGTTTGGCCTGCCAGAAGTTGTCCTCCTTGAAGGTTTACGGTACTGGCCAAGGCCCAGCCAGGGGTGCTATTTGCTGGATCAAAGGTAGTGTAGAGAGGGGGAGAAAGCGAGAGAATAACTTTGGTCGCCGTCAAGTTGCCCGTATTACTATAGGCCAAACTAAAGTGAAGCGTTTGCCCTGGACTGATTTGTTTAGATGCACCTTGCACCCGAATGTTGAGTTTGGGGGCAGGAATGGGCGTGACCGTAGCCTTTGCGGTAGGGGTTTTGGTGGGTGTAACTGTTACCTTTGTTGTAGAGGTCGCGGTGGGCGTAATTGTAGCCGTAAGGGTCACCGTAGGGGTTAGATCATAGACATATATTGGCGTTTTACTGGGCGTAGGCGTGACCGTTAAGGTTGTTGTAAGAGGAGATGTGTTAGTAGGGGTCAAAGTAGGCGTATTGGTGGGGGAAAGGGATTCTGATCCCGTCCCCTTCACCGTAAAGGAATAGCTTGGGGTATTGGGATCATTACTAGTGATTGTAAGGGTAGCACTCCGCGCCCCCGCCACGCTCGGTTTAAAGGTGACTTTGAAGGTCGTACTCTTACTTGGGGCAACGGGGCTAATGGTATTAGTTTCGTCAACCGTAAAATCCGTAGCACCCGCAACCACAACCTTTGGCGTGCCCGTCAGGTTTAGGTCAACTGTCCCCACATTCGTCAGCGTGAATTCAACGGCAGAGCTACTCTTGTTCACGCTGACCGCACCAAAATCATAGTTGCCAGTGCTATTGGCAATTGGGTTATTCCCCTGCTTCAAGTTGAGCATGTCATAGTTCCACGTTGAGCAGGGATCAAAAACATTCAGTACGATAAGATCAGATTTGGGATAGCCACTATGTGTACCATTGACATGGCCAATTCCCAGAAAACCCTCATTTCCCACTGGCCCACTATTGTTGTTGTATGATTTCCAGAGGACCGCGTGGCGGTGGCCCCAGCTACTCCCACTGTCATCATATATCCAATTGTAGACCGCTCGCTCAATTGGGAAGTTCCAATTGCCCCAAAAGACAGCTATATTTTCGGCCACGCCGAGGAAATCGTGACAAGCCTTAATAGTTGAATTAGCTTCCAGCCGTTTCCAAGGATCTAAACCATCCACAGTGTGCCCAAAAGCATTCTTGTCAAGAAGAATTTGAGCATAGGCTTGAGCTACACTGATAACATTAGGTTCAAGGTCTGAAAGAGGTAACAAACTCCGATCAATTCGTTCTTGATTGATCAACCAAAGTGCTTTTTCGCCATCAGACTTTTTGTCCCATTCAACTTGGCTCGGCATAGTTAGAGTTACTTTCACAGTGCTGTCGTTAGCACGGGCCGTGTTGAAGCGAGTTTGAAGATCCGTAACGCTGCTTTCGGTGCTGGAAGCCCACTTAATATCGGTAGAAGGGTCAGCGGGGTAATCGGTGGTTTGAGCTTGGAGCGAAGCTAAATATCCCATGAAAAAGGAGCCAACGACGAGGAGAAAAATAACCCACGCGGTGATCGGCCAGTGAACGTGCGATTTACGCATTGTCATTCCCTTTTTTCGTTCTTAGAAATAAGAACCTTCTTTAGCATACCATATCTAGCGCCGAGAAGCAAATATGTAGCACGCTAGTTACTCTTTAAGCAACCGCAACCCCTCAATTTGGATCCTTCCCCCATCTCCCGCGCCGACGGGGTCAAGCCTTAAACCCGTTACAACCCCTTCCCAACCTGGCTTATCTGTCAAAGGAATCCGATACGTAGTCGCCCTTTGGCCTCCCTTTAGCGTGCGCCTAAGGGAGCGAGCTTCAGCAAAAAGGCCCCTTTCGTCAGCGAAGAAAAGCTGCAAATCTCGATCCTTCACGGCCACGGAGGTCGCAATTCGTAGCTCAAGCGTCGTGTAATGGGAAGCAAGAAGGTTCAGTTTAGGGCTAATGAGGGAAGGGTCTGCGCCTGGCAGGAAATCCCACCCTTGTTGCCCCACCTTTTCCTCAATGAGTTTCTTTCCTTGCCACCCCCACTTCCCCTTGGTAAAGTTCCACCCTTCCCCAGCAGCTAATTCCTGAGCAGAAGGGAAGCGAGAGTAAAGGGGTAAGCTTGCAGGAAGGGGGAAAGGGGTTAAGCCTGGAAGGTAGGGAGCAAAACAACCTTGCAAATCAGCTTGTGTCAGCCGAAAGCGCGTAAAGATCGGTTCAGGAGCCGCAGCTGCGGGGAGCGGTGCATCTTGCAGGTGCAGGAGCGCGTCGGCAAAGAGAAACGCTCCCCCCTGCGCGAGGGTTGCATCTATTTGGTACTGAAGGTGTTTGCATGTTTCCCCCCAAACACCTTTGTTTTCAAAGAGGCTCCGATTCAAAGAAATGACTTTTGCCCGTTTCTCGTAATACTTCAGATAGAGTTGCTGAATATCATTGGTTACAAAAAAGAGATCAATTGGTTTACTTTGGTCAGCTAAGGCTCGCGCAGTCTGCCTTAAACTATCGCTATCTGCATTTCCTCGGCGCGTAATCGTTTCATAATTCGTGGTAAGCATGGTTAAACTAAGCAGAAGGGTAATTAAAACCCCAGGATGCCAACGGGGGCCACTTCCCTTGAGCGCTAAAAGTAGCAAGAGGAAAAAGGGAGGAAGGCTGGCAATCCAGAATTCACAATTATCTGGCTCCCACCAAAAAAAGAAACTTCCATAAACAAGCAGCCAGCCAATGAGGCAAAACACTAAATTCCTATAGGTTTGAAATAATTTCCGCAGCGCGAAAGTAATTAAACCCACGAGCCACAGCCCTAGAAAGCCCCCATTTGGTTGAGCAAGCGTTATAGCAAGTCCTTCCCCAAGCCTAAGAAACCTTTGCTCTGTGGGTGAACCGCCCCACCAGCCCGTATGCAGATAAAGAGTTAGCCAATCAATAAAAAGGGGAAAAGAAGGAAGCCCTTGCAAGCCAAACCAGACAAAGAGATAGCCCCCCACAACAAGCAGGCCTAAGGGTAAGCTATAGGCAAGAAAAAGTTTGCTTCGTTGTTGAAGGGTTTGGTTTGGGGTAGCTAAAAAGAGAGCCATTGTTCCAGGAAAACAAAAAAGTAGATTGGTTTGATGAAAAAAGACGGCAAAGCTTTGAGCAACCCCAAGCATAAGACAAGTTTGGCGCGTTGGTCTTTTGAGTAAATTTGTTGTAAGCCAGAGGCAAATAATCAAAAAGAGTGTGGCAATGGTGTAGACTTCAACTTCAACTGCATAATACCAATAGGCATTGCTTGAATTTAGCAGAATCGTTCCACAAAGGGCGAGATCAAGGCGGTTAGTCAACTTGTGAATTAGCGTAAAAAAGAGACTGCCCCCCAAAGCCCCCGCCAGCGCATTCGTGATTTGCAGCGGGATAGCAGCGCTCTGAAGGCCCAGAAACTGGCCTAAATAGCGAACTAATTTGCCTACTGGCCCATAAGCTAGGTGATGCGGATGAAAAACTTGCAGCCAGGGTTTTTGGTCAACATCGAGAATGTAGGTCAGCGCATCGAAAGTATGCACTTGTGTGAGCGTTGTGAGGTAGAGCGCAAAGCTGGCCAAAAAAAGGAGGGGCGTTAAGCTCCCTCGAATTTTAAAGCGGTTAAAAGAAGGTTTTAGCATTGGCAGTAGATTACTTTAGAGTTTCTTGTGGGGTGAAGGGGTAAGAACTAATTGATCACCGACTTGAGTTTGGGTTGGGGGGATGAGGTTCGGCGGCAATTCGATAACATAATGCGCCCCCCAAACCCCCGCAAAGGGGCGATAGGGGGGCATAGCAACGCGCAGCCCAATGACTTGATCTTGTTGATTGAGAAAGAGAAGATCAATGGAAAACCGCATAAAAAAGGTGTGGATGCTCCATTCAGGATAGATCAGCAAGCCTTCGCCCGCGGCTAAACCTGCTTTACCCATCAGGCCAAGAGCGCGAGACCAGAAAGTGTTGGCTAACGTACACTGTTCAACAAGGATAACGTTCCGTGTTTGGTTGAAAATAGTGAGCTTATGGTTTGGCATAGGAATGGAAAGAGAAACGATTAGGGCGTTAAGCGAAAATCCCTCAACTTCACCTTAAAAGCCACTGACCATCATCTTTGGCACAGCAGGCCCTAAAATGATGACAAAGATGGAGGGAAAGATAAATAAAACCATTGGCAAAAGCATCAACACAGGCGCTTTCCGCCCTTTTTCCTCAGCGCGTTGGCGGCGACGACTCCGCATTTGCTCCGATTGAATCTTGAGAATCTTCGCAATAGAAACCCCGAGCTGATCGGCTTGAATCACGGCTGAAGTAAAGGTTTGCACATCATCTACGCCTGTGCGTTCGGAAAGTTCTTTTAAGGCTTGGCTGCGGGTCAACCCCAAACGCATATCAGAAAGCATGCGCTTAAATTCCCGCCCTAACTCGCTTTCCCACTTGGCGGTTACCCGTTGAAGCGCAATATCAAACCCCAACCCCGCCTCCACACTGACAGTTAGCAAGTCGAGGGCATCAGGAAGCGCCTTAACGATTTCTTCCTGGCGGGCTTTCATCTTATTGCCAAGCCATGCTCCTGGTAAAATAAACCCCCCGATTAGGCCCATCCCCGTATAGAGCAACTTTTTGCTCAAATCCAAGTCACTGGAGTTAAAGGAAAAAAGCCCCATGGCCACAAGGAGAAAGACGGCCAGCCCAATCCGAATGCCCATAAACATCACGGGCGTAAGCCCAGCGGGACTGCCAGCCCGAATCAGGTTGAGCCGCGTCTGCTCAACATTTTGTTGGGGGCCCAATTTGCCCAGACTGGCGAGAAAAGACTCGACCAGGGGTGCAATTACCCGTTGATAGAAAGGTTCTTGCAATTCCAGGTTTTGCAAAGACTCACTTTGGCGGCGGGCAATTTGCCCCAACCGTTCTTCGATCACGGCTGTTTTCTGCACTTGCGTGAGAGTTGAGGACACAAAGACTGCAACACCGATGACGATTAGTGTTGAGATGAAGGCTGCAAGTAACACGATTCCCATAGAAATCACCTCACACTTCAATAGTAACGATTTTTTGCATTACGATATAACCACAAATAATCATTGCCCCAGCGGCCATTGGCATACAACACCAATGATCTGGCGGCATCCCCCATGAAAAAAGCGGAGCCATGTAGGTTGGATTGACCGACGAAATGTACAACCCCATCGCAACAGGCAAACCCGTTACCATATAACCCGAAACTCGCCCTTGGGCCGTGAGGGTTTCGACTTCTTGCTTGATCCGTACCCGTTCACGAACGGTATTGCCAATGCTATCCAGAATTTGGGCGAGATTTCCACCGACTTCTTGTTGAATATTGACCGCCGTAACTAAAAGGTCTAAGTCGGTTGAAGGCATCCGCCGCAAGAGACTGCCCAAAGCTTCTTCGGTTGTCCGCCCTAAGCCGACTTCCTGCACCACGCGCTTAAATTCGGTGGAGACCGGCGGATTGGCA
The DNA here is from genome assembly GCA_002325605.1 of Chloroflexaceae bacterium UBA1466. Classification (GTDB taxonomy): domain Bacteria; phylum Chloroflexota; class Chloroflexia; order Chloroflexales; family Chloroflexaceae; genus UBA1466. The sequence goes on from DCSM01000079.1 coordinate 15,493, forward strand.
TCCCGTGCAACTAGTTCACACGATTGCAAAAAGGCATAGCCCCCACGCAAAGAGTTACTTAACATGGTGATGGTATCGCCAAGCTGCGCGTTAAAATCCGCAATCCGCTTTTTTGACAAATTGCTCAGGTAGAGTTCGGGGACAAAAGAGCCAAAAATTGCACAGCCAATGCCCACCGCTATCGCGGCCCGCACGTCGGCGCGGCCCGCGAAGGCTCCCACACCGGCCCCAATGATTCCGGTTGCAATCTTCATTACCAGAAATTCGACAACTCGGACCTTGAGGTCCGCGCTGGCCAGATCTCGCGCTATTTTGCTCCCTTTTTTACTCTTCGTCAAGATCGTATCAATACCCGCCAGCAAGCGCGTGACAACATCAGAACCTTCTTTCTGGGCCACGCGCTTGTCAGTGCCGGTAATTTGCTTCAGGCGGCTTTCCGATGCGGAGCCACGCTTCCGAATGAGAACGACTCCCCCGATCACGAGGATAATAGCCAGCAGAAAGATTAGAATAAAGGTCATGGCAGGTTTTTTCTAGGCTAACAGCCAAGAAACCATTTTCAAAGCTTTGGGCCTAGTGCCCAGAACTGAAGGTTCCTGGCGGAAGAAAGATGTTTTGCGACTCGAATTTCTCGATAAATCTGGGTTCTGCGCCTGTTGGTCGGAGATCACCGATGATTTTACCTTTTTCATCTATTCCCCGTTGGATAAATTCAAAAATATCACGCAAAACAACAACTTCGCCCTCCATTCCCTGAACCTCGGTGATGAAAGTAACTTTTCGGCTCCCATCTTTCAAGCGGGATTGTTGAACAAAAACATCGACAGCTGAAACAACTTGCTCCCGAATCGCTTTGGCGGGCAAATCCATTCCCGACATCATACACATTGTTTCTACCCGCGAAACCGCATCTTTGGGCGTATTGGCATGAATCGTGGTCATTGAGCCATCGTGGCCCGTGTTCATGGCTTGAAGCATGTCGAGCGTTTCGCCCCCACGACACTCACCTACGATAATTCGTTCAGGGCGCATCCGCAAGCAGTTAATGACCAAATCCCGAATACTGACTTCGCCTTTACCTTCGACGTTTGCGGGGCGTGATTCCAAAGAGACCACATGATCTTGTTGCAATTGCAACTCAGCAGCATTTTCAACTGTGATAATACGCTCGTCTTCGGGGATAAAGTTAGAAAGAATGTTGAGAAGTGTAGTTTTTCCAGAGCCTGTGCCGCCAGAAACAACGATATTGAGCCGGGCTTCCACACACGCTTCAAGAAAATCGGCCATCTGGCGGGAAATACTCCCGAATTTAATCAAATTATCAATGGTCAAGGCATCTTTCTTAAACTTCCGAATGGTAAGACAGGGCCCAACCAAGGAAAGAGGCCGAATAATGGCATTGACGCGGCTGCCATCAGGGAGCCGTGCATCTACGATAGGGGAAGACTCGTCAATGCGCCGCCCTAAGGGGGAAACGATCCGGTCAATCACGCGCTTGACATGGGCATCGTTTTCAAAAATGACATCCGTTTTGATCAACTTGCCCTTCTTTTCAATGTAGATTTGTTTTGGGCCATTTACCATCACTTCGCTAACATCTACATCTTGCAAGAGGGGTTCAATTGGCCCAAAACCCAGAATATCCGCCGCAATGGCCTCAAAAATGCGATTACGTTCGGCCCGCCCAATCACGATATTCTCTGAATCTAAGATGGAATTGAAAATCTCTTCGACTTGTTTGCGAACCTTAACGGGATCACTTAAATCCATTGAAGGATCAAGCTCATTGAGCAGTTTGCTCTGAACTTGCACGCGCAGATCGGTGGTATGATCCTCTTTTTTATTCGAGGGGCGCACCGCAGGGGGGGCCGCACTTGCATTCCCGTTGCTCTTTGGGGCTGCGCTCCCTGGGGAACTCTCGTTGCTTGAGCCGCTCCCTGGATTGTTGATTCGTTTTAATAGCGACATTAGCTAACCTTCTTCAAAACTAACGGCCCTGGAACATCCCAAATAAACCGCCTGATTTTTTCTCGGTTTTGGCTGTAGCCTGACTCTTCGCTGCCGTTTCGTCGCCCACAGTCTCTCCAGACATCGTAGCCAATTGTTTAGCGAGACTAAAAATATCCTTCGAAGTGCGATGATCCCGCTTATCAATGACCATTGGTACACCTTGGTTAATTGCATTAGTCATTTCAAGCGGAGCATTACCGATCTGAAGCGCGACTTTGTGTTGGATATTCGCTTCAATGTCCGCAACTTTAATGCCCGGCCGACTGTCGGCCTTGTTCAACACCAAGAAAATCTTTTCGCGGCGGTATTCTAAGAGTTCAGCGACTTCCAGGAAAAGCTTGATATTCTTGATGCACGTCATCTCTAAGGCCATCAAAAGTACAATCCGATCCGCCAGATCTAAGGCGGCCAAGGCCCGATCTTGGAAAGAACAGGGAGTATCAACAATCACATAGTCAAATTCGGTGCATAAAAACTCTAAAATCCGTCTAAAATGATCAGCCGTAACTGTTTCACCAATTTGGGGATTGGGTGGGGCAACTAAAACCTTGATTTGCGAAGAATGATTAGCTAAAACCTCATTCAGAAGCTCGCGGTCCATTTCAGTGATGTTTTCTGCTAATTCAGCAATGGTGCGATCAGCGGATTTGAGGTCGAGAATGACTCCAATATCGCCCAAAACGAGGTTGCCATCAACTAAAACGACCTTTTTATTCGTAAGCTGGCGGAGCGCAATCGCTAAATTGGCCGCAACGGACGATGTGCCGACCCCTCCTTTGGGGCTGAAAACGGCGAGTAAATGGCCCTTGGCATCGCTCTTCTGAGGTTGATTTTCGCTGGGCGAAACTGCGGGACCTCTGGTGGGCTTAACAATAACTCGTGCGTAAACACTCCGAATCGCATTGAAGAGATCATCGGAGGGCACAGGCTTGACCAGAAACTCCATTGCGCCCGCAAACATAGCCCGGCGTAAGTAGTCTGTTTCGCCTTGGACGCTCATGATAATCACGCCAATGGGCAAACCTTTGGCCGAAAGAGCTTCTGTGGCCGCAATGCCATCCATTTCGGGCATGTTAATGTCCATCAAAATGACATTCGGCTGGAGCTTTAGCGCCATTTCAATCGCTTGCCGGCCATTGCTGGCCTTGCCAACAACTTTGATGTCCTTCTCGAAAAACAAGAGTTTCTCGATTTGATCGCAGGTATCCGCAATATCGTCGACGATCAAAACTTTAATTATGGTTTCCTCAGACATAGTCCCTCCTGAATGAAGAGTCAAAAAAGTACTATTCCTTGCCTGGTGAAAACTGGTCGCTCAAGGCTTTCGGTTGCTCCGGCTTGGGCAGGCCAAAGTCGGAAAGTAACAGATTAAGCGTTCCGCCCACGCTAGAATCATCAAAGGCATCGTCGCCAGCTCCGCGTAAAACCAGGGCTAGTTTGCCCCCTTCGGTTTGCTTCGTAAACTCCAGCAACTCAGCATCTTTGTCGGTGACGGCCAAGACTAACATCCAAACACGGTAAGGATTGTAACTACCCTCAGTTTGATTGGCCCCTTGAGCGGCGGGAGAGAGCGGTTTCCCATCGGGGCCGACAGCAGGTGGCCCAACGGCAGTAGGCTCTTTCCCCGCTGCTGCCGTTGGCGCTTCGGGAATGGGCGTACCTTTTTCGTTCATCAACATGCCTGGGGGCCGGCGTAAGATCCGCAAAACCTTGGCCCGCTGAACGATGGTTTTGGTTGAAAGATAGCTTTTCCATTCGTAACGCGGCTCTTGCGGCGCTTGCTGCACTTGCACAGGAATCGGGAAGGTTGCAATAATGTCCACAAAATCATTGACGGTGACCATATCCGCAACCCCAGAAAAAGCATTAACTTCGATAGGATAAGCCTTGCGGCGAGGTCGATCTGCTTCTTTTGGCGGAATCTTTTGCGATAAACCTGGCTCGATCAGCATCTTTTTTCTGATCTTATCTCCCGAACCAACTTTTTCGATTATTTGTTTCCCTTCAACATCGCTACTACTAATGATATAATCAGTGGAGTTGAGATTATACTCACTGGTACTTATCTCCTGCTTGTCGATGTAAGTTTCTGCATTATCAATGATGGTGTTAGGCTGGATGTCGATCTTGGCAACGATAACTTGCACCCCAGGGTCAAAAGTCGGGACGGGAGTTGGTTTCGCGCCGAGCGAGAGGGAGCCTTGATTATTTTGAATGTACCAAAACGTGCCGCCCCCAATCCCCGCTAAAAGCAGGACCGCAACGACGACGACAATAATAACGTTCTTTTGCTCCATAGATCATTAACTTTCGCTTCAGAAAAGGCTACTCTGAGACCCAATCTACTTTCACAAGTCAACGGCTAAAGCCGTTACCCAGACCACGGAGGGAGCTAACATTAGGTAAAGGAGCAGCGCGACTTAGGCCGCCAACGCTTCAGAGCCACGCTGCCTTAACTCAAAAGAGGCCCAGCTTCCCTAAACTCTATTATAGCACACGCCGTGGTTTTTGGTCGACCTTCCTTAACTTAACGAGCGACAAGGGGGAGATAGACCTTCTTGGTCGGGTCTTCCTTCCCCACAAATTTGACAGGGACACTTTCCTGCTTTGAACTTTCAACCGTATAGTTAGCACCGGAATTTAAGATCACGACGAGATTGCGGTCTTCGGTGGCAGAACTATCTTGGACATTCAGGGTCAACGTCGTACTAACGACTCCCGCAGGGAAGATAATTGTCCCAAGGCTACTTGTCCCTGTGGTCGTTAAATTCAGTAGTTTCCCACCCTGGGAGAAGGTAAAGTCTTTGCCCGAAACAGCAGTGCCGCTAATGCTAAAAGTTACCGTTAAAGGTTGGAGGTTACTTAGCGTCTTGAGGTCGGTACTCGCCGAGCGGGTGATGACGAAGACATCGGAGAGCGTAACCGCCTGGGTAACTACGATGGTGTTGGTCGGCGTAACCAGGCTCTGCTTGTTGGTCGTAATCCCAATTCGGTCATCATTATCCTGAATCGTCGCGGTAGCACTATAGTAAATCGTATTAAGTTTGTAATAATCGCTCTTTTGTAGGATCAGGCGCCCGGTTTCGGGCTGCTCTGTCTCGCTATCATCAATGGGGGAAAGGGTGATAAAGGCTTGGGTTTCGTTAGGTTTGATCACCACTTGCCCTGTGGGCGTTGGCTGGAGCGTATAATCAGGTTTCAGCCCCGTAGGGTCCGTAGCAGAACCTTCGAGCTTGTAAGTAACAGTTAGCGGATAAGCGGCCAGCGTACTCCGCTCAACCAGAAAGGTTGCTGCCTTGGGGGTTTTTCCGGCCCCAGTTTCAGCAGTGGCCCCGTCTTTAGTCACAAGCATGACGATAGGTGGGGTATAGGTCATACTGACCGTAAAAGAGAGGTTGGCGAGATTATTCTTTTCGTTGTACTCACTGACATAGCCATTGCGCTGCCCGGCCAGCCATTCTTTGGGGGAAATATAGGAATCAACCATGATGGTCGCGGTATAGAGGCCAGCTTTGGGTAAGAGTTCGACTAAGCTTTTCTCTTGACAACCCTTTGGGGCGGCGGAATCGCACCAGCTGCCGATCTTAAAGGGTTCACCAGCTTTAATCGCGCTTTTAGAGATGTTTGTATAGACTCTTGTGGGGGCGGCTAAGACAACCGTTTGGCTGGTAGCTGAAGTTCCCGTAACCATAATGGTGTTCGAGAGCGGAATCGTGGGGGTTAGCGCTTGGGTTCCAGGGCCAAAGATCAATAAATCCACAAAGAAATCTCCTTGGCCCCCCACAGCACTCAGTTCTTCAGTTTTACTGCCATCTTTCATTTCGTTCTTAATGACGATATCGAGGTCTTGCAAAACATCCTTTTGGCCCGCCAGCCAACGCGGTTTGGTAAGCTCTGGCTCGACCCAAAGATCAGCGCTGCCCGCCAGCGTACTACGAAAGAAGACATTAAGGAGCAAAGGCGTGACGGTTGACGACGCATCACTGCTACCTTTCAAATAGGCGCGATATTGAAAGCACTTCATGGTGCTGGGGCCATCTTGTAAATCTTTGGCCACATTCCACCCACTTTCCGAGCGTTGCCCAGGATTATCAGGGTCAAGGTTGATTTCTTTCCATTGGCTCCAGGTGGGCGAAGTACAACTGCTGGCGAACCGGTAGGCCATCTCAATATCCGTGCCCGCAGGCAGTTCGGTGGCCCAGGCCAGATTGTCCCATGAGCCAAGCGCGGGATTTGTAAAGTCAAAAGCGCGGGAGAAAAACCAGCCATTATTGGCATAGTTTGTTTGTTGACTTGCGTCGGTGGTCGTTGTTTTCTGAATCTTAGCCGTGAAGATTAGGTCCGAGGGGCCACTATCACTTTTGCCGCCCAAGGTGTAGAGAAAGGCCAACCCTTCAGTACCTTGCACAACAACGGATTGATGAAAGGCGCGGGGCTGCGGAAGGGCATTCTCGCTGGCGTAGAAGTTGCTACCTGTTGTACCCCCAACTTTGGGCAACTCTAAGTTATCTTGAACGTAGGAAGACAGAACAACGTTGCCATTGGTGGTTGGGGTGGTCTCACCTTTAATCATGCCCCCGGAGACAAAGATTGTGCCATTGATTTCGGCCCCTGAATGGGCCGTGCGGGGGTTAGGCAAAGTCCCACTCCAGTCCCACTCTAGTTTACCCGTCTTTTCGTCGCTCACGGTGGCCCGATAGACGTTGGCAATCGCCCCATCCGCTGTTTCGCCCCCAATAACATACAAAGCTACTTGGGTCGTTTGACTGACCAGATTTGTACTCGCTACGGCCAGCGCGTTCCAAAAGCCTTTAGCCGGTGCATTGGTTCCGCTACTCTCTAGCCGCCCCCAGCTTTCTGTGGTAGGGTCAACGTTGTTACCTTCAGGGTCAGGGTCAAGCAATTTCCCGCTGGCAGGGTCAACAAGCGCCCAAAAAGTAGTCTTTGAAGCTACTTTCACCGTACCGTTGTTTTTCTGCCCCCCAAAGAGGTAGAGGTAGGTTTTGCCCCCAATGGTGGCAGAAGTAACGGCGGGTGATTCTAGACCTTGTTTATCAAAGAGCGTGATGCCTGGAATTTCGGCATCGAGCTTTTGCCAATTCAGGATCTTGCCATCCTTGACGGTAGCCACCCGCACCGCATAACTCGAAAAGCTATTCGTACCTACGGTTGCGGTTCCACCCAAAACATAGATAAAACCACTATTAGGGGTACTGGTGTTGGTGACAACTGAAGTTACGGCGGCGGCATAGATGGGGCCAATGTCATCAGTGTAGCCCGCTTCAGTGGAATTGGAATGTTGCACCGGCAGCAGGACTTTTTCGCTCTGCCATATATCTTTCACATTGCCTATGGGGGGGCTCCCATCTTTCTGGGAGACCGGGACCGACCAAACTTTGTCGGTGGCGGCGGCAGTTCCCCCATTGGTAGGGGTGGCCTGCCCGCCAAGGACAAAAATCCGGTTGCCCAGCACACAAGCCCCAAATTGCGTAAGTTTCTGGGGCAAGAAAAAGGCTGCCGACTCCCATTTGTTTGGAATTCCAACGGAGGAAAGCTGGACTGCCCCGGCCTGATCTTCTACCCACCGCCCGTCAGCATCGTTGAAGCCTCCAACACTATAATCGCTCAAGGCCGTGCGTTGAAAATTGCCCCCCGCGAAATCTCCGAGGAGGTCATCGCCTTTGTAGCTTGAAGCAGCCAAAGAAGCTGCCGGCCAAAGCCTGCTGGCCCCTAAGAGGAGCCCACTCACCAGCACCAGAAGGATCACCTTTTGGGGTAAGCGTTGCGGTAAACGGTGCATAATGAAACCTGCTACTTTCTAGTCTTTAAACGGATGATGGGCCAACTTCAGGAATTTGCGATACTGAGAGCCAGGTAAGAAGCGCTCTTCCAAGGCGCTTGTCACCCGGCTCATTTGAATTCAAGCCCCGTCGGGGTTAGGGTTGGGGTACGGCAGTTGGGCAAACATTCATGTCTTTAGGTAACCCAAGATAAATTGGCGGAGCGGCGACCTCTTTCCCAATGGTTCCCATTTGCGAAACCGAAAAGGGTGCGGACTCGCTCGTCCGATTCAAGGTCGTGGGGTCGACGATAGTGCTATAGACCCGCTGCTCGTCATCGTCACCTTTATAGACCACGTAGGCTTTGAGTTTATAAATTCCAGGGGTCAAACCATTTTCAGGTGGCAAGTTGAAGCCTAGCTTCCCAGTTCGGGCATCATGCTCAATCGGCACGACATCTTTCCCGGCTGAAAGGGGACTGCCATTCTTATCATATAAGTAGACGTAGCCATAAGTTGAACTATTCGGCAAAGGTGGTTCAGGTTTTGGGGTACTCGAATTGAACTTTCCGATGTCAGGGGCATGATCCGTGGTGATCTGGTCCAGCCAATTATCGGAAGGTTTGCTCACACAATCGCCGTTTTGCACCTTACTTTGAATATCACTGAGCGCACTGAGGGACTCTTCCGAAGTAGTTACTGGAAAGAAGGTCTTTTTGGGGTCCGAAGCGACATCACTTAGCCCATCGGTATCCAAATTCTTCCCCATGGCCAAAACATAGACCACTAAACCATCGATCTCTTTCTGCATCGTTACCGAAAGATCGATCATCTGGGTTACGGGGTATTTCTTGTCTTGGTCAATCTGACACCAAGCGATGTTCCCGGAGCGTGCGCCTAAGTCTTGACACTTATCTTGCGGGGGTACATTGGCTTTACCATTTAAGAAGAAGTTCGCTACCCCATCGGTAATGAAGATCACCACGCGGCGATATTTTTCGTCCGGCTTATCACTGGCTTTCAGTAATTGCAGAGCCTTGTAGAAGGCTTCGGGACTTGCCGTCCCACCAGTGGTGAGATAAGAGTCGCCATTGTAGCTCCCCACATCCCGGATTTTATTCCTAATCTCATTAATTAGCAAGGGGTCGCCTTTGCCGGCCCAACCTTGCCCTTCGGTGGGGTAGATTCCTTTGATGGCCGGGTCGGAGCTAAAAGCGACAATGCGGAGGCGGTCTTCGGTTCCCATTCGATCAAAGAGGTCCAGGATGGCGTTTTTGGCCACATAAATACGGCGTTCGTCCTCATTCCGCCAAGGTTCGTCAGACCCTGAACAACTATCCTTAAACCGCATGGTTGAATTGGGGTCTTGCTTCTCGCATTGGACATCTTCGCCATTAAAGGTTCCGTTCCCGCTAAAGTCCCAACTCATGGACCCGCTCACGTCCATGATGACTAAGTAGGCGGCGGGGTCTTCTTTGGGGGGAATATAGGCTTGGACGGGCTTGAGAGAGATTGAGCCTACGAGGCCCAGCAGGTCGGAAGTGGGCAATTCGGTCCGCAAGCAGGGGGTTTCGTTGGCTCGTCCAAGGTAGGCTAGATCAACCCAGAGATCGTTGCCCTCAAGGCCGACATCTCGCATATAGAAATAGCCAAAAGAGTCAACATAGTAGGCCAAACTTTGTTCGGTTTGATGATTAGAGCGCACATAGATCGGCAAGATCATTTTAGTCCGTTGCTCTACATGGTATTTCAAAGTCTCTATGATTTTAGACCTATCCCAGCCTGAACCGATGCTATAGACCCAATCGCGGGGGTTAATTTGGCTTGGGTAGAAAGGATAGACCGAATTACCTTCTTTGTCCTTTGGCAAATCCGTGAAGTCGGTATCCGGCCAACCAGAGGGATTAGAGGCACTTTTCTTGATGACTTCCTCAAAACCCTTCTCTAAACTTCCGGCGGCATTGAACATCCCCTCCATCTCAGCCGGATTCATGTTCGCCTTCCAGCGGAGTAAACTAAAGCTATTGGCGAAGTCATCTCCTTCAGTGGGTTTGCGGAGATAGAAGCGGCGCTGGGTCACCGTTTGGAAATACTGTTTATCAACATATACGCCAAAGGCTCCCTGCTTACAACTGCCTTCGAACTTAGACGAGGGGCAGGTTGGGGCATTAAGGCCGTTGTCCCCAAATTCACTGGCCTTGATCGCAATCGGATAAACTCCCTGGACGGGGGTGCATTTGGCTCCGTAAGTCAAGGATCTAATCGTAATGAGAGATTGGCCCATGGCTTGGGCAAAATAAGTGCCTAAGGCGCTTGTCACCTCAATCTTCATAAACGCGGCCCCTTTGGGTACACTCGTACATTGCCCAACACTACAACTCATTAAGGGACTACCGTTTTCGTCAAGATAGATCGCCTTAATGGCTGTTTCCCCCGCCTTAGGCACAGCGTTAGGGTCATCTAAAACTTTTAGCCCATTGCTTTCAAGCGATTGTTTGAGCGTCAAGCCAATGTCAACATCTTTTTTGCCCGCCAAGAGCGACTCCATCCCGACCAAAGCAGCGGCATTAGCGGCCCGAATGACGTTGCGGCGCTTGACGTAGGCATTGCCAAAATCCACAGAAAGGGCAACCATCCCAATGATAATGACCATCATCATTGCAATTAAGGGCAAACTTTGCCCAGCGGCCTTGCGGGGCGCGAATTTGGGGAGCATAAGATTCTCCTGTCACCAGCCTTTAAGCAGTTGTTTTGCAGAAGGAGCGAAAATTAGGTAAGAAATGAAATGAAAACAGCCTAAGCGCTAAAAATCCTTAGGTCTGAGTCTCAAAGGGTTTTGAAAACTCTTTGAGACTCTAGTTTGCCAGTTTTAAGGGCAGCCAGTAGTGGGGCACGTTGTAACAATGACATCGTCGGCGTAGATATTGGTCGCAGGTTCACTATTATAAGTAAAGTTACTCAGGAATACAGCCTCTACGTTACCTTGGGGGTCAATCGCAATCCGATACTTGTCGGAAGAAGCCGTGAAGGAAAAACTAATGGTAACCCAGCCAGTCGTTGCTTCCTTAAAAGGCCAGGTGGTAGCAGGAGTAAGTTGCGGGGTTATACTTTCCAGAGTCGCTGTACCCCCACTGAGCTTGAAGAGTTGGATTCCCTTTACATCTTCTACAGGGCCATTTGGATCACTTATATCAAGCGGAAGATTTGCTAAATACCCATTATCGTCTACGATCTTTAGGTTTGCCGTGACCTTGTAGGTAGTTCCTGACACTGTTGTGAAGTCCTGGACTATTCGGTTCGTTGTATTTGAGCAAAGACCCTTTTTCCCATTCTTAAAACATGATGTACCTACTGTTGCCACATTGGCGCTATCACCGGTTACTGCCCATTGCCAGCTGGGGCGGCCAGCAAATATACCATATTCGCCATTATCATCCACGTTGTTTCTGGCCGAATCTGTTATCTCAAAGCCTGGGTCTAAGAGGATCCCGCGCCCAAGTGTAACATTATTGAATTTGGCATAGGCTTTGAAGCCCTCATTATGCGAAGATACGGCCAGACCGACTAGGAAACTGCTGCTGGTGTTTGCGCCAAGAGGCTTTGAATCGCCTAATTGGTTCCAGTAATGAGTAGTGTTGTCATAGTAGTAACCCGCAACAGTATTGCCTCTCCGCACCAAAGCTAACCAAACAGGGCGACTGACAACATTGGTAGCTTTCATACTATTACTTTCATCAACCCCGCCTCCCCCATCGGTCTGGCGATAGAGAAACTCTACTTTGCCATCCCCACGCGTAGCAATCATTACTGTTGCTGCGTTTGCAGCTGGAGAACTCCGCATCATCAACCCAGCGCGAGAGCCAGCATCGCCATAAAGAGTATCAACTTTGGCAATGATACTTATTTCCCCACTCTCGCTCTTGGAAACGTAGCGCAGACCATCACCAATACTGGTGCTACCGGAAGCAATGTTTGCGCCTGAACCACAGATTTCGACAGTATTGGAGATAGTTCCTGTGGTCTTGCCCTTGGTGGTTGTTCCAATATCGGCGGTTGTCCAACTCTCGAAGGGCCCTGGGTCTATCCCTGGCTCACACGAAGGAATAGCGGTGGGCGTGTTGGAAGGTGTGAGCGAAGGTGTAAGCGTTGGGGTAAAGGTCGGCAAACCTGTCGGGAAAGGCGTTGGGGTAATGGTCGGCGTGTTGCTCGCTGTCTTCGTTGGGGTCGGGGTTCTGGTATCGGTTGGGGTCTTCGTTGGGGTCCAAGTCGGCGATGGCCCAGGCGTATCGGTTGGGGTATTGCTCGGCGTTGGGGTCGCCGTTGGGGTCTCGGTTGCGGTGTTGGTCGGAGTCGGCGATGGCCCAGGCGTATTGGTTGAGGTTGGGGTTGGCTCCGCCGAGATGATCTTCAAATTGAAGCCATCATAGCCCGCTTGGGTACTTTTATAGGTGTAATAGGAAGTAACCGCCATGCCGACGAGGAAGCGGCGGCCTAGAGTCACGGGTTGGGAGGTCCCAATCGAGATCCAGGAGTTATCTTTCCCGCTGGTTGAATAGGAAGCGACTATTCTTTCGCCATACTTAGTCAGCTTCAGCCAGATCGGGCGGGAGAGAATCACCCCCGTGCGCTGGTCAGCATCGGTGCCATCCACCGAACGAAACTGGAAGCGCACTTGCCCACTCTTGGTCACCGTGACTAGCGCAAAGCTTGAACTTGGGTCATCTGACCCCCGGATCATAATTCCTGTCTTGGCGTTCTCATTGAGACCCGCTTCAGGATTCCAATAGAAGAGGCGGGCCTTGACTTCCATCTCATACGCCGTGACCTCTTGGTAGACATAGTGGAAGCCGCCATCAGTCTTTGTCCAGATTCCCTTACCATCACCACAGACGTAAGTTCGATCTTCTTTCTGCACGACAGTTTTTCCGCCCGAATTCGGGACAATACCATTATCGCCAATAGACTTGTCTTTCCAAGTAGCAGTATCCGAGATGACCACGGTATCGTCGCAGGGCGGCGGGAGAGGCGTGGCCGTCGGCGTGTTGGAAGGAGTCGGCGTGGCGGTAGCGGTGGGTGTATCCGTAGTGGTGGGCGTGGCGGTACAAATGTCCAAGGGACAGATGGTGGCCGAAGGGGTAACGGTATTGGAAGGGGTCGGGGTTGGCCCATTGCCCACCAGCTTTACGTCGGTGAAGAGGGCCCGCGAAAGTTCGCTTCCATTACCTGCCATCACGGCCAACCCCGCTAAGAATTGCCCGTCGGGGTCTGAGATGGTCAGCGGAAGATCGCCACCTGCCTCAGGAATGGTTACAGGTTCAAAGCCGGTTGTCTCGCTTGAAACAGAGAAAAAGGCCGTAATGGTATTCCCCTCTTTGACCAACTTCAGCCAAATCGGGGTTAAGCCCGACAGATTTCCCCCTATCCGGCTTTCGGCCCCATTTCTGTTGCGGTAAAGAACGCGGACTTTTCCATCACCGGCCAGATAAAGGAAAACATAAGCCGCATTCGTGCTTTTGGCGGAGCGAATCATCAACCCCGCATTAGCAGATTCTTTATTGTTGAGGTTAGGATTCCAGGCGGTGAGTTGCGCGACCATGGTCAAAGAAGTATCTGCGCGGTCTTGGTAGACAAAGCGGAAATCATCATTTGCTGAATTCATGGTGAGCGATGTCCCAGCCCCACAAATATACAAACGGGAGCTATCGCCTGTACTTGTTCCTGGGGTATCGCTGGCATCCCCAAAATCAGCCCAGTTCCAGCCGGCGACTTCATTGCGGCCATCGCAAGGGGGCGCAGTGGGAGTCACGCTCGGCGTGGGGGTCGGTGAACAAACATCAGGGGGACAGAAGGTCGGCGAAGGCGTTGGGGTTTGGGATGGCGGTAAGGTCGGGGTTGGTTTAGCAAAGACCCGAAATTGGCCTGGGGTCCAGCCCGACCATTTGTTGGTATCTTTGAGCCTAGCCCGCGCACGCAGCGTGTAAGTCCCAGAATAACTACTGCGACTCTCAAGCAGTTTGCTATAGTTACTTTCGCTCAGGATGCTACACTGCCCCGAACTGTCATTGTCATTGAAGCAAAAGGCGGCACTTTCATCAGAGGGGATATTCTGAATAAAGGGAGCGCCATAAGGGGCAAAAAACCCAAATTCAACCTTGTCCACATCTAGCCCATCATAATCCGTGCCTAAGCTAATTAGGTCGGGGCTAGAAAGGCCCTTTGCAACCGCGGTCTGCCCAGCCGCCGTCGGGTTAAAGGCGACGACCCGGAAGCGGCTTTTATCCTTTTCTTTCTCCCGCAACAGAGCTGCTGTTGGTTCAAAGGTCGGCGTGGTCGTAAAGGGAGCCGTGCTACCGACGTAAGAGATGACAATGGTATTATTCAGTGGCACAGGGCCCGGGGTGCCATTGATGGCAGCATCAACATAGAGCGCAACGTGAAGGTTAGCTTCTTCGATCTTGAAGGTTATTTTGGTCTCACTGGACCAAAGAAAGCTATTTTGGGCCTTGGCTCGCGCCACAATGGTGTAAATTCCAGGGTTCAGAACTGCAAATTTGTTCTCGGCCAGGGCTTCACAAGGCCCATCGCCCCCAAAGACACAGTATTTTACGGTCTTATCGGATCCATTAGGGTTCTGATAGATTAGGGGGCCATCCCCGCTAGTGACTCGTGGCCCATAGACCTTAAATTCGACAGATTCAATCCCTGTCCCATCATTTTGCTCCTCAATAAAATTACTCGAATCGAATTGCGTCGAAGCGCGGGCCCAGAACTTTGTCAAATCAAAATCGGTGATGGTCCCGTAGTCCGTAGTGGCCTTGCTACTATCAGTGGGATCCATAAACTGGACTACAATTGGGGCCGTAGAAACCTTGAAATTCCGCTCGACCCACTGCGATTTTTTGCCACTCTTAGCCGTCGCTCTAGCTCTAAGCCGATAGGTCCCACTTTGCAATTTGCTGATTTGGACCCGGCTCTCTTTGCCATCAATCTTATCACAAGGTGAATCTTGGTTTCCATCCCCGCCAAAGGCACAATAGCCTGGTTTGGAAGATGCACTTACTCCATAATCCTTGAAGGTGTGAATGGCCGTTGAGCTACTTGGGCCATAAATCTCAAATTCCACCAGACTAATTCCTATCGAATCGTTGGTTTCATCCCGAGCTAGCTGGTTAGAACCATCGCTAGGTTGGTAACTGGCATCATTTGGGTCATAGGCTACGGCCCGGAACCGGGTGGTATCAAGTTCGGCAATCACTTGATTGTCGGTGAAGGATTGAAGCCCTACCCCTTTGCTATCCGTATTATAGACTTCGACATAGATTGTGAAGGTCGTTGGGCTGGGGGTCGGCGAGTTGGTTGAAGTGCTGGTGGGAGTCGGCGAGGGGCCCGGGGTGTGGGTAAAGGTGGGGGTCGGCGAAGGCCCTTCGGTGGGCGAAAGGGTCGGGGTCGGCGAAGCCACTGGCACCCCTGTGGGCGAGTTAGTCGCGGTTTGCGTCGGCGAGGGGCTGATGGAAGGATCCCGCGTTGGGGAAGCCGTTGGGGTTTTGCTGGGCGAAGAAGTATTACTCGGCGTTGGGGAATTGGTCGGGGTATTGGTTGGTGTCATCGTCCAGTAGTCAAAGTCTACCGCCTTTGTGCCGGGCCCCGCCTGCTTGTAAGTTGCCCGCACTGGGACATAAAACGAAGATTGCAAATCCACGGTTTTGCCAAAGACTGGGGCCAGCGCAAAAAACATATTATATCTATATTTAACGGTAATTTTGATATAGCATTGCGGCGATAATTTTATGGGGTCACACCCTACAGTCTTTGATTTGCCATTGACTACGTCTTCCGTGACTAAATCAATTTTAATATAGTTCTCAAGAACCGTGCCACTGACTACCCCAGTAGAAGAAATATCCGCTTCATAAGTTTCTGTACCATCGGGGTTTTTCACGACATCGGGAATGCCATTGCCATTGAGGTCGAGCAAATTTGTCACGCGGAGGCCGCCGCTTTCCCCTGATTCATTGCGGATGCGGTCCTGAATGGCTTTGTAGTTTAGATTCCAGGAATTATCACTTTGATCAACAATGAGCCAACGACTACCATACGTTGCACCTTCTTGGGCCGCATTGTGGATGCCTTGGAGGGAGAAAAAAAGCAGGCCAATGTCAACAACAGCGGAAAGAAAGAAAAAAAGTAAGGTTGCAGTAAGGGCAAACTCAACTAAGGCTTGCCCTTTGCGGACTGAGTTTTTAAGATGTGATGCTTGTTGCATGATTATTTCCCACTTCCAATAGCCTTAACGATTTAACGAAGGGCTTTTTTACTAAAAATTGTGGTCCCTCACGGTTGACAACCAATTAAATTATCTGCTTTGGGGTCTTCGCCCAGCGCTTCAATCGAACGGCGGGTAGTGGCGGTCATTGTGAGCATCCCGCCATTGCCAAAAGGAACCAATTGGGCCAGCGGCGTGAGTGGGCGCATGGCATAGGTAATCTTGACCTCAATCGGTTCGCCTAACCTGCGGCTCCCAGGCCCATTGGGATAACTAATCAATACATGTTTGTATAAGTCTGGGAAGCGGACGGCGATTTTTTGCGAAGCACTTAAGATCCGGGTTACGCAGGGGTCTGTCGCATCAGGCTGAATCGATTCGCCACTTGTTTCGTCTATAATTTTTGAAGGATAGGGCGGAACTTGCGCCGCCGCCTCGGCTGCATCGCGGGTGGCATTAAAAATCGTGGCATAACTATAAATATAGAAAGCTAAATCAATAATTCCAAAGATAAGGATAAAAATAAACGGTGTGACAAAAGCCATTTCGACTAAGGATTGCCCTCTTGGTTGCCGTTTCATCATAAAACCCCTTTATTTCAAAAGTCAGCTTGTATTATAACACTTTGGATTAGACCGAACAATAGGCTAATAGTACTGAATGAGATCGTAAAGAAAAAACTAAAGGCTCGGCACGCTTTACCTTCTTGAAACCCCAGGCTTCCTAATGGGCTAGATAGGCCAAAGTGCTTTGGCCCAGGAACCTGCTTGCTAGAAGTCATTGTACATATATTCACAAAGCAATAAAAATTTACGTGAGATTTAACCTGAAAGTAGAATTTGACTATAGGCCAGTGATTACAAAGAATTGTACCACAAAAACTTCACCTTTTGGTAGGCGACTGGATTAGACAAGAAAATCTTGTCTTCTGAATGGTTTTAAGCTACAATAAGTGGAAGCTGTGGGCCGCCACAGCCTGGGGCTTGTCCTTAGAAGCCTCCATCTTTAGGCAAATAGACACTTAGATAGTTTCCACATTGGAATATGAATAAAATTGCCCCGAACGCTAAGGCCCTAATTTCGGCAGATGAGCGGAGTCGCCGCTACTATCTTTGGACGGTAGGCTGCCAGATGAATATGGCGGATTCAGCCCGCCTGGAAGCGGCTCTGCAACAGGTCGGCTATACGCCAGCGTCGCAGCCTGCCGAAGCGGGTTTTATTGTGTTAAATTCGTGTAGCGTGCGGGCCAGTGCCGAACAGCGCGTGCTGGGCAAACTTGGCGATCTCCAGCAGATCAAGCGGCTTTACCCTGCGACGCAGCTTGTCCTTTGGGGTTGTATGGTGCAGCCAAGGGAAAATAACGCTTCCCAAGCTTCAAAAGCCCTTTTAGCGCTAGTTGACCATTTGGTGGCTCCTTCGGCTTTTGAGCAAGTGGTAGCTTTGGCCACCACCCAAACCCCATTGCCTAGCGCGGTTTTGCCCTTACGGGATCCAAAGAATCCACCTGTTTCGGCCTACATCCCGATTCAATATGGCTGTAATATGACCTGTTCGTATTGCGTCATCCCAGCACGGCGCGGCAAAGAGCGCAGTCGGCCCCTTCTAGAAATTGTTACGGAAGCAGAACAGATGCTTGCTTGTGGGGTCAAAGAGATTATTTTGCTGGGGCAAATCGTTGATTCGTGGGGACATGATTTGGCAGAGCGCCCGACCTTAGCGGACCTTCTCGGCGCGGTTCACGCCATTCCTAACCTGGTGCGGCTGCGCTTTCTGACTTCCCATCCGCGCTGGCTAAGTGAACAATTGATCACCACTCTGGCAAATTTGCCGCGTTGCCAACCTGAAATCAACTTGCCGCTTCAGACGGGGCATGATGCAGTCTTAAAGCTGATGCGGCGCGGCTACACTGTCGCGCAATATCGAGCTTTAGTCGCCCAAATTCGCCTGGCGCTGCCAGATGTGGCTTTAACAACCGACATTATTGTTGGGCATCCTGGGGAAACCGCTGAATATTTTGAGCAGACTCTGGCTTTGATCAAGGAAATTCGCTTTGATAAAATCCATTGTGCCGCCTTTTCGGCCCGGCCTGGCACATTGGCTGCCGAACTGGAGCTAGACCCCACGCTGGCCGTAGCTGAAGCGGAGAAAGAGACCCGTCGCCGCACGCTCGACGAGCTTCAGAAAGAATTGCTGACTGAAAGCAACGCTCGGTGGCTTGCCAAAGAAGTTGAAGTTTTGGTCGAGGATCAGGTTCGCGGGAAGTGGCGGGGCCGCACAGGGCAAAATAAACTGGTTTTCTTTGCCCATCCTGCGGCGCTAAAAGGTCAATTGGTAAAGGTCAGAATCACTAAAACTAGTCCTTGGGCCTTGCAAGGCGAGGCTCTTCTTTCGTCATAAAAAGGAGTTTTCTTTGACTCGTCAAGATGAAAAACAACGTTTGCGCCGCCGGTTGCAAGAATATGCCATGAATTTGGCGGTTAGTGGCCGCTGGGATGAATCAGTTGAAGTCAATCAGCGAATTTTGACTTCGTTGGGCGAAGATACTGAGACTTACAATCGTTTAGGGCGATCCTACGTCGGGCAAGGCAAGTTTCACGAAGCCTATGCGGCTTATCAAAGTACGCTGAAGCTTAACCCCACAAACACCATTGCCCGCAAAAAGCTCTCCTGTCTTGAGTCCCTCTTAGACCGTGGGGGCGACCAAGTCGCCGCCGAGCAACAGCTCTATCAGCCCATTGACCTGCGCTTGTTCGTGACAGAGGCTGGCCGAACCGCATTAGCTACTTTGGTGGATGTGCCCCGCAGTGCTGCGGTGGAATCTATTTCGCCCGGTGACCGAGTCGAACTTCAGGTTGAGGAAAGAGGTGTTCAGGTCCTGGATTTTAAGGGCAATTTGCTGGGCTACCTTGACCCCAAATTGGGGCAACGCTTATCTGAATTGATCACTGGTGGCAATCGCTATATTGCGGCGGTGGCCCAATCTGACCAGCGCCAAATTCGTCTCATTTTGCGCGAAGCCTATCAAGACCCTGGCCAACATGGACGGATTTCTTTCCCCGATAAGTTGGGCGGGAGTGCCATGTATGGGCAAATCCTGCAATATGATTATGAAACCGAAGAGCTTTTGGAAGAAGAAGACGTTAGCAGCGATGAGCATGATGATCTTGAGACAGATTACGCTGTTGCCGACGAAGAAGAGGATGTTCTACGGTTAGACACCATTGAAAAAGATATGGATGATGAAGAAAATGAAGAATAAGGGCTTTACGGATTAGTCGAAGGGCCAGTTGTATGAGTCAAGAATCGTTGCCAACAAACTTAGCTTCGCGGCCCAGTGAGGCTGTTCGCCTGCTTCCTTCCCCAACTTCCATTGCTGAGACGGGGTTAAGTCTACCGATTCTCGCTGATCTGGTCCTCAAAATCATCTATTTTGCGACCAATATCCCTGGGCAGAAGATCGAGGAAACCAGTAAGCTACCCTTTCCAAACGTTTTGGATAAAGTCTTAGAATTCCTTAAACAAGAGGAATATATTGATATTGTTGGTTCTGAGGGAGGATATACTGAGCGTTCGTTTCAATATACGCTTGCACCCAAGGGCTATGTCAAAACACATGAAGCTTTAGAGCGTTCGCAATATGCAGGGCCTGCACCTGTGCCCTTGAAACATTATCTAGCGGTATGCCGCAACCAAGCGCTCAGTAAGATGGTTGTTGAAAAAGATACTTTGCGCCAGGCTTTTGGCCACATGGTGCTTAGTGAAAGTCTGCTTGACCGCCTTGGCCCCGCCACCAATTCGGCGCGTTCGCTTTTTCTCTATGGCCCGCCTGGGAATGGCAAAACAATGATTGCCGAAGTCTTAGCCCAACTCTTGATGGCCAGTGGCAATATCCTGATCCCGTATGCTTTGGAAGTCGAGGGCTGGCTTGTACGGCTCTTTGACCCTTTGAATCATCAAGCGATTGAGCAACCTAATCAACCTGAAGCGCAGAGTCTCTTCACTAATGCCCCTAAAAGCCTAGGCGATGCGCGGTGGGTTGTTTGCAAACGCCCGCAAGTGATAGTCGGTAGTGAATTAAGTATGGAACAACTTGATTTCACCTTCGATCCCTTGCAGAAAATCTACGAAGCACCTTTCCAACTCAAGGCCAATGGCGGTTTGTTCTTGATTGATGACCTGGGAAGGCAGAAATGCAGTGCCGTTGAATTGCTGAATCGTTGGATTGTGCCCTTAGAAAAGCGGACTGACTTCCTCGCCCTGCAAACGGGTAAAAAGGTAATTGTGCCTTTTGATGTCCTGCTTGTCCTTTCGACTAACCTATCGCCAAAAGACTTGGTAGACGATGCTTTCCTCCGCCGTATTCGCTATAAGATCGAAGTGCCTAACCCTAAGCCCCCTGAATTTCGGGAGATTTTCCGCCGAACAACCCAATTAAAGCAGATTCCTTACAGCGATGATGGCTTGCGCTACTTGATTCAAGAGCATTACTTCAAGACGGGCCGTGATTTACGCTGTTGTCATCCCCGTGATCTCTGTGACCAAATCTTGGATGAGGCAAAGTATCGTGGGATTCAGCCTGAAATGAGTAAGGAATTACTGGATCGGGCGTGTGAAGCCTACTTTGTTAAACTTGGTTGAGAGCCAAGCTAAATTATTTGAAGGAGTCCTGTTATGCCCCTCTTTGGGCGAAAGAAAGAAACCCCTTCCCCCGATGAGCAACCTGAAGTGGTCGTTGCGCCCGTAGCTCCCCAGGAAGAGGCTCCCCCTCTTAGCGAGAAGGATGTGCGCCGCTTGCTGGAGATGTCGCTGCGCTTTGTGGAGCGGATTCAAGCCTCCCTCGGCCCCCAAGCCGACCTTTCGCGGACCCCCGAAATGGAAAAGACCGTCCGTGAAGGTACGGAGGCGCTCTATCGCCAGACGGGGATTGCGCTCCCCGATAAGCACGTTGAGTACCTTACGACCCTTGTTTACAACGAGTTACTGGGCTTCGGCCCGATGCAATCCCTGCTTGATGACCCTACCATCTCTGAGATCATGGTTAATGGGCCTGAGAAGGTCTACATTGAACAGAATGGTAAGCTGAAGCGCACCAACATCCGCTTCGCCAGCGATGAGCATCTTTATCGGATTATAGATCGGATTGTGCGCCCCCTAGGCCGCCGCATTGACAAGCGTTGGCCAATGGTTGATGCTCGCCTACCTGATGGCAGTCGCGTCAATGCCATTATCCCTCCCTGCGCTATTGATGGGGCTTCTATTACCATCAGAAAGTTCAATCAACACCACTGGAAGATTAAAGACCTTGTCAGTCATGGGACGCTTTCGGCGGAGATGGCGCAGTTCCTTCATGCTTGCATTGTAAGTCGGATCAATCTGATAGTTTCTGGCGGGACAAGCTCTGGGAAGACTACCCTTATCAATGTGCTTTCGACCTTTATCGCTGAACGCGAGCGGATCGTGACCATAGAAGATAGTGCTGAGTTACAGCTTTCGCAAGACCACGCCGTGCGCTTAGAAACTAAGCCCCCAGAGACCGATGGCACAGGCCGCGTTACGGTGCGCGACCTCGTGCTGAATGCTTTACGGATGCGCCCAGACCGCATCATTGTAGGGGAGTGTCGCGGTGGAGAAGCCCTTGACCTTCTTCAGGCTATGAGTAGTGGCCATGACGGTTCAATGACCTCCATTCATGCAAACAATCCGCGTGAGGCCGTCGGGCGCTTGGAGACCCTTTGTATGCTGGCGGGCATGGAGCTACCTCTTCTAGTCGTCCGCCAACAAATCGCCGCTGCTCTCAGCTTAGTCATTCACATGACGCGCCTGGAAGACGGGCAGCGGAAGGTCGAATATATTACTGAGGTGCAGGGGATGGAAGGTGAAAAGGTAGTCACCCAGGACATCTTTAAGCTCCATGTCTTAGGGCGTAGCCCCGATGGGAAGACGGTTTGTGAACATCGAGCAGAAGGTGTGCGCCCCCGCTTCACCTCTCGCCTCGAAGCCTTTGGGCAGGATTTGCCCCCCAATGTCTTTGGCGTTGCAGTCCCAGGGAGCCGCAAACGTTGACCTAACGAAAGCCCTTCAACGCAAAGATCATCTGCTTTCCTCCGAACGCTTCATCAAACTTTTTGTTAGCCGTAAGCACATCTAGCACCTGTGCCTTACGGTCTTCTTTTAGCCCACTATAAATTAGCAAACGGTCTTCATTCCCTTCTACAACCCTCCCAACTAACTGCGGATCATCCACCGCATACTTCTTTAGCAGACCCTCATTCCCGGCCTTCACTAGGTAGAACTTAGGCGGCTGTTTGGTCGTTTTGAGCAGTAAGTAGGCCTCCTCTGGCCTTGTTGCATCGGTCACGCCTAAGAAGGGTCGATGCAAGTAGTACCAAAGCTGATACTGCTCATACGCCGAATCCCCAAAGACCAGATCCGCAGCTTGCGAGTTCTGCCTTACCCACCATGCCGCCGCTTTAAGACCTTGATCTTTGGGCATTCTTGCGCCTGGAGCTTCCCCAATCCCGACTAAGGTTGCCAGTTCAGTCCCAGGATTAAAGCCAAAGATCATAGTAAAGGTGCGAAGGAGATAAAGGGTACTTAACATGGTAAATAAGCCCCCAATCAACCACCGTTGACCGCTTTTCGCAGACCTTTGCCAGACCTTTGCTAACAAGATAGCCGCGTTAAGGGAGAGGGGAGCCAGCCCAAACAGAAAGAGTTCATAAACGTGCCTTCGCGTGAAAAGAACGAAGGGAAGTAAGTAAACTAGCGCCCATAATAGAGGAAAAGCTCGTTTCTCTAAGCGCAAAAGCGCAGGCAGATTCAGCATTCCTAAGCCTAATAAAAGCACGAGTGAAAGGCTGCCAATGCAATAACTGGCGTTGTTCCAAGCGTCAAAGAGGTGCAAACCTGCTTCACCACTGGAGCCTTGGCGCAGCCTTGCCGCAGGCCCTCCGCTCGCCCAAAAGCCTCCAATATAGCCCAACATCACTGCGAAATGAAAGCAAATGATCAGCAAGGGTAGAATCATTACTCTGTTGGTGAAGAGCAAACGCCGAGTACGCTCGACTCGTTGCATCAGCGAAGGTTGGGTCTTAGGCTTGCTGGGGATGACCAAAATCCCATAGAGAAAGATCAAAATGAAGAGCAGAGGAAAGAGCTGTTCAACGCAGAGATTAAGCGCGAGAGCCAGCCCAGCTTTAGTCGCTTGACGGGGAGATTGGTCTTCAAAGTAGTTTAAGAGCGCCAGTAAGCTTAGAAGTTGACACCAGAAAGTAAGTGGGATGTGACTTAAACCTGAAGAACGTGAGAGACCAACGTGAATGGGCATTAAAGCCACTAGAAATGCCGCAAAAACCCCAGCTTTAGGCTGACTTAGGCGTTTTACAAGGCTGGCTGCGAGCGGAATACTTGTTAGATTGATCAGGACAAAAGGCAGATTCCACCAAAACTCAGTGATCTGAAAACCCATTAGACCAGTCAATGTGCTAGAGATTAACCCGATAGTCAGAGGTAGAATACCGTGAGCAGTCGTCAAAAGATTCCAGGTTGAAGTCGTCGATGGCAAAAGCATTGCCCAATCACGAGGGTAGAAAAAGGTCACGAGAGCAGCTAATTCAGCATGGTCACTACTAGGAAACGGTTGATTATTACCCGCCAAGCGCAGCCCTGCACCCAGCAAGATGGCCAGCGTAATCAGGACAATTTGGGGCAGTGAAAAGGTTTCGCGCTTAACGAACATAGCTTTCTGGGCCTCAACTAGGAAGCGAAGTTTGGCTTATTTTATCACA
>DCSM01000079.1:39425-44031 GCA_002325605.1 Chloroflexaceae bacterium UBA1466
AAAACCTGCCAAGTTTGAGCAACTTCGCAGGTCATTAGGAACTAAGAGAAGGATGATTTTAACTCAAGTCATCAGCCAACCACCATCTACAGGCAAGGTATGGCCCGTGATATATGAGGCTTGGGGCGAAGCGAGAAAAGCAATAGCGACGGCGACTTCTTCAGGCAATCCGACCCTCCCCAAAGGAATCGTCTGCTCCCCCCATGCACGCAAGTCTGGGGGCATTGTATCAGATGATTGGGTCTTAATCAAGCCGTGGGCCACTGCGTTGACGGTAATCGAGCGAGCCGCAACTTCACGCGCCAGGGCCTTAGTGAAGCCGATTACGCCTGCTGCTGCTGTCGCCATTGCGGTCTGGCTAGGGAAGCCGCTGAGACCATGCGTTCCCGCAACATTGACAATTCTGCCGTAGCGATGATGAAGCATCGTGCGGAGGGAAGCGCGAGAAGTATGATAGACTCCCGCCAGATTCCGCTTTAAGACCAGTCGCCACTGCACCGTTGAAACGCTCCGCATCGGGCTATAGCTGACGGTTCCGCCGCAGTTGACCAGGATGTGAATCCGCCCCCAGTGTTCAAGGGCTTGAGCTACGAAAGCTTCCGCCTCAGCCTGATTGCTTACATCGGCCTGACGGGCAAAGACCTTGCCAGGCAAGCCGATACAATGGGTAAGCGTCCTTTGAGCTTCGAGGTCATTAGAACGGTAGCAGAAGAGAACGGTAGCCCCTCGTTGAGCCAACTCTTGCACGACGGCGCGGCCAATCGCCCGTGACCCACCCGTCACCAAAGCGATTTGTTGGGCAAAATCCATCAAGGCATCACCCATCCTCCATCAAGCGTCAAGACCTGACCCGTGATATAGGAAGCCTGCGGCGAGGCCAGGAAGGTCACCGCCGCCGCGACTTCGGCAGGCTTCCCAAAGCGCCCCATGGCAATCGTGTTCAGCGCTAATTGCAATTGAGCAGGCGCAACATGATCTAGCATCTCCGTCTCGATGTACCCAGGGGCGACCACGTTGACCGTGATCCCTTCAAGCGCAACTTCTCGTGCCAGCGAACGGGTGAAGCCGACCAAACCAGCCTTAGCTGCGGCGTAATTAGTTTGCCCAACGTTGCCCGCCAACCCTGCCAGGGAGCCGATACTTACAATCCTCCCATAGCGCTGGTGGCTCATCAGGGGCAGAGCAGCTTGGCAGCAGAGGAAGACCGAAGTCAAATTGGTCTCAAGCACGGCTTGCCATTGAACCTCGCGCAACCTAAGCAAAGGTGCATCATTCGTAATGCCCGCATTGTTGACCAAAACATCCAGGCGACCCCAGGTCTCCTTAACGGTCAGCAGCATGGACTGTACGGCATCCTCATCACTTACATCTGCTAGAAAAGCCTGGGCCTGCCCGCCCAGCTGGGTGATCTGGTTTACGACTTCCTGGGCCGCCGAAGCGTTCTGGCGATAGTTGACCAGCACGGCTGCGCCCAGGCGCGCAAAGTCGAGCGCAATGGCGCGGCCTATGCCGCGAGAGGCTCCCGTAACCAAGACAACTTGGCCCGCGAATTGCATCGTTTAGCCCTGTTCCTGGCCATGCGGAGACCGAATCTGCTGCGCGAAAGCCTGTAAGGTCGCCCAGTTCGTTAAGTTGATCAAGTGGGCAGAAGGGAGGATCCGCTTGACGAGGCTGGTCAAGACCGTCCCAGGCCCGAACTCGATAAAGGTAGTAATCCCCAGGTGGCCCATCTGCTGGACAGAGGTAGTCCAAACGACGGGCGAGGTGATTTGGCGGCCCAATTCCTGGCCCACTTGGGAGGCTGTCGTGAGCGGAGTCCCCGTAACATTAGCGATAAGCGGAACGGTGAGGTCGGTGATCGAGGCTGCCGTAAGCGCTTTTGCCATCTCCTGGGCGGCGTGGCTCATCAGGGGCGAATGGAAGGCGGCACTCACTTTGAGCGGGAGCGCTCTTCGCGCTCCGTGGGCCTTGGCCAAAGCGCAAGCCTTAGCCACCGCCGCGTTCTCCCCACTGATTACCAACTGGTCAGGAGCGTTGTAGTTAGCGATGACTACGGGAGCCCCACATTCGGCTGTCGCGGTGAGGCAAACCTGCATCAGGATTTGCTCATCCAGTCCGATAATCGCGGCCATTGTCCCCTGCCTGGCCGCGGCCATCAATTCTCCTCTGCGCCGAACCAGCCGTAAGGCGGTAGGAAAATCAAACGCTCCACCCACCACGAGCGCCGCATACTCGCCTAAGCTGTGCCCCGCGACAGCCTGGGGTTGTGGCAATGCTTCAGGGGGGAGGAGCGTTTCGAGCGCTCTAACCAATGCAATGCTCATGGTCAAAAGGGCAGGTTGAGCATTCTCAGTTGCCGTTAGATCCTTCTCAGGACCTTCAAAGCAATAGCGTGCGAGAGGAAAGCCCAAGGTCTCATCTGCCTGGTCAAAGACCGCTTTAGCCGCAGGGCTTTCGGTGCTAAGGTCGCGCCCCATGCCCACCACTTGAGAGCCTTGGCCAGGGAAAAGCCAAGCAATTGTCATCTTCTATTCTTTCCATTTGAAGCCCCTGAAAGCCCACCGCCAAAGGAGGTTAAGAGGAGCTGGGCTTCTTCATGCAATTGAGCAGAAAAAATGCTTCTCAAAGAGACCCCCTTCACTCCCCCTGGGGGAAGGAAAGGGGGGCCTTGGGGGCCTTAGCTCAATGAAAAGGAAGGAAGAGAGGTGTGGATCAACCTACAACAAGCTTTAGCTTAGGTTTATTTCGTTCCTTCAGCTTTAGAACTTAGGGTTTAGGTGGGGTGGTAGCTTGGCGGATAATCTGCCGGCCCCGATACATCCCACAAGCTTTGCAAACTCGATGCGCTTGCATCATCTTGCTACAATTGGGACAGATCACCAAGACGGGGATCGTAAGATATTGATGGCGACGGCGGTTGCCGCGTTGATGACTCGTTACTTTTTTTCTCGGTACAGCACCCACGAATTATCACTCCTTTAGATTTCAAGTACCGCAAAGGGCTTAAATCATGTTGCGCTAAAGGCTTGGCTTGTTAAACCCTAGATCGCTAGTTACTTTTCCAGGTCTTCAAAGCTTCTAACCGCTTATCTATGGGGTGATCAGCTTCCAATTCCAAGTCGTTAGCAGTAGATTCTACACTATAAGTTATAAATTGGTCCTGACAAGCTTCACAAACAGGATTAAGCGGTAATTCCAGTAAAGTATATTCTCGAATTAACTCCCCAACATCTGCTTGATGCGTATGATCCAGGAAGAAAGGGTCTTCTTCGATTGGTTTGGGAAGGGCTGCGCTCGTTAGAACGTCAATTACCGAATGAAGCTCATCCGCAATGGTTAATTCAATGGGATAATCAAACTCTTCCAAAGAACGGACACAAACTAAACGGATTAAGCCTTTGGCCCGAATCTGGGCAAAAACCCCAGTTTTAGTTCGGGCAAACTGCACGCGGCCCACAATATCCCGTAACACAAGGGTCTCGTCCAAGGGGAGGGTTTCCTCCCGAAACTCATAGCTGCGGCGAGTGCCGAGCATCTCGCGCAGCAATTGGGCCACGTTAAATTTAAGCGTTGTCATCTTGGCTCCCAAAGGGATGGTTAGGCTAAAGTTTCAAGCCCCAAGCGGACATTTGCCACGATCTTGGTAAGTTGAGCATCCAGGTCTTCTAAAACTTGGCGCGCATATTCATCGGCTCCAACCCGCACTTGAGTCGCTTCCTGCTCGGCTTGCAGGAGAATCCGCTGGCGGGCTTCTTCCACAGCAACCAAAAGGCCTTGCTCTTCAAGGGCCTGATTGACTCGCGCCCGGGCTTCACTTAGCAAGTGATCTTGCTCTTGAATTACGCGCCGGGCTTGTTTGAGTTCTTCCGGGACCGCGATTCGCATCCGGTCTATAATATCCAAAATGCGTTCTTCGTCGACCAATAACCGTCCGCTAAAAGGAATTCGGCGGCCTTCAACGAGAACATCTTCCAATTCGTCGATCAAGTCATCAAGCTCGATGGTTGGTCACCCCCTCTCTCGGTTTCGAGTCTCAAATTTGCGGTTCAGGGCCTGGATAATGTGGGGCGGGACAAATTCGCTTACATCCCCTCCCAGGGCCGCAATTTCGCGCACCGTACTCGAACTCAAAATTGTAAATTTCCGACTGGCCATAAAGACTACCACATCTATGTTGGGGTCGATGGTTTGATTCACTTGGGCAAGATGAAATTCGTGTTGAAAGTCAATTGTGTCGCGCAGCCCACGGACAATGACACTAGCCCCAATTTGCCGAGCGTAATAGACGGTTAAGTTAGTATAGACTTCGACCCGAATGCGGGGGAGGTCTTTCACCGCCTCCTGGAGAAGCGCCACCCGCTCGGCAGTCGAAAAAAGTAAATCCTTTGAAGGGCGATCAAAGACGGCCATCACCACGGTCTCGAAAATCCGGGCGGCCCGCAAGGCGGTATCAATGTGCCCATTGGTGACGGGGTCAAAGCTGCCAGGATAAAGCGCAATGGTCACATCTTACTCCATAGCCCCGCCAGATTCGAGCAAAGGAGCGGGAGCATAAATCGAAAAGCACGAATCACCGATGCGACGAAATTGTAAGCGTTGCCAATTT
>DCSM01000069.1 GCA_002325605.1 Chloroflexaceae bacterium UBA1466
GCTCGCCCGGCCAAGAGCCAGCTTCCTGCGCCCAAGAAAATGACGCTCAAGCCGCTCAGGCCCAAAAAGCCGAGTAATAATTGATGCAAAATCCGATCTTGGTCGACCAAAATCCGCCCTAATTGTAATACGCCAGGGCCATCGTTGCGAGTCAGCCGAAAAGTAAGAAGGCGCACTCGTGTTTCTTTTCCCAGCGTGACCGTGCGTAAATCGCTGCCGGTGGCTAAGGCGGCCATGGCAGCTTGCGTATTGGGAGCCAATGGCGCAAGATATGGGTTGGGGTCGTAAAGCAAATGGCCTTCTTTATTCAAAGGTAAGACGAAAATGGCCGTCAATTCGCTGTGAAAAAACTCCTCAGCGCCGATATTTGGGCGCAGCATCCGCGAGGGTTCCGCCGTCCGCTTGCGCGAATCACGGATGGAACGCTTGACATACCAATCCCGATCTGCGGCCATCAAAGCGGGCGGCACAGGCGCACCCAAAGTCTCAAATTCGTGGGCCATTTTGTGCTGAAGCGCTAAATCAGTCGAGGCTTGAAAATAATCACTTAGAAGGCGGTACGTTCCAAGGCCAACCACAGCGATCAAAAATAAGCCAACCAGCAGATAGAGCATTGTGAGTTGAAAGCGTAAACTCTTAAACATTTTTAACCTCAAAGCGATAGCCTATCCCGCGCACAGTCTGAATCGGGTCGAGGCGACCTGGCTGTTCCAGCTTGCGGCGGAGGTAGGAAATGTAAACATCCACCATTGTGACTTGCACATCGCGCTCATACGACCAGACGTAATCCAAAATCTGTTGGCGCGAAAGCGTCTGGCCGGGGTGGCGCAGCAGAAATTCCAATAAACGCCATTCGGTGGCGGTCAAATCGAGGGTCAAATTGCCGCGCCGCGCCGTATGCGCTCGCAGATCAAGTACCAGGTCGCCCTGCCGCATTTCCCAGGGGTCGGCGGCAGAAGTGTCAAATCGTCGCCCTAAAGCCCGAACTCGCGCCAGCAATTCTTCAAAGGCAAAGGGTTTGATCAAATAATCATCGGCTCCACTATTGAGGCCCGTAACGCGATCCTCGATCTGGCCTCTGGCGGTCAGCATCAGAATCGTGGTCGATAAATGGGCCGCTCGCACCGCCCGGCAAATCGCGGGCCCATCCCGTTTGGGCAACATCCAGTCAACAATCGCCACGTCATACGTTCCCCGCAACGCGAGATCGAGGCCCATTTCGCCATCGGGGGCCAAATCTGTGGTAATATGTTCCTCGTTCAGGACTCGCGCAATCAAGCGGGCAAGCCGCTGGTCGTCTTCAATGATCAAAACGCGCATTAGACCCTCCCTAAATAAGCACAGGTTAGTTAAATAAGAAAAAACTGGAAAAGCGGCTGCTAGTTCCAAGCTTATTCTAAGCGTAGAATGCTATAATGTGCAAGGTCTTGTCCTGTTCTAGGCTGAAGCTGTTGTTGAGTAGAAAGAAGTCAAACTGTCCATGGCTAAACTTCAGGCTCTGCCACTTTGGCAGAAAATCGTTGGCGGAATCGTGGCGTTTTTCGTCCTGCTCCAAATCGTAGGCATCCCGACGCTTTTGAGCCAGACCAATCCGCCTGTCACCGTGAATGTTAAATGGGACAAACCCGAAACCGAAGCTTTGGCTCGCCGCGCCTGCTTTGATTGCCACAGCAACGAAACAACGTGGCCTATCTACAGCCGGATTGCGCCTGTTTCTTTTCTTGCAACCAAACAAGTACTTGAAGGGCGCAAATATCTCAATTTCTCGGATTGGGGACAAAAACCTTCTAAGTTGGATGAAGAAGGTAAGCTGGCAGGGGAAAAATCGGCGGATGAAATTCAAAAAAACAAGATGCCTACCCCCGGCTATCTTTTCATCCATCCCGAAGCTAATTTGACGGTGCAAGAGAAAGCCGCTTTGGCTGAAGGGTTGAAGGTTGTCTTCCCTCAGAATCCCCTCACGAATCCTAATCCCAAAACAAAAGGTGGGGAAAAGCCAGGTACGCCTGCGGAAGGTGGGGAAAAACCAGGTACGCCTTAGACCTTTGGTCTGAGTCGTCTTTAAGATTTCACAGAGAAGGGCCAAGCAAAGGCGCTTGGCCCTTTTTGGTCTGAACTTTTAGGCCGTGAAGATTAAAAGAAAGATTGGAAAATTTCTAAGGTCTTTCCAATTCTCCTCCAAAGTAATCCCGTTATACTAAGATTATCAAGTAAATCACAAGCAGCAAAAATGAAAGGTACAAATGATGAATCAGCGCACCCTTCTCAGCATCGCAGCAGCTTTAACGGCCTTTGTTCTAGTTTTCGTGGGAGGATTAGCCGCCTTCTTCACGCAGCAACCGACCTTGACCCCCAAGGCGGCCCCGACGGTAGCGATCCAACAAGCTGCTCCTTCAGCGGCGAGTACGCCTCTCTCCGCAGCGAATACGCCGCAGCCCATTACACCTATCGCAGGCACGGTCTATAAGGTAACGGCAAAGCAAGCGGGGGATACGGCCCTCAGTGCTGTAGCAGGGAGCAAGCTCTCCCGCGACCCAGAACTTGTCAACTTCCAGGGCCCAGCGGGAACTACCGTTGCGTATGAAGTTCAGCTTGATAAGGGCAGCGTCTATGTAGATGCGACAAGCGGCGCAATTTTGCAAAACAACGCGGTAAAGATCACGCAGGAGCAAGCACAGCAGATCGCCGTTACTTACGCGAAGGGCGGGACGGTCTCCAGTGTAACCTTAGACCAGCAACAGGGAACGTACAACGTCAAGTTTGCTGACGGGAGCGTGGTCAACGTCAGCGAAACTACGGGCCAAGTAGTCTACGCTCAGATGAAGAGTGCCCCAGCCCAAGGTGGGGATAAAGAGGGCGACGACAAAGAGGATGGCGAGCGTGAAGGTGGCAAGCGTGAAGGTGGCAAGCGTGAAGGCGGCGAGCGTGAAGGCGAAGACGATTAGGTAGGGATTAGGCGCAAGGCTTTCTGAAAAATAAAAAATAGCGTTGAGAGAGGGTCTGTCCCACGCCACCTTCTCTCAACTAAAAGATAAAGGGGTCTTATCATGTCAAAAACAACGGGTGCAGAAGGGGCAAAGGTGTTGCTTACAGCGGCCTCGCTCGCCGCAACCCTCACAGGTTGGGCAATGTTTTCCCCCCCCAATGCTCAAACCAATGCCGCCCCCATAACCGCGCCCATCACCAGTGGCGCACCGGCCAATGGGGGCAACCCAACCCTCCGCACCGTCACAGCGGCTCCATCAACCTCTATCGCTCCAGTAGCACCTGCGGCGCAGCCACAGTGGCCCGACCCTGTTACTTCTACGCAATCTTCGCGCTAAAGGTAGCCAATGCAACGGCTTGAATTTCATGCTATGGGCTGCCGAATGTTGGCAGTTGTAGACTCTGAAGCCCCAGAAGTAGCAGACCTTTTAGCTGAAGTGCCTAATTGGTTTGCTACCTGGGAGCAGCACCTTA
Organism: Chloroflexaceae bacterium UBA1466; assembly: GCA_002325605.1. Lineage (GTDB taxonomy): Bacteria > Chloroflexota > Chloroflexia > Chloroflexales > Chloroflexaceae > UBA1466. The sequence continues at coordinate 3,460 of DCSM01000069.1, forward strand.
GTCGGTTTCGGCCCGATAGCGAGTTGATGCTCCTTAACCGCCAAGCAGGAAAAGTAACGCAGGTAAGTAGGGTTATGTGGGATGTGCTGCGGACTGCTTTGTGGGCCGCCCACTGGAGTGAAGGTCTGGTTATTCCAACCCTTCTGCCCGAATTAGAGCAGGCAGGGTATACGCATTCGCTCGTTGGGGAAGATAGCGCCCAAGCGGGAGAGCAACCTTCTCTTGCCTTTAATCTACCGTTCAATCAAAGTTTGCGGGAAGGCTGGCGAAAGATCACGAAGGATGCCAAAAAGTCTTCGATCTGCCTCCCTTCTGGGACGCGCTTAGACTTAGCGGGTGTAGCGAAAAGCTGGGCCGTGGAACAAGCTTTGCACAAGCTGCAAAGTTATGGCCCTTCCCTAGTAGATGCAGGGGGCGATATTGCCCTCAGTGGCCCCCGGACTGAAGATGCTCCTTGGCCAATTGGGATTACTAATCCCTTTATGCCTGAAGCGCCCATCGAAATGTTACTTTTGAAAGGGGGCGGGGTAGCAACTTCGGGGCGCGATTATCGCCGTTGGCAACAAGGGGATCTTTGGCAACACCATATCATTGACCCACGCACGGGGCAACCTGCTCAAACCAACCTTGTAAGCGTTACGGTGGTCGGCCCCAGCACCTTAGAAGCTGATGTTGCGGCCAAAGCAATGCTCATTTTGGGGAGCGAAAAGGGTTTAGCTTGGCTTGAATCCCACCCTTCCCTCGCCAGTTTCCTCGTTTTAGATGATGGGAAAGTCATCTATAGCCATAACCTTCAACCTTTTCTTTGGCAAAAACCAGGCTGAAAGCCCTTATCTTTAATCTTAATTTTGAGGAGGAATTTAACTATGCCTAAAAAAGAAGCAACAAATTCCACAGCGAAGGTGCAAGAAGTTGCGCCCACCACTGAGACGGTTTTAGACCCCAATGCGGGGAAGGTTGTAATTGCCCCAGCGGCCACGGGCGAAACGGTTGCCTTAGCGCCCGATAAACCAACCCCAAAGGTCAGCCCGCCAGCGCGGAGCGCAAAGAAGCATCATCGGCTTGAAGTAACCGAAAACTTAGACGATCTCCCGCCAGCAATGGCCTTTCAGAACTTGGTTCTGCTCTTACTTTCGGTCACCGTCGGGGTTTTTGCTGCCGTAATCGCCTTCCCTCACTGGTTGCCAGGCCTTAGCACGTCACTGCTTGGCTCCGACCCCAAAGCCTATTGGTATCTCTCCCGTACAACGGGTTTCGTGGCCTTTTTTCTCCTCTGGCTCTCGATGATACTGGGCCTAAGTCTCACCAATAAGCTGGCCCGCTTGTGGCCTGGTGGCCCCGTGGCCTTTGACCTTCACCAACACACCAGCTTACTTGGTTTGGCCTTTGCCCTCTTTCATGCCTTGATCTTGCTGGGCGATAGCTACTCTAAGTATACGCTGGGCCAACTTTTAATTCCCTTTGCAGGGGCTAACTACCGCCCCCAATGGATCGGGTTGGGGCAAGTAAGTTTCTACATGCTGCTGCTTGTGGCCCTAAGTTTCTACGTTCGCAAGCAGATCGGGCGTTTTGCCTGGCAAGTCATTCACGTTTTGAGCTTCTCTGTTTTTCTGCTGGCCCTCCTTCACGGCTTGACAAGTGGCACAGATAGTAGCACCCTTTGGGCAAAGGGGATCTACTTTACCAGTGGCGGGAGCATCCTCTTCTTCACGGTCTACCGTGTTTTGGTAGCTTTTGCACCCGAAGAGGGGAAAGGCGCTCCAGGCGCAGCTCCTTCTGCAACAAAGTAGCACCGGAAACCTTCGTTTCTTGACAACAGCGCAAGTTTGACTTAAAATTGAATCAAAATAAACTTCAGGCCTTTAGGGTTGCTAAAACTCTAAAGGTCTGAAGCTGTCTAGCCGGCCAGGCAGGAGGCCTGTCCTACACCGAATCTGGCGTAGCCGCGGGCTTCCAGCCTGCGAAAGGGACACGTAGCGCGGGCTTCCAGCCTGCAACTTAGCACCGAAAGGTCTTTAGCATGCCGCCCAAGAAACCCGCCCCCCCCAAACCCGCCCGTGTCGTGACGGCCCACCACCACGACGACAAGCGCGTCAACAACCCAACCAATGAACTCCGCGCCTTAGCCGAAGATGCGGTGCTTCAGCCGCAGCCCCACACCTTTGATGGCGACCTCTACGCCCGCGACATCTCCCTCGACCCCCAACTCGTGTGGAAGGGCAAAGACGCGCAAGATCAAACGCCCCTGACCGTCGCCAGTGTCCCCATCTACATTCAGGAGAAGATTCAGCCCCAAGCGCTCATTGACCAGATCCGCGCCCAAAACTCCGTCGCCCAACCTTCCCTCTTTGCCACCTTTGACGGCCTTCTTTCCCATGAACAGACCGTCGACTTCTACCGCCATCAGCTGAATTGGTCGAACCGCCTGATCTTAGGCGATTCCCTCTTAGTCATGACTTCCCTTCTGGCAAAGGAAGCCTTAGCCGGCCAGGTGCAAATGATCTACCTTGACCCCCCGTATGGCATCAAGTTTGGCAGTAATTGGCAAGTCAGCACCCGCAAACGTGACGTTAAGGATGGCAAATGGGAAGATACTTCTCTTCAACCTGAGCAGATCAAAGCCTTTCGGGATACCTGGGAACTGGGCATCCATTCCTACTTGAGCTACTTACGAGACCGTTTGGTTGCAGCGCGGGAGCTTCTTACCGAATCGGGCAGTATCTTCGTGCAAATCAG
>DCSM01000078.1:0-4767 GCA_002325605.1 Chloroflexaceae bacterium UBA1466
CGCCACGGTGACTTGTTCTACCTCACCGTAGGGAGAGGTCGCCCCTTAATCTTGTTGCATGGGAATACCATGACCGCTGCGAGCCAGGAACGGTTAGCGGCTCGCTTCGCTGCCACTTATCAGGTGTTAAGCTTTGACCTTCTAGGGCATGGGCACTCAGCCCGCCCAGCGAAGCTCTTTACCCCTTCCTACTTTGCGCTCCAGGGGGAAGCTCTCGCCGATGCTTTAACGCAACTTTTCCCCAACGCTGCTTCTGCCGTGTTGGGAATGAGTGCGGGAGGGATTACGGCCCTTAATGCTGCAAAGGTTGCCCCCGCTGCCATTAACGCCCTCATACTGGATAGTGTTTTTAGCTACGTGAGTCGGGAGACGTTGCTGGCCCATCGCGCCAGAGTACGGGAGACATCGGCGGCTTGGGAAAGGTACATGCAAGGGCAGCACGGGGAGGGGTGGTGGGCTACTTTGCAAGCAGGTCTGTTGACGGTGATTGAAGGGTTAGAAGGGACGGGGGAGATCATCACGCCTGGGCTATCGCAGTTGCGAAGCCCAACGCTGATCTTTCAAGGGGGACGGGACAACTTTTGCCCCGAAGCTCAGGGAAGGGCCCTTGCAGCAGCGATTCCAGGGGCCCAGTTGCGCTATGAGGCCGATGCGGGGCATGTTGTCGCTTGGCATGACCCAGCAGCGTTTTGTGAGGAAGTAAAGACCTTCCTAAAGCAACAAGTTTGAAGTAAAGGAAAAGTATCATGGACATCGAGCGATCTAAGGCCGAATTGATAGCCCAGGTCGAAGCGTTGGGGTCGGTGGTGGTAGCCTTTTCGGCGGGGGTCGACAGTACCTATCTCTTGGCAATGTGCCATAAGGTGCTAGGGGAGGGGAAGGTCTTAGCGGCGATTGCTGATTCAGTGAGTCTCCCACCAGATGAGTTGGTGGAGGCCCGTTCCTTAGCGCAACTTATTGGGGTTCCATTGGAAGTTCTAACCACGGATGAGCTTAGTAATCTTGCCTATCTCCAAAATGGTCAAGATCGCTGCTTTCACTGTAAGGATGAGTTGTTTCAAAGGTTATGGAAGCTTGCGGCTCAAAGAGGGCTAAAGGCTGTAGCTTACGGGGCCAATGTAGATGATCTAGTGGATGAGCGGCCTGGGATGCAAGCCGCGCACCGCCATAAGGTTGCGGCCCCTCTTCTAGCGGCAAAGCTGGATAAGCAGACCATTCGCTTCCTCGCACAGGAACTTGGCTTACCCAATCACAATAAGCCGTCCATGGTTTGTTTGGCCTCCCGCATCCCCTTTGGGCAGTTCATTACGACTGAAGGGTTGATTCAAGTAGCGCAAGCCGAAGCTTTCCTCAAGCGGGAGCTAGGAGTGAACCAAGTCAGAGTACGCCATCATGGGGCGATTGCCAGGATCGAGGTAGAGCCAGCCGCCTTCCCTCTCTTGACCGCTCCTGCCAACCGCTTACGGTTAATCGAAGCATTCCAGAACTTGGGCTTCACCTATGTAACCCTTGACCTTGCTGGCTGGCGCAGTGGGAGTATGCATGAGCAAAGGTATGGCTAAGTCTCCCCACCTTCAAATCCTAACTGACCTTGCCTGCGCTGACCCTTCGCGCCAGGCCCGCACAGGGATCCCTGAAGTGATCTTTGCGGCGCGGAAGAGCATCCCGATCTGCCTGAGCATCGCCGAGCGGATGCTTGCGGAGGAGGGGCGCGTAATCCTAAGCCATGTTTCTGCCGAATTGCTGGTCGCGCTTGAAGCAAGGTTTAATGATTTGGTAGAAGCTTCCCCAAGTGGGCAAACCGTGGTGCTTAGGGGGAAGGGAGGAGCGATCAGCGAGACAGGAGGGCGCGTTGGGTTGCTGACCGCAGGTACGTCAGACCTACCCTGTGCCGAAGAGGCGCTTATTATTTGCCAAGAGCTAGGGTGTAGGGTGCAAGCTGCTTACGATGTGGGGGTGGCAGGCCTAAGTAGGTTAGCAAAGCCCCTCGAACTGATGCTTACTCCACCTGCGGTAGATGTGATCATCGTGGTGGCGGGGATGGATGGAGCGTTAGCGTCAGTGGTAACGGGGCTTGTACCGTTGCCCGTGATAGGCCTCCCGACGAGCGTTGGGTATGGGTTGGGGGGAAAGGGGGAAGCGGCATTGCTCAGTATGCTCCAAAGCTGTACGCCAGGGCTGGCGGTTGTCAACATTGATAATGGGATCGGGGCAGGGGCCTTGGCCTGCCGCATCGCTAATCTAGCAGCTGAGGCTCGGCAGAAGGGAAGGTAGGGGCTTAGTCTTACTTTTAAGCGTCAGAACCTTTTGCAGCTTGTAGCAGACATAGTCTACTTGTTGCTCAGTCATCACGCTGGAGAAGGGTAAGGCCAAGGAGACCTGCCCTAAGTATTCAGTAACTGGGAAGCAGCCAGGATGATAACCAAACTTCTCTCGGTAGAAGGGCTGGAGATGGATGGGGGTGAAGTATGGGCGGGTCGGGATGTTAGCCTGCTCTAGCTGCGCCAGAACGTCGTCGCGGTTGGCGGGGGGAAGGACCCGCACCACATAGACAAACCAAGACATCAAGGTCGTAGTTTGGGCAATCTGCGGCAAAGCCAATAGCTCCACCCCATCCAGCCGTTCGTTGTACCATTGAGCTACCTGAGCGCGTTTGGCTAAGATGCTCTCAAGGCGTTGCAACTGTGCTAACCCTAAGGCCGCACTCAGCTCATCAAGGCGATAGTTATAGCCAAGGCGGGTGTGATTTAACCAGCAATCAAAGGTATCTCGACCCTGGTTGCGTAAGGAGCGGAAAAGATTATCCCTCTGGGGTTGGTTGGTACAGATCATCCCACCTTCACCTGTCGTGATCTGCTTATTGGGATAGAAGCCAAAAGCTGCTACGTCGCCCAAGTTGCCGACCTTCCGACCCTTGTAGGTTGAGCCTAGAGCCTCACAAGCATCCTCGATGAGAAACAAGCCATGCTGCTGGGCCGTACTAGTAAGTTCATCCATTGCGGCGGGCTGCCCAAAGGCATGGACAACTAGTAGGGCTTTCAGTTGCTTAATGGCGGTAGTTGAACCCTGGAAGGCTGGGGGCAACCAGGCTTTGCTGGCTGCCGAATGGGGGTTGTGAGCGAGATTAGAAGCAGCTTCGGCCACCATGGTGGGGTTGAGATTGTTCGTTAGGGGATCGACATCAATGAAGATGGGGATAGACCGTTCGTAAAGCAGGCTATTCGCAGAGGCAATGAACGAGAAAGGGGTAGTCAGAGCCAGGTCCCCTTCGGTTAAGCCAGCAGCAATGGTGCAAAGGTGTAACCCACTAGTGCCCGAATTGACTCCCACTGCATACGTCGTTCCAACAGCATTGGCAAAAGCTGCTTCGAAGGCCCTAAGCTGGGGCCCAAAGCTCAGGAAGGATGTCTTGAGAACTTCATTGATGGCCGTTAGCTCGACCTCTGTTAGGTCAGGGCCCGACATTGGAATGTTCATGAATACCTCTGTATTTAGAGAAAGTGAATGGTCTACTTGTTCTTAGATAGTTCAATTGCACTGGCAATCGGCTAAGGGAATCGTCCTTCTTTCCTCCTTGCTAGAATGCCCATTTCTTGTAGGCGGTGTATGGTCATACTCCTGGCGTACAACCCGCCCTGGAACCCCAATGACCAAGGCCTGGTTAGGGACATTGGTTGTAACAACGGCCCCTGCCCCTATGATCGACCAACTACCAATATGTACTCCAGGAAGAACTATTGCGCCAATCCCAATCAAGGTTCCTTCCCCAACTTCAACCTCGCCGCCCAAATGGGCCCCAGGAGCAACATGCACGTGGTCTCCGATAGAGCTATGGTGATCAATCGTGCAACCCGTATTCAGGATCACATTCTTGCCAAGCCTTGTCCCAGGATTGACGATTGTGCCAGCACAAAGCATCGTTCCCTCGCCGATCAGAACATCGGGAGCCACAATCGCTGAAGGATGCTTGGCGATAGCAAAAGCTTCCTTGCGGGCCTGAAACTTCTCAAAGAGGATGCGGCGGGTAACGTTATCGCCAATAGCAATGATTAAGCTATCGTGGGCAATCTGATCTAGCGCTGCGATCCCCCCTAGAACGACCTTCTCCAGGAAAGCCTTTTTTTGGAGGTTGGGGTTATCATCGAGATAGCCCAGGAGGGAGACATCGTTCTCCCCACTAGCTTCTTGGCTCCTAAGCAAGATGTCGGCCACAACTTGAGCGTGGCCCCCGGCCCCAATTAGCAAAACATTAGGCATAGCCTTTGGCCCCCTAAACTCATCAATGGTTGCTCGTGCTGGCTGACAGATCCCCTCTTGCTTGCCGATCTTCCAAAGGGTCAGCAGGATGATCTTTAGATCAAGCAGGAAGGAAAGGTGGTCGACGTACCAAACATCTAAGACGAATTTCTGTTCCCAAGCAAGCCTGTTGCGCCCATTGACTTGGGCCCAGCCCGTGATCCCTGGAGGCACTTCGTGGCGGCGCATTTGCGGGGGCGTATAGAGTGCCAGATAATGCACTAGAAGCGGGCGCGGGCCGACCAAACTCATTTCGCCCTTGAGAACATTGAACAACTCAGGTAACTCATCCAAACTGCTGCGCCGCAGGAAGCACCCAAAGGAAGTAAGCCGATCTGCATCAGGTAGCAGCTTACCATTCTGGTCATAGAGATCGCGCATCGTGCGGAACTTGAACATCGTGAAAGGTTGGCCGTGGAGTCCAGGGCGCACTTGGCGAAAGAGAATCGGCGAGCCAAGTTTGATTCGCAC
>DCSM01000078.1:4891-5752 GCA_002325605.1 Chloroflexaceae bacterium UBA1466
TCAAGAAGCCGTTTGCCATAAGGATAGTAGATTTTCATCTTTACACCAATTCCTTGAAATAATTGCGTCAAAACAATAATGGATAGTATTCTGAAACACTACCCACTATCAATAAACGCGATTTATTTCTCGAAATTGATGCTATATCAGCAAAATTAGCTTCTTATCTGGAGAATATCAGTATAAATTGAGGCTACTTGCTGGGCGGTCTTGCGAAGATCAAATAATTCTCTGGCTAGTTTTTGGCCTTTAAGTGCCTTTTGCGTTGCCAGCCCTGGATTTTGCACAGCTTCCATGATGGCTGCGGCGAGATGATGCGGCTTATGCGGCGGGACAAGCCAACCCGTTTCGCCAGGAAGGATTAGATCGGGGAAACCACCAACGTTTGTAGCAATAGTGGGGATAGCAAAGAGCAGCGATTCAACTGCACCGCCCACATTTTCTGAGTGGGAAGGGTGAATAGCCAGCGTAAAATCACTATAAAGCTGAGATACATCTGAACGTGTACCTAAGAAAAAGGCCCGCTTGCCGCAGCGCTTTTCTCCGTAGGCTCGAACTTGGGCTTCATAATTAGTAGCCCCATTCCAGGCTCCCCCGATAAAAACCACTCGCACATCTAAGCCTTTTGCCTGGCAAATTGCAACTGCGTCTATCAAATCCTCATGCCCTTTGAGGCCACGGCGCTGCCCTAAAAACCATTTTGGCGCATACATAAAAGCTACCATACCGATTAAGACGGTTTCGGGCCCAATAGCTAATTCTTCACGCAATTTACCTGGAGCTTTGGGCCCAAAATGCGCTAAGTCTGTACCATAATAGGAGAGAAAAACGCGGTTTGCGGGTATTCCTGCTTGAAAATAG